>CANQZA010000121.1 GCA_947628175.1 uncultured Clostridia bacterium | reverse complement strand
AAATACATAAGATTTGGACATTTGACAGGCGAAAAGCCTTGAAAATACGGGCTATATAGAGGATTTGGATTTTTAATTTATATTGTTTTGTTTAATATATCACGGATTGATATTTGCTTTAAAAGCCTTTCGGTTTCAGCATCAAGTTTATTCCAAACAGTTACCGATATAGCCTTATCAATGTATGCAGCTTCCTTTGATAAGGTCTGTTCTGTTTCCTCAAACAATCCCAACTCTGTCGAATACAAAATATCATATGCAGATATATCCTCAGCCGCTTTTGCAAGCTTATAGCCTCCCGACGAGCCCTTGACTGACGATAGTATTTTTGATTTTTTCAGAATCGAAAAGACCTGTTCAAGGTACAACTTTGAAATTCCCAAATCATTTGCAACCTTGATCGCTGTTATAAGCTGAGCCTCTTCCTGTCTTTTTGCAATATATGTAACAGTGGCAACAGCGTATCTTCCCTTTGCTGATATTCTCATATACTTCCCCCTTTGTTTTAATAATGCAACGAGCTGTACCCTCACAACTACCTTGCGAGGATACAGCACTTACTAAATTATATAAATTTACTTTTTCAGAAGTCTGTCTACATGTTTCAGAATGGGGTATGCCGCCTCATCCTGTGCAACTCTGACTTCAAAAGTTTCTTCTTTAATCTCAACAGGTTCAATTAACCAGATCGCACCAAGGTCAATATCTCTGCCGTCCTTTCTCAGACTGTTGTACACGCTCTCAAAATATCTTCCAGAGGTTATACTCTTTACAGGACGTCCTTTGATTTGATAGCTTTTTTTATCAGGGGTAAGTACATTAACGGCAACTGTTTTTTCAAACCAAATGCTGTATACGAGATTACTGTTCGTCTGCGAGCTTTCAAGAATTTCATAATGCTCTATGTAATTTTCAGATACATTATAATGCAAAGAGCCTTTAAATGCAATATGCGGAATTCCGTTTTTGTCATTTGTTGCAAGAACTTTTAAAGACTCAGGATTATTGATAGCGTTAATTATATATTCATTTAATTCAACTGACATTTTTATCCTCCTATATTCTCAAAAGATCATTGCCCGGATGCATACCGCAGCGGCGGTAGTCGTCTATGTATCTGCCAAGTTTATATTTTCTATTGATCTCATCAAATTTATTTAACACTTTGATAAAGTATTCAAGGGTAGGTGTTTTCTGTCTTGCAAAAACTGAACCTGATGCTGCTCTCCAGATATTTACACTTAAACCTACACCATTCGCAGCAAGCTCTTCACAGGTTTCAGTCACAACAGAATATGCTTCATTTTCAGTTTTAAAACCTTTTGGAGCGGCCAGTTCACAACCGAGAACACATCCTGAGTTTACATTACCTCTGCCGAAAATATCAGCAGCGACATAAAGTCTGCGTTTCCACTCCTTGAAGCCTATATGATTTGCTTTTCCTGCACAAATCCAATTAAACTTTTCTTCATCAAGAACTTCAATATCGGCAGTATAGGTCATAATGCCTGTTTCGTTATACAAGCGTTCAAGCTGACGCTCATTAAAAGCAGTGGAAATCAGCTGACTTGGAAAACGTCTGTCACTTTCAAAATTCTCACCAATCATCTTTAGCAATTCAATGTATCCTTCAAGTTCATCATCAAGCAGTTCCTTTCCGCTGAGTACTGAGCCTCCCGAAAGCATTATTGAAGAAAATCTTCCCTTTTGCTTCAAAGCCTCCCTAACAGTTTCGGCAATATATTTGATATCTTGACGTTCTTTTGTTTCTCCGCTGCGTTTGAAGTTAGGCGACAACGGACAGTATTTACAGCCTTCTCCGGGATTATCCCAGAAATGACAATATGCGTTTAGAGTTATATCAAGTCTCTGCGGACGGGCTGTTGCGTACTGCGTCATAGATTGACCGTTTGATGCCTTTTTATCGTAAAAATCAGGTTTTTCCCAGTATTGAACTTCTTCTAACACCTCGCCGTTATCTGTAAGAAACGGTTTACCGTTAATAACATCTATAATATACGGATCACGATGTGCTCTTTTAAAGTCATAGTCAAAGCCTGACATAAGTGACGAACCGTCATTCAGAGTGAGACCTACAGGAATTGTATCGGCGGCAATTGACATACCAAGGTTTTGACTTCCCTCTGTCTGAATCTGATAAATTTCAGGATTAATCAGCTTTTTCGCTGCATCTGTATATATTATTCCTCTGCGTTGCACGTCAACCTTTGTAATAAAAGTTACCGGCAAGTTGGGATATGCTTTTATTATATCCTTCAGACTCGGCTCTTTTTCACGCCAATTTGCATCCTGTGCCATTATAAAAAACTCCTGTCATTATAAACTCTTTATAATATCAAGATTATAAAGTTCATCTGATGTAAAGTCAGTATTTGAAATAAGCTCGTTATCCTGCATCCAGTTAAGCAAATCCTGCATTGCATTCAGATCGTAATCTGTAAAATCTGTAATTGCATAATTTCTTAAATCCCAGGTCTCTTCAAGACTTGTTGTATCTGAACCTGTTGTTTCTGCAATATAAGCAAAGAATGCATCATGATCTGAATCTATCTTTTCATATGTAGCCTGAACTGATTTGAGAAGTGCCTTTGTGAGATCAGGATGCTCTGTAATAAATTCCTCTGAAC
>CANQZA010000120.1 GCA_947628175.1 uncultured Clostridia bacterium | reverse complement strand
CCGTATGTTCAGCAGAACAGGGCGGAGATTGCCACAGCATTTGCAAAGGAAAATGATGTTATTGTTGTCTTAAAAGGCGCAAACACAATCATCACAGACGGTAAAGAGCTTTTCTTCAATATGACAGGCAATCCCGGAATGGCAATGGGCGCAACAGGTGATATGCTTTCCGGTATGATAGGTGCATTTGCCGCACAGGGGTTGTCTGCGCTTGACGCTGCGAAGGCGGCAGTGTATATACACGGTCTTTGCGGTGATATTACTGCGCGTGAGATTTCTCAAAGGGGTATGACTGTTGAGGATATGCTCGACCTTTTAGGTGCTTTGATGTCCGAATTTGAAAAGTAGGACTGATTTTATGAAAAGGGCGTTGCCGTTCATTTTAATTTTTATGCTTTTTGCAGGCTGTCAGGTGAAGGATTATACTCCGATAAAGCCTGCTGATTTTGAGCAAGAGGTAACAGTTGTCTCGGGTGATTTTTCATATGACTGCAAAGTCTGTTCAAAGGAAAATGTTGTCACGGTCACTGTTTTATCTACAGCAGCCAAGGGTATGGTGATGAGCTATAACGGCGATACACTTGACTTTGACTACTCAGGATTTGAATATAATATAGACGGCAAAAATTTTGAAAAAACAAATCCCGCAATAGCGGTATATGAAGTGATTGACTATATAGATAATACTCCCGATATAAGCATAAAAAAAATAGACGGCGGGTTTAAATACGAGGGCCGTGTTGCTATGGGTAATTTCATTTTGATACAGAATGATGATAATTCCCTCAAATCCCTTTCCTTCAGGGATACGGATTACCATATTGATTTTAAAAATACATAAAATGATAAAAACGGGGCTGCCTCATAATTTTTAGTGAGGCAGCCCCGTTTTGTTTAGTCTTTTTTCAGCGCTCTTTCAAGCCATACCGCGCCTAAATCAAGGGCGTTAAAAAGTCCTTCCTTTTCACTTTTTTTAATTATTTTTTCCTTTGGTGATACATCCGGGTCCGTGCTTAAAAGCTGTATAACAACTTTTTCTGACACCTGCAAATCCTTAATTTCCGTATTGCTCTGAACATTAAGGCAGATTACATATGGCTCTTCCATGCTTCCGTAATAAATGGTTTTGCCGCATCTTACCAAAGGCTTACCTTTGTATTCAAGTAAATTTTCCTGTTTTTTATCTGCCAAAGATAACCCTCCTTCATTTTAAATTAATCGAGATAAGACTTTACCATCGCAGCTAAAAGTTCATCTCTGTCAATCCGTCTGATAAGGCTTCTGGCGTTATTGTGCGTGGTGATATAAGTAGGATCCTCTGAGAGGATATATCCGACAATCTGATTAATAGGATTATATCCTTTTTCCTGAAGGGCATCAAAAACCTCTGTCAGAGTTTCTCTCATAACATCCTCATGCTCATCACCAATTCGAAAAGTCATTGTTTTATCAATCACGGTAAAGCCACCTCCATTTAAAGCATTACACATTAATTATATACAAAAGTAAGCAAAATTACAATACCTTTTTTAACATATATAATTTATATTATTAAAACTCTTGACTTATGCGCGATATCTGGTTTATAATTATTGCAATAAAAAGCTGTGATCGGGTGTAAGTAGATTATTATTGTTTTTTTAGAGAGTATGCGTCTGGTGCAAGCATACAGCCGATAATAATTGAATTTCAGCCCGTGAGCTTCCTGCGAGCAACTAAGCAGGGCGTATTGCCGCGTTAAGGCAGTAGAGCGGCAGCAATAATATTGCTGCAATTTGAGTGGTACCACGGAATTTTCCGCCTCATATATCGGGGCGGTTTTTTTATTTTATAATCACTGTCGGAGGGTAAATATGGACGAGAAAATTGTTAATCTGAAAGCAAAATTTGAAGTCGAGCTTGATAAGATTGAAAATTTGTCGGACCTTGAAGGTGTCAGAATTTCCTATCTCGGAAAAAAGGGAAGTGTAACTGACCTGCTCAAGGGAATGAAAGAACTTTCTAATGAAGAAAAAAAGGTATTTGGTCAGAAAGTAAATGAACTCAAGAATATTGTTGCCGAAAAAATTGCGGATAAGACAAAACAGCTCAAGGAAAAAGAAATTCAGCATGAAATAAACAGTATACCTGAATTTGATCTTTCAGTACCCGCGTCGCTTGAAAGAGGTTCCTATCATCCGATTACTCTTGTGGGGCGTGAATGTGAGAGGATATTCAAGTCAATGGGTTTTACTGTTGAGGATTACAGCGAGGTAGTAACAGACTATGAATGCTTTGAATCTCTCAATATCCCAAAACACCATCCTGCAAGAGATATGCAGGATACCTATTATCTTGAAAACGGTCAGCTTTTAAAATCTCAGACTTCGGCTGCCCAGAATGCTATATATAAAAAATACAAAGATGCGCTTATTAACGACGGTGTTCCGATTAAGGCGATTTTCCCGGGTAGATGTTTCAGAAATGAGGCAACAGATGCCTGTCACGAAAATACCTTCTTTCAGATGGAGGGCGTTATGGTGGATAAGAATATCTCAATTTCAAATCTTATCTACTTCATGAAAACAATGCTTTCGGAAGTATTTAAAAGAGATATTAAGGTAAGGCTTCGCCCGGGATTTTTCCCGTTTGTGGAGCCCGGATTTGAGC
>CANQZA010000119.1 GCA_947628175.1 uncultured Clostridia bacterium | reverse complement strand
GAAACAGCAAAGCTCGGAACATTAACGGAAATAGATAACCACGCGTTTTACGGCTGTAAAAATCTAAAACTTGTTAAAACTACCGCCGATGATATTTCCTTTGCCGTTAATACCTTTAAAGATTGCAATGATTTAACTGTTTGTACTCCCGCAAACAGTTCTATGGAAGCTTTCGCAAATCAAAACGATATTCCTTTACTGGGAGAAGTTGAGGCAAAGGGAGGAAGTATAAGGGTGAACGACGCGGGATTAAGATTCGGCTTTGATTATAGGGGAAAAGAAAATCCGAACATAGAGGAGTACGGATTCCTTTATTCATACGACGCGTCCGAAAACTTTGACATAAACACGCCCGGAATAAAGAAAAAGACCGCGATAGCCAAGCTCAACAACGGGGACAACATATTATTTAATTTAGTGTTCATATCCATCCCGAAAGTTGATTATGACAAAGAGGTGTCGGCAAGGGGCTACATAAAAATCGGTGGAGAATATTTTTATTCGGAAATAAAGACGCGCAGTTTTATTCAAGTAGCGAATGCCGTTTTGTCAGACGATGAGATAGATGAATCAACAAAAAACAGCATAAAAGATTTATTAAGCACAGAGGCATAAAAAGGAAAGAAATTCATGAAAAACCGATAGAGGATGCCAAGTGACGAGAATGATACCCCCGTTTCCTTGGGGATAAATCAAAAAATTCCATTGTATCATATTGATGAATAAATTTAACGGATTCAGTGCTGATGCGGTTATCAACATTGAATCCGTTTCTATTTCAGGTTTCTATTTTTTTGTTTGTTCCGAATTTAAAAAGTTCTTTTTGTGCCGAGGTGTTTATTTCATAATGGTTTAAAGCACTTTGTATCCCTTATCTTCGATGGCTTTTTTGATAACATCATCACTGATATCAGCATTTAATGTGAGCACTGCCGTACCGCTTTCGTGACTTACCTGCGCTGATGATACTTCCCTGAATGACTCCAGTGTGCTTTTTACTGTTGCCTCACAGTGAGGGCACATCATACCCTCAATTTTGATTGTTTTTTTCATACTTTTTTTCTCTCCTTTGATTCTTTTTTTTGATTTGATTTTTTTATCTTTTTTTGCGCTGTGCATATCAAAAAGATTTAATCGCAGCGCGTTGGATACTACACAAAAGCTGGAAAGACTCATTGCCGCTGCGGCAAACATCGGATTAAGCGTCCAGCCGAAAACGGGAATCCATAATCCTGCCGCAAGAGGTATGCCGATACTGTTATAGAAAAATGCCCAAAACAGATTTTGGTAAATATTTTTTAGCGTTGCTCTGCTCAGCCTTATCGCTGCGGGAACATCGCTGAGCCTGCTGTTCATCAGTACAATATCAGCCGCGTCAATGGCAATATCTGTTCCCGCACCGATCGCAATGCCTATATCGGCCTGCGTAAGGGCGGGGGCGTCGTTTATTCCGTCTCCAACCATGGCCACCTTTCCCTGCTTTTTCAATCCACATATAACACTCTCCTTGCCGTCAGGCATAACTCCCGCTATAACCTCATCAACCCCGGCCTGCTTTGCGACGGCGTGTGCTGTTTTTTCGTTGTCGCCCGTAAGCATAACAACATGTATTCCCATATTGCGAAGTTCTTTTATTGCTTTCGGACTGTCCTGCTTGATTACATCGGCTACAGCTATAATTCCTGAAAATTTACCTGCATAGCAAAAAAACAACGGTGTTTTTCCTGAATCCGCAAGCTGTTCCGCTTTGCTTATCATATCATCGGGAATGTCTGTTTTTTGTTTTATAAATTTCATATTTCCCGCGAGAAGGGTACTGCCGTCTAATTCGGCGGAAAGCCCGCTGCCTGCAAGTGCCTCAAAGTTTTCAACATCAAGGGAATTTATTTTTAATTCTTTTGCCTTTTCCACTATTGCGTTTGCAAGCGGGTGCTCACTCATTTTTTCAATAGAATATGCGTATTCAAGTAGCTGGGTTTCCGTTATGGTACCGTATGCAATGATATCCGTAACCACAGGCTTACCGGCAGTTATTGTTCCGGTTTTATCAAGAGCAATGATTTGTGTTTTGCCTGCCTGTTCAAGGGCTACCGCTGTTTTTGTAAGAATACCGTGCCGTGCACCGGCACCGTTGCCCACCATTATCGCAACCGGCGTTGCAAGCCCCAATGCGCACGGACAGCTTATTACAAGTACGGAGATTCCTCTTGAGAGTGCGTATCCGAAGCTTTGACCGACAATGAGCCATATAGCTACAGTAATCAGCGCAATCACAATTACGGTCGGCACAAATATACCGGATACCTTGTCGGCAATTTTGGCAATGGGTGCTTTTGTTGCGGCAGCGTCACTTACCATTTTAATGATTTGTGACAGAGTGGTGTCTTCTCCGACTCTTGTTGCTTCGCATTTTATAAAGCCGGACTGATTTACGGTTGCTGCGGATACATTGTCACCTACCGATTTGTCAACAGGTATGCTTTCGCCTGTCAGGGCTGATTCGTCAACAGCGCTGCTGCCTTGTGTTATTATTCCGTCAACAGGTATGCTCTCACCCGGTCTTACTGCAAAAATATCCCCTTTTTTTACCTGTTGAACAGGAATGCTTATTTCTTCATTATTCCTTAAGATAGTTGCGCTCTTCGGCGCAAGTTTCATAAGACCTTTGAGCGCATCGGTAGTTTTTCCCTTGGA
>CANQZA010000118.1 GCA_947628175.1 uncultured Clostridia bacterium | reverse complement strand
AAGCGCTTTGTTTGTCGGGATTCAATAAACAAAAGAAACCGCTGTCGAGCTTATCAAGTGAAAACAAATATGTATGTCCTTCTTCGAGTATATAATTTTCATATTCGCAAACAGGAATATCGCTTATGGTCGGCTGTTCTTTGACTTTCGTAAGCGCGATGATCTGCTCGTCAATATACCTGTCTCTTACTCCGCCGTATTCTTTAAAAGTAAAAGTGCCCGAAGCGCCGCCTTTATACGATGTCAGAACTTCGACCGTATAATTTGTATACAACTTTTTATCCCTTTCCTCTGTTTGTTCTGTCGGAGGAAGTCCTGTATGCTGGTCAAGTATTTCAAACGATAAAGACTTGACTTTTCCGATAAAAACCATATCCGCCATGTCTGCAAGTTCATTAGGAGTTTCAAAAACCTCATATTGAGCAGAAAATAATGTTAAGTAATCTCCACTGATATCCCAGTTTATATCAAATTCGTTTTTTGTTTCCGCGCAAGCCGACAACATAAGCGCCGCCGCCAATGCCGCCGCAATAGATTTAATTTTCATGGTCGTTACTTCCTTTCATTAGTAAAAAAATTCTAAAACGAAAATCTATGCTTAATACGATTATAGCACAAGAAGACCTCTTTGTCAACAGCTTATTGAAGCACGGAAGGGCGTCGTTTGATTTGTTGATGATCTTTGATTTTGTATAAATGAAATAAGAGGTAAGGATTTAAATTCTTACCTCTGATCTCTTACTTCTAAAAACGCAATGGAAAGAAAAATGTGTCCCTCTTTAAAACTCCCGAATGCTTTGCATATGGGAGTTTTGACATTTGCCAAATCCTTATCTCCGGCCTTTTTCACACCTGAAAATAACAGAAGACATTGAAGAGAATCGATACTATATCGAGTCCAATAAGCACCCAGAATAGCCTTTGAAATCAATGTAATGGAGAAAACGCAAATGCAAGCGTATCCTTTCAAACCGGAACGGAGAAGCTTATGACGGCACTTTTTGTTAAATAAACATTTTTTTGATAGCTCGCCGATATTGTCTGCTCCACATATCGCGCTCAGTGCATATTCGCCGTCAAATCCCGAAGCAGGCAAAAGGTTTATACCGGCGAGGGCGACGTTGACATTTGCGACGGAGATCAAAGTCAACGACCACTGATAATACAACATAACTAATAAGAGACAGATTCCGGCAATGAGTAGATTCATCTCAACTCCGGACAACGCAAACTGTATTTTTTCGGATTTGGTTGCATCCTTTTTATACTCGTGAGCTACATATGCCCCAATAGGTATCATGCCGAGAAGAAGAATCCCGATATCGCTGATTTTGTAACCATATGACAGTCCCGCAATCAAATGACCCAACTCATGAAAAACAATGGATAAGACAATGAGGCCGCAATAAAGCCACAAATTAAAACTATACCCGCCGCATTCGCCTTTCGATACCATTAAGAATACGCCCAATGCAAATATAAGTATTGACGCCGCAGGAAGCGCAGCATTTATTGCCTTGAAAAACGATCCGCCGGTTTGCATTTTGTTTCCTACGGGGAACAGAATAAAGCGATTAAATATCCCGTTATGGTGAACGAATCTGGATGTCTGAACCAGTCCGTGCTTTTTAAGTTTTGGAAGTATTTGTTTCCCATTATCCGGCAGATCCAAAGGTCGGGTACCATCTGCCTGCAGAAGGGCATCCAACAGTCTGTTGTCGATTTCAAATTTCTCCCCATTAGCGTTTGCAATATAATAGTGGACGGTATCGGAACCATTATACTTAAAAGTTCCGATAGATACTCCTTCTTTAAGAACCGGATACATCTCGTATCACCTCGTTATGATGTTTTAATGATTGCCCTTCCGCCGGCAATAGTAACATCCTTGGCAAATTTCACGGCTGCTCTTTTGGTACTAAAGGCAATATCGACCGGAAAATGAGTTAGCCTTTTCGCCGCATTTTCAAGGCTTTCTCCTGTTGCGGCAGCAATTGTTCGCGCAATTTCGTCCTGGTTGTTTTGACCTTTGATGATAATCACATGATGTTTCTTCTCTGCTTCCTGTTTTTTCTGTTCTGCTTTCTCTTCGGCTTCGAGTTCGGCGATTTTAGCATCAATCCTTGAAACCAGATCGGAGATGTCCAATGATCTATCAGATAGTGTCCCTGTCGGGAATGGAAATCTCATAGGCATTTCATAAGGCTTTCTGTCAAATGACATACCGGAGAGAGTTGATTCCATCTGCTTCTTCAGGATGTCTTTTACCATCGATTCAAAGTCGAAAGATTTGAACTGCTTTCTGCTTGTAACCGGCGGATACTGAGGCGCTTCCCAGTCGGAATTGTCATACATCTCGTCGTAAAAAGGAAGATGCGCGATAAACTTGTATTGACTATCTACCATGACCAATGCCGTACCCGTAGGCATAGCTGCAAGCTGTGACGCTGTGATAAGCTGTTCTTTAACAATATGTCCATTGTTCTCGATCTGTTTTTCTCCGCAGCGCTGCGCCCACTCGGTAAGTGTTTCCCAGCTGTTTGTTGAAAAGCCGATCGTAATGCCGATGCAGGAATTTATCGTTTCCGCCTTGCTCTTACCGTAAACATCAACAAGCTGGGCGTTGCTCTGAAGAACCGGCATCAGCCTTATATTCCGGCTACGGCTTGCAACCATCAGGTTGGGCAGAGAAGGAATGC
>CANQZA010000117.1 GCA_947628175.1 uncultured Clostridia bacterium | reverse complement strand
ATATCTCTGCCTGCCTGCGCCCACGCACATGCCCATGAAGAATGTGTATGAACAACACCGCCAATATCGGGAAAATTTCTGTAAAGCACAAGATGCGTCGGAGTATCGGACGAAGGGTTCATATCACCCTCGATTTTATTACCGTGTAAATCCATAACGACCATGTCAGACGCTTTCATATCATCATATGGAACACCTGACGGTTTTATTACAAAATATCCCTTTTCTCTGTCAATACCCGAAACATTGCCCCAGGTAAGAACCACGAGACCATATTTGACAAGAAGCAGATTGGCTTCAAACACTTTTTGCTTGAGCTCTTCCAACATAAAATAACATACCTTTCGTAGCTGATTTAATGATGTCTATTACATTCCCAATTTATATGCGACATCATTATAGAACAACTCTTTTTTGAATGAATTGATTTCAGTATCCTTATTAATATGAATAAACTCAATACCCATAATCTCAGCAAAGTCACGCATATGCTCACTGTTAAGTGTATATGAAAGCACGGAATGGTGCGCACCGCCTGCATAAATCCATGCCTCTGCAGAGGTCTGAAGGCAGGGCAAAGGTTTCCACAAAACGCCTGCAACAGGAAGATTCGGCATATCATTAACCTGCTCCTTGCATTCTACATCATTTACAATCATTCTGAGCCTGTCACCCATATCAACAAGAGTAACAACAATAGCGTTTCCTGTCTGCGCCTTGAAAACAAGCCTTGCGGGATCCTCTCTATCCCCTATTCCGAGCGGATGAACCTGAATTTTAGGCTTATCTGATGCAATAGTCGGACAAACCTCAAGCATATGAGAACCAAGAAGCATTTCATTGCCGGGCTCAAAGTGATAGGTATAATCCTCCATAAACGCAGTACCGCCGTCAAGCCCTTCTGCCATAAGCTTCATAACCCTTGTCATTGCGGCAACTTTCCAGTCGCCCTCAGCACCGAATCCAAAGCCCTGACGCATTAAATCCTGCGCTGCAAGACCCGGAAGCTGCTTTAATTCCTGTAAATCCTCAAAATTGGTGTGGAAAGCTCCAAAGCCGTTGTCAACAAGAAATTTTTTGATTGCGACTTCTTCTCTGGCCTGATATCTCACTGCATCTATATTATCTGTATCCATATCATAGATTGATGCATACTCTGCCATCTGCTTGTCAATTTCATCATTCGTCACTTCATTGACCAGCTTAATTATATCGCCAACCCCGTAATGGTCAACCTGCCAACCGAGTTTAATCTGCGCTTCTATTTTATCTCCGTCTGTAACCGCAACATTACGCATGTTATCGGATATACGCAAAACTCTCAGTTTTCTTGACTCCGCGGCGCCGACAGCGGCTCTCATCCAGATATCGATTTTTTTAGTAAATTCCTCATCCTTCCAGTAACCGGCAACAACCTTTACTTTTTTTCTCATTCGAGCACCGATATATCCGTGCTCTCTATCGCCGTGAGCCGATTGATTCAGGTTCATAAAGTCCATGTCAATTTTGCTCCAAGGGATGTCACGATTATATTGAGTATTCACATGAAGATACGGTTTGTTAAGCTCATTTAAACCGGCTATCCACATCTTTGAAGGAGAAAATGTGTGCATCCATGTGATTACACCGGCACAGGCAGGCGTGTGATTTGCCTCCTGCATAACCTGCAGGATTTCAGATGAAGTTTTTACGCAAGGCTTTGCAATAACTTTACAGCAAAGCTTTTTTGACCACGCATCGCACATTTCCGAAGCGTGGGCATTAATATCGGCAAAAATTTCCTCACCGTATAAATGCTGTGTTCCGACAACAAACCAAAATTCGTAATTTTTAATAGACATAATAATCACCATAGCCTTTCAGGCTACAAAAGTTTATATAAAGTCATTAAGCCTTACTGTAGCCTGATAAGGCATTAACGATGATTACAACCGGCTCAAACTTGTGCCGCATGCAAATTTTATGGCTTTTTTCACAGACGATTGCTCGTTAAATATTTTCAGCGGCCGACTTTTCAACGGCAAGACCTGACTTATATACTTTCATATATTCTGCAAAACCATCAGAATCTACTTTATCGGGTTCAACCGATGTACTCTTGTATTTACTGAAAACTTTTTCACTTAGATAATCCTCAAGCGTCTGAGATGTATTATCAGCCGTGTAGCGTGCAAGAACAGCTATTCCCCACGCACCACCTTCTCCGGCTGTTTCCATTACAGCGACAGGAGAGTTCAGTGCGCCGGCCATAAGTCTCTGTCCTACATACGGTGTTTTGAACAATCCTCCGTGCCCCATAAGGCAGTCAATTTTAACCTTCTCCTTTTCAAGGATTTCCATTCCTATTTTAAGCGCCGCCATTGTTGAATAAATCTGCGCCCTCATAAAGTTAGAAAGACTGAAATCACAGTTTTGAGTCCGTGTAAGGAGAGGTCTGCCATCCTGAAGTCCCGCAACAGGCTCCCCGGAAAAATAATTATATGTAACTATACCTCCGCAGTCACTGTCACCGTCAAGAGCGGCATTATAAAGCATATCATAGATCTGCGGTTTTGTAAGCGGACTGTTGCTCATAGCTGAAAACTCCGCAAAAAGATTTACCCAATAATCCAGATCGGTGCAGCAGTTATTACAGTGAACCATTGCAACAGGTTTTCCGTCCGGTGTAGTCACCATATCAATCTCTTCATATACATCGGAAAGCTGCTTTTCAAGCACC
>CANQZA010000116.1 GCA_947628175.1 uncultured Clostridia bacterium | reverse complement strand
AAAGGGCAGAAAGAATGTCGGCAAATATACTGTAACGATTAAATTCAAAGGAAATTACAGCGGAACGGTAAAAAAGACCTTTACGATTAAACCAAAGGCAACAAGCCTCAGCAAGCTGACGGCGGGGAAGAAGAAATTTACCGTTAAGTGGAAGAAGCTGACAACACAGACAACGGGATATCAGATCCAGTACAGTACAAGCAGTAAGTTTAAATCCGCAAAAACGGTAACGATATCGAAGAACAAGACGACCTCAAAAACAATCTCAAAGCTCAAGGCAAAGAAAAAGTATTATGTTCGTATTCGTACCTATAAAACAGTTAAGGTAAACGGAAAGAATACAAAGCTTTATTCTTCTTGGAGCAAAACGAGGTCCGTTACCACGAAAAAATAATGTATAGTATAGGAGAAAGAAAATGAAAAAAATTATATCGTTGATTTTACCGCTTATTCTTTTAGCAGGATGTATATTTGTACCCGGTACGGCAGTTTATGCCTCGGCATGGGGAAATATGGACAGCTATCCTCTAAAAGTAAATTCAACCATTTCATTAAATAAGGCTGATACAAAAAAGGCCAAAGAATATCAGGAATATAAAGTATACTATTATTTGAACGGAAAAAAAGAATATGATAGTTATAAATATGTCTGTTATAAATTTAAAGCACCGAAGTCAGGCGTTTATAATGTTACGGTAAAAGGAAGCGGAAAAGGTTCGCTGTCGTTAGTGCAGTTTGGCAGTGATAAGTATGATACCGGAATAATGGATTGCGATTGGGATGATGCTCAGAGAAAAAGCAAAAAGTATTCCATAAATATATCTATGAACAAGAATGATGTCTGTTATTTAGTATTGTTTCATAATTATAATAGGCAGTATTCCTCTGTTTCAACAAAGGTTGAAAAAATGATGCCAAAGGCTGTTTCAACAACGGCAAACAGCATCAAGCTTACTTGGCCGAAGGAATTAGATGAAGACGGTTATCAGGTACAGCAATATAAAAAAAATAAGTGGTGTACCATTAAAACCATTAATAAAAATAAAAACAGTTGTACTGTTTCAGGCTTATCTGCTGCTAAGGCGTATAAGTTCAGAGTGCGTTCTTATCATAACGAACCGAATGATGGAAAGTTAGGAAGTAAAAAAGTATACTCAAAGTGGTCTTTTGCTTCCACTATAACAACAAAATACAATGTGAATACTTCTGTTTCTTCACTCAAATCAAAAAAAAGCAGACAGATTACAATTAAGTGGAAGAAGGTAAAGGCTTCCGGTTATCAGATCCAGTACAGTACAAGCAGCAAATTCAAATCCGCAAAGACTGTAACGGTATCCAAGAACAAGACGACCTCAAAAACAATCTCAAAGCTCAAGGCAAAGAAAAAGTATTATGTCAGAATCCGCACTTACAAAACAGTTAAGGTAAACGGAAAGAATACAAAGCTTTATTCTTCCTGGAGCAAAACGAAGTCCGTTACAACAAAGAAATAAGCATATGAAAAAGCGAGAGGATTGTATGTCCTCTCGCTTTTTTCATGTATATAATAACAGATATTAAAGATTGTTCAAATCATAAGGAGTCTTTTGATAAACAAAGTAATTTAGCCAGTTTGAAAATATCAGGCTTGCGCTGCTTTTCCAGTTCATAATCGGAACAAGCCGTTCATCATCATTGGGAAAATAATTGTACGGAATATCAATGTCAATTCCCTTTGCTTTGTCTCTGAAATATTCCTTTGCAAGCGTGTCACGGTCATATTCGCTGTGACCTGTTATAAAAAACTGCCTGCAATCCATATCCGAAACAATATGTACTCCCGCCATTGAGCTGTAGGATAAAACCTGAAGCTGCTTGACCTGCGCAATGTCGTTCATACTGATGTCCGTATTTCTTGAGTGGGGAACAAAATATTCGTCGTCAAGTCCTCTCATAAGAGGATGTGTTACATCAAGACATCTGTGCGGGAAAACACCAAAAATCTTTTTTGGCATTTTATATTTTTTTATGCCGTAGTGATAGTATAATCCGGCCTGTGCGCCCCAGCAAATATGGAAAGTGCTGTAAACATTCGTTTTGCTCCATTCCATAATTGTACAAAGTTCCTGCCAGTAGTCAACCTCTTCAAATGCAAGATGCTCAACAGGCGCTCCCGTAATTATCATTCCGTCATATTTGTTTGACTTTACATTATCAAATACCTTGTAGAATTTTTCCATGTGATTTCTGGAAACATTTTTAGAAACATGACTTTTGACCTGAAGAAACTCAATATCTATCTGAAGCGGCGAGTTGCTGAGAAGTCTTAAAAGCTGTGTTTCGGTCTCAAGCTTTGTCGGCATCAGATTGAGAATAATGATTTTAAGCGGTCTGATATCCTGCGTATCCGCGCGCATATTGCTCATCACAAAAATATTCTCTATTTCAAGACTCTGTTTTGCAGGCAATTCATTATCAATTCTGATTGGCAAAATATCAACCCCTCTCTTTTGTCTGATACTGATTAACAATTATATCAAATATGAAATATAAATTCAAGACTCCATTACATCTTACTTAAAATGCATCCTGAATATATGGAAAATATAAATAAAAAAAATCAAGAATTTTTCAACATTCTGTCGAATATGCGAAATTTCAAAAAAGTCCAACTTTTTTGAAAAAAGTTGTTGACAAATGGAATGGGATTTGATATTATTTACAAGTCGCAACAAGAGCGGCGGGATAATCAAGGACCTTGAAAATTAAACAACGACGAAGGAACCCGAGAGATTCGAGAGAGAGTACTCGAAGAGGAAGAA
>CANQZA010000115.1 GCA_947628175.1 uncultured Clostridia bacterium | reverse complement strand
TGGATTTGAAAATATCACTGAATGTCATAGTTTTGATTCCTTTCTGCGTAGATTAGCCGTAAATACGGCACTGAGCGTATTTTGAAAAGGCGGACGCCCTGCGGCCGGTCATCTGAACAGCGTCCCGGATCACGTCCGGGAGGAAGGCGTCCCACTTCACTTCCATTAAAACCGGGGCTTTGCCTGCCGGAACCGTCACAAGCCCTGGGTTTAGAAAATCGGTACACCGCAGACCGGTGCGGATTCCGTAATCGAAGGTGACTCGGACATTGCCCGGTCGGTATACAAAAGGCTCCCGGATATAGTCCACGACAACCTTTGGTTTCAATCCTTCCGTTTTCATCTTATAAATGAGTTCCTGCACAAGCGGTGGCGAGTTCTGCGGTGTCCACAGGGTTTCATCGTTTAGAATCGACTGCACCTGTTTTGCCGTAAGCTGCACAGACTGTTTGTTACATAAGCCGTTCAGCTTGCTCTTTTTCTCCAAACTCAAAAAGCCGGTGTCGCCGTTGTAATAGCGGATACGGAATTTTTCCCGCCGGTTCACGCCATCAATCTTCTCCCGCAACGCCCGGTCTTCCGGCGTGTCAAAGTACAGACTGCGAATGAGATACCTGCCGTTTATGGTATGTTCATCCGATTCCATAAGAACGCGCAGTCGGCTGCGCAGTGCCAGGAGATCTGCTGTATTGATTTCTATTTTCCATTCATGTCGAAAGTCCATAGTCCATTCTCCTTTCCTTTGAGAACATCTTATCCGGTGAAACTTAACTGGAGTTAAATTGCCGACAATTATGTTTTTTTCGGGAGAAAAGGACTGATACTACCGATCACAACTCCTGCAACGACAGCAAAAATACCGACAACCTTAACTGAAGTAAAAAACGACGTTCTCCTGTTGAAGAACGTCGTTTTTGAAAAAATAAAAAGTCAAGTGGGAATGTTAGCGTCACATATGTTTGACAGAAATGGGCAGCGTGGTTAATCCATAGTCCTTATTTAACGGTATTGCAAGTAGTCCAAAAACCGTTTTACTGCAAGTGAAGCAGTTTTTTTACTTCTAAGAGCAAGTCCTATATTACGATAGGCGGGAACATCCAATTCTTTTGCAATGATTTTATAAGGAATCCGTTTCAAAATGAGCTGTGGCAGGATACTGATACCGAGCCCGCTTTCCACCATGGACATAATGGCATAATCGTCCCAAGTGGTAAAATGAACTTTCGGTGCCAAACCGCACCTTTCAAATATTTCGGAAATCTCTGCCTTTGCCCCTTTTTCAAGCAGCATAAATGGTTCATCGCACAACGCAGTGACGGGAAATTTCTCACAGTCAGCAAGACGATGGTTTTCCGGAATAATCGCCATCAGCTTATCCTGCTCCAAAAAAACAGTTTCCAGTTCGGGATGAGTAGGCAGACGAAGAAAACCGCAGTCTACCCGTCCTTCTAAAACCCATTCCTCGATTTCCGTATAATCTCCGAGCAACAATTCATAGTCGATATTCGGATAGTCCTGTTGAAATACTTTGATGATATTCGGCAGCCGATGTGTTGCCACGCTGGAAAAGGTTCCGATGCGGATCAGCCCCGATTGCAGTCCGTTCAGTTCGTCTATTTCTATTTGCAGTTTCTCAAATTCGGCGACAACGCTTTTTGCATACGGCAGCAGTTTCATCCCGTCCGAAGTTAATCTTACGCCGCCAACACTCCGTTCAAGGAGAGCTACTTTCCATTCTCTTTCAAGATCACCTATCATTCTACTGATACTGGACTGTGAGTAGTTCAGTAGATCAGCCGCTTTTGTAAAACTGCCGCATTCTGCCGTTTTCACAAAGGATAAATATTTCTGTAAGTTCATTTCCATCTAATCATCTGCTTTCCAAATGTAAATCATTTGATAAATCCGTTTTTCAAATTTACAGCCCTATGATACAATACTATCGAAACAAAATCAAGACTGTGAGGCAATTTGTAGTGATAACTGTCAGTGAAATTAAAAAAACTGTACCAGTACAATTCAAAAATACGTTGCAAGAAAGGGTCTATGAAATACTTGCAAAACTACAAATACCGTATGAGCGTGTTGATACCGATGAGGTCATCACGATGGAGGATTGCATTGCCATAAATGAAAAGCTGGATATGAAAATGGTTAAAACGCTTTTTCTCTGTAATCGACAGCAAACAGAGTTTTATCTGTTCATTACCTGCGGAGATAAGCCTTTCCGTTCTAAGGAGTTCAGCACGGCGCTTCATGTTGCCCGTGTTTCATTTGCTCCCGCCGACTTAATGGAATCAATGCTTGGAACAAAAATCGGTGCCGCGACTGCTTTTAGCAGCCTTTTGGATACGGCAGCCGGTGTAAAGATTGTGTTTGACAAGGATGTCCTTGATGAAGAATACTATGGTTGCAGTGACGGAACAATGACTGGATATATGAAAGTGAAAACGGAAGATATTACACATAAGCTGTTGACAAATGCTGGCATCAGTCCCGACGTAATAGAGATGTGATATGGGTTTATATCATAATAGAATCGTTGTAAAAGTGGGAACATCCACCCTTACAAACGAAATTGGGAAAAGTGATTTGCGGACATTTGACAGACTTGCCCGCACTCTGTCCGATATTCAGAATATGGGATTTGAAGTAATTTTGGTATCTTCGGGAGCGATTGCCGTTGCCACAAATAAACTGAACATGAAAACAAAACCGACAAGTATGTGGATGAAGCAGGCGGCGGCTGCGGTAGGTCAATGCAGTATTATGTTCTTATATGATAAGTTTTTCGGAGACTACGATAAAACGATCGCTCAAATTTTGCTTAACGCAGATGATATAGAGCAGGAAGAAAAGAAAGATAATCTCATAAACACATTTAACTCTTTGCTCGAAATGGGTGTCATACCTGTGGTTAATGAAAATGATTCCGTGAGCTACCCCGAAATCGAATCAGAGGAGCGTCTGTTTGGCGATAACGATATGTTATCTGCGGTGGTCGCTGTTTTGTGCAAAGCCAAAATGCTGATTATCTTGTCAGATATAAACGGCTTTTATGACAGCGATCCACGCCTGCATCCCGATGCAAAGCTAATTGAAAGAATTGAAAAAATAGATGAAAGCGTATATTCTCTTGCAGGCGGTGCAGGCTCAAGGCGAGGAACGGGCGGCATGAAAACAAAACTGCAAGCGGCCGGACTGGCTACATCCAACGGTGTAGATGTTATAGTCACAAATGGCAAAAAACCGGATTCCCTTTATGAGGCCATAAAAGGAAATCGGGTAGGAACTTTATTCGTCGGGAAGGCATCTCAATGAAACGTCCTTATTTTAAGTATATAATAGGCTTGCTTCTTTTTGGATCAAACGGCATCGTTGCCAGCTTTATCGCTTTAAGCAGCTACGAAATCGTCCTGCTG
>CANQZA010000114.1 GCA_947628175.1 uncultured Clostridia bacterium | reverse complement strand
AAACAACGGGATTTTCCGAAAGCACTATCCGCCGCCGTCTGAAAATGTCTCAATACGACATGGAACAGGTGAAAAAGTCTTACAACGAGGGTATGCGGCTTGAAGATTTTGAAGCGCTCGAAAAAATAAACGATCCTGCCGTTCGGGAAAAGCTCGTTGAAAATTACAAACCGAATAATTTCAGAATGGAGCTTGAAAGCGCGCTCCACAAGCAGGAAAAAGAAATTTGGCTTGAAAGTGCGGAAAAGGTGCTTTCGGAATTTGCCGAAAAACTTACGAAAGCGGATTATACCGCATATCAATTTGTGAAAACCGTTATCGGCTCAAATCTTGGAAATATAAAGGAAATTATTAATTTTGACGAAAATAAAAAATACTATTATGTCAATACCGGTTACGGAATTAATATTTATACAGACAGAGAAAAACAGCAGGAAAGCCGTGAGCAGGTCTTTCGGAAACCGCACGAAAATGTTGCAGAATTACGGGAATTATGCGCGACAATGGAGAAAATGCGTAAAGATTTTATAAAGAATTTCAAAGCGTTTCCCTGCAAAAAGGCGACTGAAATTCTTGAAAAGATATATGCGATATTTAACTTGCTGATAATGAATTACAATGATACGGGAAAGGCAAATATATACGACATTGCCAACATGACAGATCTTAAAATTCCGGAAGGCAGTTATATATCGGCAGAAGATATTGTTAATGAAAACGGTATAAAAGACCTGCGGGCGCTTGTTCTTATGGCATACGGTATGCTCCCGCGAGTGCTTCTGCCTTATGACAATTTTACGGCGGAATATCGGGAAAGAACAGTCAGCGAACTCAGACTGCATTACGAATTTCTTGAAATATGCGGGTATGTAATTTCCGATGAGGAGCGGGCTGTTCTGGACGGTACACACAGGCTGTATGTTAAAGGTGACAGCCAATGACTTATTCCGAACGCGTACAGCACCGGCGTGAGCTTTTCACAAATCCACACGGGAAATACAATTATTATCAGCTGAACGCGGACAATGCCGTTATCGGCGGAATGCTTTCGGAATACGTGAAAATTATAGATATGTATTCCCCTGTCGGTGATGTTCAGCGAGTGGAATTTGAGAAATACGCATGGAGTTTCCTTTGCCGCCTTTATATGCGGGATATATCTTCGATTAAATTTGACATACCTGCGCTGACTGTTCCGGAAATATCGGGGAATACCGTTCTTCCGCTTCCGCCGGACAAGCATATTTCAAAAAAGCTGTTCGGCTGGCGGCGGGAACAATCGGAGATATTTATAAATGATATTCTCGGCACGGAAAAGGCGGTCGGGTTATTCCGGACGTATATTAAAAAATTAAATGAACGGAGGAAAAATAATGTATAGATCGTGTTTATATGACCATGACAGTGAATGTCTTTCCGATTGTTCCGAATGTTCACGATGCACACCGCAGGACAGCTGCGAAAATTGCGGAGGTTCGGAAGATCTGTATTACTTTGAGTCGGGAATTGCACACGGAAGATCATACGGAAAATATTACTGCGAAAATTGCCTTACAGAAAAGGTAATGCCTGACGGAATAATTAAAGAAACCGATCCGGTAAGTGAATTCCTGCTTGAAAATGATGAGCTTTTCAGTAGATTCCTGAAAGAGTATTATTCGGGCAACAAGGTGAGGTAAGACCATGACAGACACGGAATATAGAGCAGCGGAAGGCATAAGTCATTCACAGCTTGTAAAATTGCTTGAAAATCCGGAAAAATTCAAATATCGGCTCGATAATCCGCAGGAACCTACACCTGCAATGATATTCGGTCAGGCACTGCATATGGCTGTATTGCAGCCGGATATTTTCAAGGATAATTTTGTAACGGCGCCCGCTACCGACAGACGAACCAAAGCAGGAAAGGACGCATGGCAAGCGTTTTGCAGCGGCAACAAAAACAAAATAATAATTACAGCCGAAGATTCGGAGATCATATGGGAAATGGCTGAAAAAATCAACAAATGCCATGCCGCAAAAATCCTGCTTAACGGTGAACATGAAAAGGAATTCTTCTGGAATGATGATATGACAGGTGAAAAATGCAAATGCAGAGTCGATTGTATTTCACGGATCGGCGGCAGAAATGTTATAACCGATATAAAAACTACCGTAAAAGCAGAAACGGAAACGTTTATGAGATCGGCTATAAACTACGGATACCACATTCAGGCGGCGATGTACTGTGAGGGCGTAGGAAAAAATCTTGGTGATTGCGATTTTGCCTTTATTGCCATTGAAAAAGAACCGCCGTACTGCATCAATATAATGCAGGCAGATGAATATTTTATCAGGCACGGAAAAGAAGAATTCTGCCGGCTTATGAACGTTTACAGCAGATGCAGGAAAAGCGGGAACTGGTATGGATATAACGGCGAAAATAATGAGATCAACACATTGGGCTTGCCTTTATGGCTTGCAAAGGAGGTCGACTTTTTAAATGGATATTAATGAAATCAATTTGCAGGACAACGGTCAGGAACAGACAGCAAGTATCAATTATGGCACGGTGGCAATAGAATCGATGCGTGCCGTATCCGAAGCCAAAAGCAAACTGCTGATAGCGCAGGAATTTCCACGTGACGAAATAAAGGCATTTGCAAGAGTCATAGAAGCTTGCAAGAGAAAAAGTTTTGCGGAACAGGCATTCTTTTCATATCCGAGAGCAGGACAGACCGTAACAGGTGTTACAATAAAATTTGCACAAGAACTTGCACGCTGCTGGGGGCATATTGATTACGGGATAAAAGAACTTTCACAGGATGCGGATAAAAGCGAAATGCAGGCATATGCGTGGGATACCGAAACCAATACGATCTCTACTCAGAACTTTGTTGTTCCGCATATCCGCGAGGTACGGGACAACAAGACAAAAATGCTTGTTTCAAAACCGCTGACATCATACAGGGACATTTACGAAAACAACGCCAATATGGGCGCGCGCAGATTAAGAAGCAGGATACTTGCTATTCTTCCGTGTGATTTGGTTGAAGCGGCTATAAATACCTGTAAAGAAACTCTTAATGGAGAAAGTGATGTACCGCTTGTTGACCGTATCAAAAAAATGGTCGTATTATTCCAGAAATTCGGTGTCACTCAGGAACAGATCGAAGAACGCCTTGGCAGGGGCATTGAAACAATGACAAAAGATGATCTTATCGAATACGGAGGAATATATAATTCCATTAGTGCAGGTGAAACAAAAATAATTGAATGGTTCGGTGCAGTCAGGGAATCGGCTTCTCTTAACGATCTGATAAAATCCGAAACAGGAGGCAGCGGCGAATGACTAAAGGAATACCATATTTTCCTTTAGATTGTCAGCTTGACGATAAATTTGCACTTATTGAAGCGGAATTCGGCTTGACGGGTTTTGCGGTAGTCGTTAAACTGTTCCAGAGAATATACGGACGGTGCGGTTACTACTGTGAATTTACAAAT
>CANQZA010000113.1 GCA_947628175.1 uncultured Clostridia bacterium | reverse complement strand
CCATATCCGAGCTGCTTTTCAGAGCCGTTTTCGACAGTTCCGTCACTGTCAAGCGCAACAACGCCGTCAATAATAAGACCGCCGCTTATGTTGGACTTGTCCTTAACTTTATCTTTGTAGAGGGAAGCGCGGAAATAGGTCTTTCCGTCCGTGTCGGTCTTTACCTCATATGTACCGATAGCTTCGCCCTCATAATAGAGCGTTCCGTCGGCAGGTATCTCAAACTTTATGCCGTGGGAATTTATCTCGGTCTGTAGATCATAATTTTCAAGATTGTTCGGTATGAGCCATTTCAGATAAAACTTTACCCTATCGCCGTCTTTTACGGTGATAATATCTTCGGTCGAGCCGATGTCGATAAAATCTTCACCACTTTTGGGTTGATACCAAAGGTGATAATCTTCGATTTCCATTTCGACATATTCTTCCGCACTTGCTCTGAAGTTCAGCGAAAACGCGGAAAACGCAGAGATCAAAAGCGCGAAGGCTGTCAATACAGATATCGCCTTATCACGAAAATGCCTGACAGCAGTTTTCATAACCACTCCACCTCTCAAAAAAATAAATCGGACGATTCCCGCAGACAGTTTTTTATCCGCGTTGACAATAAACCTTTATAACATTATAACTCTTTTATATTCTATTTGTCAATACAATATTTTTAAAATATGTATCGGTTTTAAAAATCGTCATTTGTTTGACAATATGAAAAGCATTTTTAAATGCTATATTTAATTGTTTCTCAGAACGACAAGGGGAAAAAATCAAGATATAGCGAAAACGGAACTTTTGTTTCTGGTATATTGTATCTCGAAGTGATATAATTGTAAACAGCGGCAGAAAAATTATTGTCGGAAAAAATTTTAGTGAGGAAAAAATGTGGAGAATAATTGAAAAAGAAATTGACCTGAACGGAAAGTCAATAAAAACCTATGGCATAGGAGCTGAAACAATAGAAATAAACGATATTTCAACTCACAAAAGCGAAGTGGAGAAATTTGTAAATTTGCTCAACAGGCTTGGCGCGTCGGAGATGCACGCGTATGATCTGGCGGATGATTTTATGGAACGGTAACAGAATGCCAAGAAGATAACAAATTTTTTATTTAAAACAATGCTGCCCCGCAAAATAATTTGCTCGATCAACAAAATTTGCCGACCAATTTCCGACCAACTTACAGCAAAAATCCCGTACAGCTTCGGGGAAACGTTACCCGCTTTCCGAGCAATTTTTATACCGCGCCTTTATATGCGCGAAAACGTCCTCAATGTCGAAAGATGAATTTGAGGTCGGTGCGGCTTTTTCGCTCGAAGGGTTGTTCGGCATGGAACTGCGAATCGTCACGGGCACGCTGCAAATCACTGATGGCGCATTATAGAGCGCAGTAATGAGATAGGCGCGAATATTGCGCACATGACCGGTGTTGTTTTCAAGTGCAGTAAGTACGTGTTCGATATGTGCTTTCCTGAGTTCAAAAAAGCGCTTTTTGACCTGCTCGGTCGGCAATTCCACGCCATTCACGCGCACTGCTCCCCTCGTTGAGCAAATCGTATCAGCCATAATTCCGACAAACTCATTGACCTTTTCTTTTTCGGGAAAGCTGTCGTACTCTATATTCTTGCGAAGTGTTTTCAAGCATTCTTCTCGCTTATAATTTTCACTAACAAAAAAATTATTTTCTTTTTTAAAATCCTTCATTTCCTTCGCCAATCCGCGCGAAGCGCGGGAAGATGAGTGAATTGATTTATCAGTATTTAATTCTTTTTTATTTAATTTATTAAAGGTAGACGCTGTGGGTTTTACCGTTGACGGAATTTCCTCTGACGGTTCAGCCGCTGACGATTCGCGCAAAAAAATATTGTTCGCATTTTGCTCGGACTTGGAATATTCGGGGTTTTGTTTTGTATTATTGCAGCTATCTGAATTATCCGGAGCTTCGCAGAAATGATCGGGGTTTTGTTCGGGATTTTCATAAACGCAATATTCGTTTTGCGACATACGGCCGCGTTCATCACGGAGCTGTCGGCGGGTAATATAGCCGCAATTTTCCAACTCGCGCACAGCTGCTCTCACGCTGTCAACGCCGTCCGCGGCAATGTGCGCAAGCCCCGTTATCGTATAATCCCATTCGGGCGGCAGGCTCAGAATAACAGCCAGCAGCCCTTTCGCCCTGAACGAGAGCCGCCTGTCTTTAAGGTGTATATTGGACATGACCGTAAAATTTCCGGTCTTTTCAACTCTGAATACTGTTGACATAATTTACCTCTTTTCTCAAGCAAGTCTTGTGTTTTTTTGAGATTAATCCGAAATTAACTGCAAAAAACTGCACAAATCTTGCACGAAAAAAGATGGACGCTTTCAGCCCGAAAGCGCCCGGATATGTTATTTTGTATGGTTAATTTATCCTTGCGGATAACTCTTAGTTTTCAATATGTCCCGATTTCAAGCGCAAAATCAAAACACAGCAATATGCCAAAAAACTTTAATTATTTGAAAATTACGGTTTTTAATTATAATTTATTTTAATCACAAGTGATTTTGCTGATATGTTCATCGTCGTCACGAATAGCGTCAAGTATTTTTCCTTCCAGCTCAGATTTAAGCGCGTTCAACTTATGCTCATTTTTTAACGCTTCTTTAATTGCTTCATTTGTCATACTGTTATCAAAGCTAACTTTTATAGCTTCAAATAATGATTTCTTAAATTCATCATTGCTTTGCAGCTTTTTATTTTTGTTATCAAAATGTTCTTCACCAAAGAGTTCAATCACCATCAAAGGGGTCAAGATTTTATTCAAAGGACGGCATATTAAAAAATCAACGTGAGATCTCAAAAGCGGATATAAAAACGTCTGTTTATAACTAATTTCATCATTTAACCCTGACGCTTCCATTTCAGAGTACACTTTTTTCTTGTTATGATTTGTTTTCATCTCACCATTTGAAGAAAAGTTTATATTGTTTTGAAATTCATCAAGAGTATTTTCCCAAAGTTTAACGATATCTGCCAAACGAACCTGTGCAAAAACATTTAAACTGTATTCTTTCAACTTGTCAGAAGCGGAAACTTCGCAAAGAAGCTTGTATAATATACACTCATTTTCAGACATAAAATCTTTACGAACATATATGCTTGCGACTAAATTCTTATTTCGTATCAAATTCGCCCTAAATTTATTACAGCAACGCTCGCTATTATTTTGTTCGGTTTTACCTTTAACATCAGCAAGCAACTCTTTAATGCTGTCGAGTTCTCTCTCTTTTTCAGCAAGTTCTGCCTTTAACGCAGCTATTTCTTTTCGTCCCAAAATACTCATAACATTTCAAAACTCCTTTCCCAAAAACTGTCATTATAATATAACAACTGTACAACTTGTAGACTATCCACTATACACTGTATATTGAAAACTCCCATTGCGCTTTGCGCAATGGGAGTTTTCAGTGGCTCCCCCGACTGGACTTGAACCAGTGACCGCGTGCGTTGGGTAGCGAAACTTTGTTCACACACAACCCACAAAGCGGTAATACACTGTGATAGTCTGAGTGAAAGACTTACCCTCTTTGACCCTATCACTCACAACTATCTTGTCAATCAGGAGATTTAA
>CANQZA010000112.1 GCA_947628175.1 uncultured Clostridia bacterium | reverse complement strand
GTGTCACAGGTTCGAGTCCTGTTTGAGGCGCCATCTATCGTTGCCAATATGGCAACAATGCTTAAAAGTCCTTGTAAATCAAGGACTTTTTAGTGTTTTTAAGGCTGATTTTGAGTCTTACTTTCCATGGCAACAATTTGGCTATTTTCACGGACTGTCAGGATTTGAACCAACAACAATTAAATATATACATAATTCAGACCGAATTTTTTAAGAAGATTTCTTAGAAACTTCGGCCTTTTTTTATGCTCAAAATTGAAGTCGTTACATAGCCGTTGCCTAAAAAGCAACGGCATATTTTATTTGAGGAGGAAAAAGTACAATGTTTCTATCAGGCTTCACTTAGTAAACAGTATTGCTTAATAAATTAACTTCAATTATGGAGGTAAAGTTTTGAGCAATAAATCAAAAGAAACCGTGACGGAGATACCGTTATCAAAAATCCGTGATTTCCCCGACCACCCGTATCAGGTCAGAGATGATGAAAGTATGCTTGAACTTGTCGATAGCATCAAGGAACGAGGTTTAATTCAGCCTGTTCTTGTCAGACCTGTTGAGGATGGTTATGAAATGGTATCAGGACACAGACGAAAAAGAGCCTTTGAACTTGCAGGCATAGAGAAAATTCCTGCAAGAGTTAAGGAATTTTCAAGAGATGAGGCGATACTTGCAATGGTTGATTCTAATCTCCAAAGAGAACAAATATTACCATCGGAGAAGGCGAAGGCGTACAAGATGAGATTAGAAGCAATGAAAAGACAAGGTAAAAGGACGGATTTAACTTGTTCTCCAATGGATAACAAGTTAAAGGGTATAAAATCAGCTTCTTTACTTAAAGAGGAAACGGGAGATAGTCAAGCACAGGTATACAGATATATTCGCCTTAACTCACTTGTTCCCGAAATCCTCAACCTTGTCGATGACGGTCAGATCGCCATGCGTCCGGCTGTAGAAATCTCGTATCTTCCAGAAAAATCGCAAAAACAGTTGTTTGATGCAATGGGTGCTAACGACTGTACTCCGTCACACGACCAAACCATACGCATGAGAAAAGCTTTCAACGAAGGCAGACTTACAAGAGAAGTTGTCGATACGATTATGTGCGAAGAAAAACCGAATCAGCGTGAGAAATCGCCTTTCCGTGACAGCCGTATAGGACAGCTTATTCCTAAGTCGATACCGCCTGATAAGCATTGCGACTATGTACTCAGAGCGTTGGATTTTTATAACAAATACAGACAGAAAAAGAGAGAGCAGGCACGATAAAAATGCGTGCTCTTTTTTCATTTCATCAAATTTATTTTAAGTACGAAAGGACTAAATTCTTATGAGAATCAAAGCAGAAATTAAACAGCTTCTTGACGGAAGCAAAAACACGGTAGGCTACGCAGATGTCGTTTTTGATGATGAGTTCGTCATTCACGGTGTAGGCGTTGTTATCAAGGACGGTAAGCGTTTTATCTCAATGCCGAGTAAAGGCTTTAAAACAAAGACGGTGAAGAAAAGCGCAGAGATGTGTGTCATCCCATTGTTTCAGAAAGCCGTATCGCAATTCAGAAAGCTGTATTTGCGGCATATGATCAGAAGATTGCAGAAATCAATAATTGAAAGACGGAGGAAAAATATATGTTCAATAAGGTTAAATCATTTTGCAGAAATGCAGTTTCAAAGGTAAAAAATTCGTTCAATACTGCACAGACCGTTGTCGCAGTAAAAGCACATGAGGTTCTCGACGGTACAGTCGCAGAAGCGTATGTTGACACCGGTGTAAAGATTCTCATCGCTGTTGTTATCGGTGCACTTCTTATGGCCGGTCTTTACGCACTGTTCAATTCAACCATCATGCCCAAGGTTACTGAAAAAGTCAATGGGCTTTTTAACTACGCAGGCTAATCAAATCAAAAATGTAAATTAAATTTTGGAGGTAAATCAATATGTTTAATAGAGTAAAATCATTTTTCAAAAACGCAGTTTCAAAGGTAAAAAATTCATTCACAGCGGTTCAGACGGATATGACTACAAAAGCACACGCAGTTCTTGACGGCACAAAGGCGGAAGCATATGTTGATACAGGTGTCAAAATCCTTATCGCCGTAGTAATCGGGGCGCTTCTTCTCGGACTCCTTTATGCCCTGTTCAACACAACCATCATGCCAAAAGTCACCGAAAAGGTCAATGACCTCTTTAGCTATAACGGCGGCTGATAAAAGATGATAAATTCTTACTATGATTAACAACTATGGCGGGGCAACTTTGCTCCGCCTCTTTTTTGAAAACGAGGTGATAGACTTATGACTGTGATTAACAGTATTTTAGCTGCAATATTTATCCCTGCTTTCCTGGCATTATTGGTATATATGCTTTGCGTTGGACTGATGTCAAAGGCAGTCCTAACAAGAACACCACAGTATGAAAAGAAGAGCAAATTCAATAAAATATGTATCGCTCTAAGTGTGTGCACATCTTTTCTGTTTGTACTGAAATTCGGCTTTACATTTGAACTTTTGAAAGCAACATTACTTCTCAATATATTTCTTTTTGCAAGCGTTTGCGATATTAAAGAGCGAAAGGTTGAAGATTATGTTCCGATCATGCTTTTGATTATAGGTTTTATCAATGTTTCACCAACGGTCTTGTTCAGCCGAGCCATGGCATTTGCAATATCCTTTGCGTTGATGTTTATTATTGCGATAATATCAAACAACAAAATTGGCGGCGCAGATGTTAAGTTCATTCCTGCCTGTTTCTTTATACTCGGAGCGGCGAAAGGTTTGTTTGGCCTTATAACCGGACTGTTTTTAGCCATAATCGGCACGCTGATACGCAATAAGGTAAAGAAATCCGAAGATAAAACATTGCCGTTGATCCCGTATCTTTCAGCAGGATTTTTGGTTGGATATTTAATTTAAAGGAGGAATCAGTACATGAAAAACAGAACAGTAATAGGAATCGTCTGTATCATTTTAGCGGTAGCCATTACCTTCGGTATATCTCCGCTTGTCAATAAAATGACGGAAGGTAAGACGCAAGTTGTTGTCTTTTCAAAGGATATTGCCAAAGGGACAAAGATAACAGAAGATAATCTTTCAGTTATTGAAATGTCCAAATCAGGCATGCCTGAAAAAGCAATCAAGGATAAAAAAGAGATAGTCGGCAAATATGCCAACTCCGATTTATATAAAGGCGATATAGCAACGGTAGCAAAGTTTGCAGACAACGCAAACTCGTCCGATAATGTTCTTGTGTCACTCGGCAAAGATAAAGTTGCAATGAGTATAACAGTCGCTTCTTTTGCAGGCGGTCTTTCGGGTAAGCTTCAAAACGGAGATATTGTAAGCATCTATGTTACCGAAAAGGACAAGAACACGACAGTTCCTCCCGAACTTAAATATGTAAAGGTCATCACAACAACCACCTCGGGCGGTGTTGATGAAAACGAAGTTCAGCCGAATGAGGACGGTACTTTTGATTTGCCGGCAACCGTTACAGTGCTTGTCAGTGTAAAACAGGCTGTCAAACTTGCCTCATATGAAAAGAACGCAACAATGCATATCGCTTTAGTGTATCGTGGCAATGAGAGAACAGCGAATAAATATATTGCCGCACAGGACAAATATCTTAAAAATAACGGAGGTAA
>CANQZA010000111.1 GCA_947628175.1 uncultured Clostridia bacterium | reverse complement strand
GTCAGAAAGCAATCCTAAAACCAAAGTTTGTCTTTGGGATAACTACGTTGAAAAAGTTCAAAAGAAAGGCAGGTGAACATCTATGAGACCATACTCAAAACTTCGCGGGAAAATGACCGAAATGGACATAACCGGCGAAATGCTTGCGAATTACCTTAATGTCAGCAAGACCTACATATCCAACAGACTTAACCATAAGCTGTCTTGGAACATTGACGAGATATACATTGTTATGGACTATCTCCAGATACCGCGAGAGGAAATTTTTGATTACTTCCCGCCCGATGCGGGGATAAAGAGAAAAGCCAAAAGGCTTAAAATGAGCGCATGAAAGGACGTGAAAATCTATGTGGATAATAATTTCCCCGTGGCTGCTTGGAGCGGCGGTGGCTGCTCTGACGTTCCAGATAGTCGAAAATATTACCCTGTGTATGACGGGTATTTCCGAGGAAGATGCAGAAGATGAACGTATTCATAAACGTTCCCGAAAAGCAGAATATTTCAAAAAATGAGGAGGAAAACAACATGGCAGTAAACGTCATAAAAAACGAGCCTGCACCGGCGGCAACCGACACAAGCTCAACAAATCCCACATCAAAGGATCATACTGATAGTATATCAGAAAATGCGGAAAATGTCAAGAGAAAAATTCCGCAGGCGGTCATGGACGCACTTAACGAGGAGATTTTTACGCTGCAGGAATATATTGATGAGGACAAAAGGAACATTCAATATTTGCAGAAAAGGATCGACGACATTGAAAATTTTATAGAACAGTTCGGAGGTGCGGACAATGAAATGCTCTGAAATGCCTTTATGGAAAAGAGCCCTTATCGAAGATCTGAACCTTTCCGAAATAATGTCATGGCTGTGGGAAGTCGGTGAAAACGGCGATATGTATGGCTATGACACTGAGGGCGAATCGGAATATTATTACGAATACAAAGACTTGTTTGATGATCTTTCCTGCGGGGCATACGACCTTGCGGAAGCGATTGAAAGTCAGGATCAATATGTTGATGAGGATATTTTTAATGACATAATAGTCAGTGCTCTTGGAGAACTGTATAAAACCCAAGGATATGATTCCGAAGAATATGATTACTTTCAGATCCTTAATGAATTTGAAAGCAGTCTTGCGCAGGAAGAAGCATGTGAGCGACTTATGAAAATGACAAAGAAAAATTTGATTGATGTATTCTGTAAATCCATCAAACTGCTTGCACTTTTCTGGGACATAAAAACGGCGCATGACTGTCTGGCGGCGATCGTTGACGAACTCGACTACAAAGGTGCGATACTTGATAAAAAACGATCGGCGATCGATAAGCTGTATGAGGAATACACAGGTCAGAATCCGGAAGATTTTGAAAGACGTTTTGAAAAGATCGTTGAGGATCTCCCACAAAGAATGTGGGTTGAATGAATGTCGGAGGTGCTGAAAATGACTGAAAAACAGAAGCGATTTCTGGAAGAATATAAACGTTATGCAACAGCAGAGGACAGTGGTCAATTTGTCGATCAATTTGCCCAAGCCGTGGTTGAAAGAGCGGAAGAGATCTGCCGTACGGCTTTATATGCAAATAATCCTACAACCAGATTGGAAAACACACTTATGGCAGCAGCTTTCAAAATTCTTGCCGACTCAATGTACAACGCGCTTAGTGCTACAGGGCAAAGTGTTTGTGATACTTTCACGGAACTATGTGAACCGACATTGTATTTCGTGCAAGAAGAAGATAAGGAGGGCGGGCAGAAATGAAATACGCTGCTTCAATGACAGAATTAACATCGCAGCTGATACTTGTTTTTTCACAGCTTGTGAGATCAACTGCCGGGGAACGCGAGGAGATCCTCGAAAGGTATATTGAACCAAGCAAACCGCTTACGGCTCTCGCAGATTTCTTAGAGGGACTACACGGGGCGTATTTTCAAGGCGGAAGCTTGCCGGATAATGATCTTGCTCCGTCTCCGAAATACTATGAAAGCCGTTCTGGAAGTTTAACGATCAGATTCGACAGCGCTATTTACGGGAGCAAGGACACATCGCTTGTGATGACATGGAACCAAGCGGCGCGTTTTATCTCCGAACATAAGGAAATTTTTATTTCTCAGAATGAAATTCCTGCGGAACAGAACGAAAAAATTTCCATCGGACAACATCACGACCTGCTTGTCGGTATTCTCCGCAAAACAATTACCGATCAGGAAAAAAAGCAGGAACTTATAAACCTCTGCAAGGAAAACCGCGGGGAAGATGTGCTTAAGTGGGTTAGCTATAACGATAACATTTACGACAACTTTGATATTACGATCGGTGAAAAGGATTATGACATCGAATTCTACTCCGACAACATAGAAATTTTGTATTCGGACGATTTTGATCGGGAAAACGTAATAACTGAGCTTTCGTATAAACAATTTGTCGATTTCATTCTTGAAAATTACAAGGAGATTTTCGGACTTACGGATCAGACTGAACCGCCTGCCGCTGCCGAGAATCCAAACAAAACCATTACATACATTCCCATAGGACATCTTGAACCGCACCCGAAAAACCCACGCAAGGACGTTGGGGACATTTCCGAGCTTGCGGACTCTATCCGCAAAAACGGTATTATGCAGAATCTGACTGTTGTTCCGTGGTTTCCTGCAAATCCAAGCGAACCAAAACAGCTTGACGGATATTATCGTATTCTGATAGGACACAGGCGTTACGAAGCGGCACGGGCGGCGGGGCTTGAAGTTCTTCCCTGCGTTATTGCGGAGGGGCTTTCAATGAAAGAGCAGGTCGGCATTATGCTTGCGGAAAATATGCAGCGCGCCGATCTGACAGAGCCGGAACAGGCGGAAGGCTTTCAGCTTATGCTTGACCTCGGCGACACGGTAAGCAGCATTTCCGAAACAACGGGATTTTCCGAAAGCACTATCCGCCGCCGTCTGAAAATGTCCCAGTACGACATGGAGCAGGTGAAAAAGTCCTACAATGAGGGTATGCGGCTCGAAGATTTTGAAGAACTTGAACAAATAAACGATCCTGCCGTTCGGGAAAAGCTTGTTGAAAATTACAAGCCTAATAATTTCAGAATGGAGCTTGAAAGCGCGATCCGCAAGCAGGAAAAAGAGATCTGGTTTGAAAATGCGGAAAAGGTGTTATCGGAATTTGCCGAAAAACTTCCGCAAGCAGATTATACCGCATATCATTTCATAAGGACTGTTTCGGTCGACTCAAAGCTTGAAAAGATAAAGGAAATTATTGATTTTGACGAAAATAAAAAATACTATTACGTCAATACCGGTTACGGAATTGATATTTATACAGACAGAGAAAAACAGCAGGAAAGCCGTCCGCAAGTAATTCAAAAGCCCCATGAAAATGTTGCAGAATTACGGGAATTATGCGCGACAATGAAGAAAATGCGGAAAGATTTTATAAAAAATTTCAAGGCGTTCCCTTGCAAAAAAGCGACTGAAATTCTTGAAAAGATATATGCGATCTTCAACCTGCTTATGGAAAACTATTATGATCTGTACGTCGGCAATATATATTCTATTGCAGATATAACAGGCTTTGAATTTGATGAAGATATGTCGTACAAAGAATTCATTGAAAGATCGAGTACAAAAGACCTGAGAGGGCTTGTTATTCTGGCATACAGTATGC
>CANQZA010000110.1 GCA_947628175.1 uncultured Clostridia bacterium | reverse complement strand
CTGTAAGAACGCCTGCACCGTCCGCACTGCCTCCCGCAAGACCCGCCGCATGCGGTATTTTTTTTACAATATCAATATTGACGCCCCGGTGTCTGCGCCCGAGTGCTTTAAAAAACTCCATGGCAGCTTTATAGGCAATATTACGCTCATCAAGCGGTATATCGTCAATATTGCATGTTATTGTTATATCTTTTGATTTTGTCTGTGTAACCGTGACGGTATCATAAAGCCCTATACTCTGCATTATCATAAAAAGGTCGTGATAACCGTCAGTTCGCTTATTGACAATATCAAGCATTAAATTTATCTTTGCATAGGCCTTTACCTTAATTTCCATTATTTTCTCCAAGTTCTTTAACAAATTCGCCTATTCTTTGAACGGCCTCTTTAATATTATCTATTGAGTAGCAGTATGATACACGGATAAATCCCTCTCCGCATTCGCCGAAAGCATTGCCGGGAACAACGGCAACTCTTTTGTTCATTATCAGTTGTTCGCAGAATTCTTCAGACGAAAGCCCTGTTGATTTGATACACGGAAAAATATAAAACGCCCCTTCGGGATTAAAGCAGTCAAGTCCTATTTCGCGAAAAGCATTTACCGTAAAGCGTCTTCTCATATCATAGTCAGAAAGCATTTTTGCTATATCATTATCACCGTTTTTAAGTGCATCAATTGCTGCAATCTGAGCTGTAGTAGGAGCCGACATAATTGCGTACTGATGAAGCTTTGTCATCTGTGATATAATTTCAGCAGGTCCGAGCGCGTAGCCAAGTCTCCAGCCTGTCATGGAATATGTCTTTGAAAAACCGTTTATTACAACCGTTCTCTCTCTCATGCCGTCTATTGAGGCAACAGATACATGACCCTCTGTGCCGTATGTAAGCTCACTGTAAATCTCATCCGACAACACAAGCAGATCATTTTCAATAATTACCTTCGCTATTGATTCAAGGTCACTTTTTCTCATAACAGCGCCTGTGGGGTTATTCGGATAGGGCAGAATCAAAAGCTTTGTTTTATCCGTAATTGCGGCTTGCAAATCCTGTGCCGTCAATTTAAAGTTATTTTCGTTTTTTGTTACAAGCGGTACCGCTGTCGCGCCGCAAATATCAACAATCGGTTTGTAGCAAACAAAAGACGGTTCAACAACAAGCACCTCATCACCCGGGCAGACAAGAGAGCGGATGCACATATCTATTCCCTCTGAACCGCCCACCGTAACAAGAATTTCATTATCTGGGTTATATTTGAGAAAATATTTTCTGAGATAAAACGACGAGATTTCCTTTCTCAATGAAATCAAACCTGCATTAGCCGTATATCTTGTTGAACCGATTTCAAGTGATGCAATACCTTGACGGCGGATATGCCACGGTGTAAGAAAATCAGGCTCTCCTACACCAAGCGATATAACATTGTCCATTTCCTCGGCAATGGAGAAAAATTTTCTTATTCCACTCGGTTTGATGTTTATAAGATTCGGATTTAAGTATTTCTGATAGTCCATTAGAAGGAAATGTTCCCCCTGTCATCAGACTCTTTCTGTGTAAAAAATACACCTTGGTCCTTATATTTTTTCAGCATAAAATGAGTGGAGGTAGATAAAACACCTTCAATCGGTGAAAGTCTGTTAGCCACAAACATCGCAACCTCTTGAAACGATTTATCTGACACCATACAGCACAAGTCAAAGCCGCCGCTCATGAGATATACGCTTTCAACCTCATCCAGCTGTGATATTCTGCCGGCTATTTCATCAAAGCCGTGACCGAATTTAGGCTGAACTCTTATCTCAATCAAGGCTGTGACTGCCTCGGCATGCGCTTTTTCCTTATCAATCATCGCTCTGTAACCTTTTATAATTCCGCTCTGTTCATATAGGCGTATTTTCTGCGCAACATCCTCTTCAGTTATTCCAAGCATAACGGCAATCTCTTTATTGCTCAGCCGTGGATTTTTTTCAATAAGTAAAAGTAATTTGTCCATAATGACACCTCATTCTATTGGCACAAGCAACGGCTCGCGCTTTTCATAAATAGTAATATTTTTAAATCCGCATTTTGCGGCAATATCCATTCCCTGCTCAATGCCCCTGCACACCTTTTTTGCATAATGCGAATCCGAACCAATGGTTATATATTTACCGCCGAGTTCCCTGAACCTCCTGATAAAGCTTATATTAGGCAGAGTATCGTTTATATCCATAAACAGTCCCGATGTATTTATTTCAAGTGCCTTTTTATTTTTAATAAGTGACTCAAAAATCGCATCGGTAATCTGCGAAAAGGCAGAGATATCCACATTCATTTTTTCCCTTGCGACAATATATCTCAACGGATATGTAAGATGAGCAAGAGAGTCGAAGGCTCCCCATTCGCACAGTTGAAAAAGTCCTTCAAAATATTTTTCCAGCAAATAATTCACATCATATTTTTTATAATCCAGAAAATAGAAATCTTCCATATTCTCAAGATTATGCAGAGATCCGAGAATGAAATCATAATCGTAATCCCTCAATAGCTTTTCGGTCTCCTCTTTACGGTAAATGCCCTGCCCTATTTCCAATCCCTGAAGAACAAGAATATCCCCCTCAAAAATATTTTTGACCTTATAGGTTTCAAAGAACTGATTTGAGCAAAGATCTCTGACATTGAGATCCGCCCCGTCAATATCACAGTGATCTGTAATAGCAATAGCCATAGCGCCGCTATGAATTGCGCTCTCGCAAAGCTCCATACAAGAGTCATTGCCGTCAAAGCTGTGATCGCTGTGGGTATGCATATCCACTATATTCGTATATTTCAAATAATTCCCTTCTTTTTGAACATGAGGATATATAAAATAGATACGCTTTGTAAAAGCATTATGGATATAATAACACAAATAATAAAAATTTGAAATATATTTTATTGCTTTATTGAAAAAAAATATAGACTCTGCTATAATTTTAAAACAAAGCTACGCTACGGAGGTTAACATTTATGAGAGCAGTTATAACAGTAGTCGGCAAAGATACGGTTGGTATTCTCGCAAAGGTATCAGGTATTTGTTCCCAAAGCCATATTAATATTACGGAGGTATCCCAGACGGTAATGGAGGATATGTTCTGTATGATTATGATGGCGGATATTTCAGACAGCACAATAGGCTTTGATGAGTTTTCCGATAAGCTTGCAAAATACGGCGAGGAGAACGCACTGTCAATCCACGCAATGCACGAAGATATATTCAACTCTATGCACAGAATATAGGAGGACATATCCTTGATTAATACAAATGACATTCTTGAAACGATAAGGATGATACAAGACGAATGTCTTGATATACGCACTACAACAATGGGAATATCTCTTCTGGACTGTGCAGACACGGATATTGATAAAGCCTGTACCAAAATATATGATAAGATATGCAAAAAGGCTGAAAACCTCGTTACTACAGGAGAGCAAATTGAAAAGGAATACGGAATTCCCATTATCAACAAAAGAGTGAGTGTCACCCCGATTGCGATTATGGCAGGCATCAGCTCCGGTAATCCCGTAAAATACGCACTTGCACTTGAAAAAGCAGCGAGACAAATCGGCGTTAATTTCATCGGCGGCTACAGCGCACTGGTTCAAAAGGGATTCGCCGCAGGAGATTTTGAACTGATTCATTCAATACCTGAGGCACTTGCCTCAACAGAGCATATCTGTTCATCGGTCAATATAGGCTCAACAAAAGCCGGAATCAATATGGACGCGGTCAAAATAATGGGGCAAAAAATAAAAGAATCCGCAATGCTTACAAAAGACAATAACTGCATCGCGGCGGGAAAGCTCGTTGTATTCTGCAACGCGCCT
>CANQZA010000109.1 GCA_947628175.1 uncultured Clostridia bacterium | reverse complement strand
AACTACCTGCTCATGCACGCGATGGGACCCAACGTTGCGGGCGTTATCGGTTCTGCCGTTGCGGCGGGCATCCTGCTTACCCTTTTAAAGTAATACAATAAACAAGTATATTTGTAAAATTAACGGTGCTGCAGGTATCTGTCTGCAGCACTTTTTAACAGTTATGAGGTGTTATTATGCCATTGAATGAAATGCAACAAAAGGCTGTCAATACAACCGAAGGTCCGCTTCTCATACTTGCAGGTGCCGGATCGGGAAAAACAACTGTTCTTGTCAGCAGAGTGGAGCATATAATTAACGAGGGACTTGCCGCCGCGTGGCAGGTGCTTGCAATAACCTTTACCAACAAGGCTGCAAACGAATTGAAGGAAAGGCTTGTCCGTGCCGTCGGCGACGATGCAAACAGTATATGGGCACACACATTTCATAGCTGCTGTGCGAGAATTCTGCGCCGTTTTGGTGACAGGATAGGCTATTCCAATCATTTTACGATTTATGATACCGACGATTCCAGACGCGTTATGAAGCATTGCCAGAAGCAGCTCGGTATTGAGGACAGATTGATAAATCATAAATCAATCCTTTCTCAGATAAGCATGGCAAAGGACAGTCTGATCGGTCCGCAGGAGTATAAGGCACAGGCTTCAAATGATTTTCGCAAAAGCAAAATTGCCGAGTGCTATGCACTTTATCAGAAAGAGCTTATGAAAGCAGACGCTATGGACTTTGACGATATGATTTTCAACACGGTGAAGCTTCTTCGTGAAAATGATGATGTTCGTGATTTTTACCAGACACAGTTCAGATATGTAATGGTGGACGAATATCAGGATACGAATCATGCGCAGTATGTTTTAACCTCTCTTCTTGCGGATAAGTACAAAAATATATGTGTTGTCGGGGACGACGACCAGAGTATTTACCGTTTTCGGGGTGCCACAATAGAAAACATACTTTCGTTTGAGGAACAGTATAAAAACGCTGTTGTGATAAGACTTGAAGAAAATTATCGCTCCACACAAAATATTCTCGACGGCGCAAACGCCATTATTTCCAACAATAAAAAACGAAAGGGAAAAATTCTTTACACACGCTCCGGTAAAGGGGATAAAATCATATTGAATACGGTAATGAATGAGTCGGATGAATCGGCTTTTATTGTTGACGAAATACTTAAAAATGTCAGAAACGGCGCAAAAATGAGCGACCACGCAATACTTTATCGTATGAATGCACAGTCGCGAAATCTGGAGGTTATGCTTACTAAAAGCGGAATTCCCCATAAGGTAATCGGCGGTCATCGCTTTTTTGACCGCAAGGAAATAAAGGATATTATTTCATATTTTGCCGTTATCAATAACCCTTCGGATAATGTACGGCTTCAGCGCATTATAAATGTTCCCAAGAGACAGATAGGGGAAACGATGTTTGCCAATGTGACGGAGATCGCAACCGGGCTTGGTATGTCCGCCTTTGAGGTGTGTGAGCGGGCAGATGAATTTCAGAAAACCTCACGCAGCGCATCAAGGCTTATTGCATTTACCACTATGATAAAGCATTTTCAGAAGTGCCTTGAAGAAGGTATGACACTCAGCGATTTACTGCAGGAAATTCTTGAAGAGACAAAATACCTTGATTATCTTAACGAAGATCCCGAAACATATGATGACAGGGTAAATAATATTAAAGAACTTTCATCCATGTTTATCAAATATCAGGAGGATAACGAGCAGTTTGAACTCTCTGATTTTCTGGAGGATGTAGCGCTTATTTCCGATATTGATTCCTATAATGAGGATGATGACTGTGTCGTTCTTATGACGCTTCATTCTGCAAAGGGGCTTGAATTTCCCATTGTGTTTATTCCGGGAATGGAGGAGGGAATATTCCCCGGGAATCAGGCTTTATACAATGAGGAGGAGCTTGAGGAGGAAAGGCGACTTGCTTATGTCGGCATAACAAGGGCAATGAAAAAACTGTATCTTGTAAACGCACGGCAGAGAATGCTTTACGGAACTACCTCAAGAAATATTCAGTCAAGATTTATGTGTGAAATACCTGAGAACATTACCGAAGATCTTTCAACCAATACATATAAAATTTCCTCAAACAAATTCGGTTCGGAAAATTTGCACGCAAAAAGCAAATTATCAAGTACCGCCGCACATCAGTTCGGCCAGGTCGGCAATCAGGCGTCTGTGCCGCCTGATCAATACAGGGCAGGCGATACGGTGTTGCATAAAAGCTTCGGTAGGGGAACGGTTCTCACGCTCAAGCCCATGGGTAATGATATTCTTATGGAAATTGCCTTTGATAAGGCAGGCACAAAAAAGATTATGGCGAATTTTGCAAAACTTGAAAAGCTGTCATAATACTTTTATGTTTTAAATACACTGTCCGCCCTGAATGCATATTGCTTTCGGGGCGGACAGTATTTTGTGTTTTATTATCTTTTTTCTTCTTCTTGCGGATAAACAAGATTTCGGTCTTTTCTGAGTTTTGCCCTTTTAATCATGCTGAAAACATATCACAAAACAGAAAAAAGGTAAAGCTAAAATAACAAAAATATGACAAAGGTAACGAATGAATTGGCGGTTTGCTCAATTTTTAATTGTAAAAACAGGGTTTATTCGGTGAGTAAGACAAATCGTTTGAAATGCATAGAGAAAATGTTGATTTTTTATTTTATATTTGCTATAATTCTGTTGTGATATTTTAGCGTGGCAAAGCGATAGCGTGTTATCACACAAAAAATAAAATTTTTCATATTCGGAAAGGAAAGACAATCATGAAAAAATGGTTATCCGTTTTACTTGCGGCAGTTATGGTATTTGTTGTTGCGTCAGCATTTGCGGGCTGTTCAAAGAAAGCTCCTGAAAAAACACAGACTTTATCAACAAAGGATGCCTCATCATCTGCGCAGGAAAGCGATCTTGCCTATATTCAGGGCAAAGGAAAAATGATTATCGGCATTACAGAGTATAAGCCGATGAACTATTATGAGGATAAGGAGAAAAAGGTTCTCACAGGCTTTGATACGGAATTTGCCCGTGCTGTTTGCAAAGAGCTTGGGGTAGAGGCTGAATTCATTGAAATTGAATGGGACAACAAATGGACTGAGCTTAATGCAAAATCACTTGATGCTGTATGGAACGGTATGACAATTACCGATGAAGTAAAGGCAAATTCTTCTTACTCAAATCCTTATGTTAAAAATGCGCAGGTAGTTGTTATGAAAGCAGACGATGCTTCAAAATACACAAGCCTTGACCAGATGAAAGATATAAATTTTGCGGTGGAAGCAGGCTCGGCAGGCGAAGGTGTTTTGAAGGAAAATAAAATGAGCAATTACACGGAAGTTCCATATCAGTCAGACGCCCTTACAGAGGTTGAATCAGGCTCTTCCGACGCTTGCATCATCGATCTTACAATGGCCAATTCAATGACAGGCGAGGGAACAAGCTATTCAGACCTTACCCAGGCTATGACTCTTAATGAAGAGCAATACGGAATCGCATTCAGAAAAGGTTCCGATGTAACGGCAAAGGTAAATGAAATTATGGCGCAGATGAAAGAGGACGGCTCACTTCAGAAGCTTGCTGACAAGTATTCGGTGACTCTTGCGTAATTGATGATTATAATTTAAAACCGTGGCACACTTGCAGTGTCACGGTTTTTGTACAAAAATCCGAAAGGAAATATATTGTTATGTTTTGGCAGGTAACTCTGGATCTCTTCAAGGGATTCGGCACAACCCTTGAGTTGTTCGCACTTACACTTCTTTTTGCTCTTCCGATAGGTCTGATTATCAGCTTTGGTTCAATGAGCAGATTCAAACCGCTCAAATGGTTTGTTAAAACTTTCGTATGGATTATCCGCGGAACGCCGCTTATGCTGCAGATGATTGTAATATATTACGGTCCCGGTCTTGCGGG
>CANQZA010000108.1 GCA_947628175.1 uncultured Clostridia bacterium | reverse complement strand
CTGGAATGATACTGTAAAAAACTGGCAAGATTTTTGACAGCTGGGGCATGCTGTTGCAGTTTGGGTCGGTTGGTGCATTTTCAATTTTCAAATGTTAGAATTATTAAAGGCTGTTTAGAAAGTTAATTTATATAACAATACCCTTACATGACTTAATCACATAAGGGCTAATTGATCTATTAGAATAACGCTGTCATTACACCTAAAGCATAGGCATAGTAACCGTCATTATTCGGGTGAATTTTATTGCCGCCTGTAAAATCTTCATAGAAGTCTGATTTATCAGTTGTTATTGCAAAATCATAACCGTTTATAACGCCACAATGATTAGCTAATGCCGTATTGCATATACAAGCTGATATTTTCGGTACATTATTAGCTAAAGCTTTGTCGCCGCATCTAATAGGCGTTATAAATACGATCGGTGCTTCTGTTTTTCCTCTGATAGTATTGATCATTGTAGTCATTCCGGTTTTTATTTTGTCAATGACTGTTGTGCTAACTGATGAAGCGTTATTGATTCCACCTGCTATAAGTATCATATCTGTGCCATCAAAATTTACATCGTTAGTTTGATTTTCAAGGTTAAATTGCTCACTCCCACCAAAGGCCGCACCGGCTACGCCATGGTTTTCAAAAGTAAAACCATTTATTTCACTAATGTATTTTTGCCAAGTTTGACCATCAGAGCCACCTTGTCCCACTGAAATACTATCCCCGAAAACTATAATTTTTTTATTTGGAAAGTTATAAGGTTTTGCAAGACTGGTATGACAAGTATAATATCCATTTTCGCTATATTTTAGTATATCTGCATTGAGTTGATTATATATTTGAAGTCTTACCCAGCTTCTATTGATCATTACCCAAACGTTACCGCCAACAGCGAATAGAAGTGCGGCGGTTCTTCCACCTTTGTCGCCTGTATCATTAGGGAATAGGTAGATATAGGCGGAAGTTGTGAAGTCATCCGGTAGATTTTTGACATTATTTGACGAGCTAACGGCATACATACCGGGCTGATAATTGAGTATATCCGTATCATGTTCAATAGCGCCATGATAGTCCCATCCATCAGAAATGACTTGCCATGCGCTGTTGTTGATACTCATGAAAACGATTCTTTTTTCTTGCAAATTAAAGAACAGGCGGAATGTATTTGTGCTTGTAATTGTACCTGTAGGTGTAAGGGAAGTGCCATTAAAACAAATCATATACCCTGTCATATTCATGCCCTTATATGAAGGCATATTAGTGGGTGCGTCAGTGTATGACATAAGGTAAATACCGGGTTGTAATTTAGAATCAAGCGCATCATCTTCGGAAGTAAGGGCGCGTCTATAGAAAAGGCCAAAATCCAAAACACCTTTGGGCGTTATTGCGGATGTTTCACTACTTCCGGGAGTGTTAGACAGATTAGAGGTTGTTAAAAGTCTTACCCAGCTTCTATTGATCATTACCCAAACGTTACCGCCAACAGCGAATAGAAGTGCGGCGGTTCTTCCACCTTTGTCGCCTGTATCATTAGGGAATAGGTAGATATAGGCGGAAGTTGTGAAGTCATCCGGTAGATTTTTGACATTATTTGACGAGCTAACGGCATACATACCGGGCTGATAATTGAGTATATCCGTATCATGTTCAATAGCGCCATGATAGTCCCATCCATCAGAAATGACTTGCCATGCGCTGTTGTTGATACTCATGAAAACGATTCTTTTTTCTTGCAAATTAAAGAACAGGCGGAATGTATTTGTGCTTGTAATTGTACCTGTAGGTGTAAGGGAAGTGCCATTAAAACAAATCATATACCCTGTCATATTCATGCCCTTATATGAAGGCATATTAGTGGGTGCGTCAGTGTATGACATAAGGTAAATACCGGGTTGTAATTTAGAATCAAGCGCATCATCTTCGGAAGTAAGGGCGCGTCTATAGAAAAGGCCAAAATCCAAAACACCTTTGGGCGTTATTGCGGATGTTTCACTACTTCCGGGGGTGTTTTGTAATTCAGTAGTTTGAAGGGTATACCACGGCTGTTTATTTATGCTCACATGAAGAAATTTTCCATTCACTTCGGAGCACATGTTTATATAAGAATCATTAAATGAAATAATATATGCGGAATTTTTTATAGGCGGGGGATTAGAAGGCAAATTAGTAGGTCTTACTAAATACATACCTGTTTTGAGATTAAAGGCGTCATCCTCCTCAGTGAGTTCTTTTTTATAATTTAAAAGATTTAGTGTCACGGCATTTTGCGACATAACGTTTTCCGTGCTCTCGCCTGTATTTTGCACCACACCAAAAGTTTTTTTGTACTGTTCAAAGAATCCGTCAATCTGTTTTTGAAGTGCGTCTTTCTTTGCTTCATAGTCAGCATTGAGAGCTTCCTGTGTATCTGCTTCCCAGTTTGCAATATCCCCTTCAAGGTTTGCGCTTAAAGTCTGAAAATCGCTATTGACTTTTTCTTCAAAAGCATTTTCTTTATTGGTTATTTCTGTGCGATATTCATTCCATTCCGCCGTCACCTTATTTTCATAATTTTCCTGACGGGTGAGCAAACTCTGTTGAAAGTTATTAAAACTTTCAGTCATATTGAGAATGAAAGACTTGACCTCCGCATCTATCGCGTCTACCTGTTCGCTGTTTGCGTTAATCGCGTCTACCACTTCATTCATTTTTTGAGCTACACGGCTGACTACCTCATAATAGCTCAAACTGTCATCATAGACCAACGGCAGAACCTTAAAGCACCAATATCTAAGCGGACTTACATAATTATCCATAGTACCCTCCTAAAGGTAAAAGTTTTCTATCTTTATTATAGCATATATTTATGAATGAAATATGAACGTTTTACCAAAGTTGCATGAAATTGTCTGAAAGTTCATCAATGAGCATTTGATCAATGCGCATGAATGTTTCTCTAAATTCCAGCAACATTTTCGCATAACTCATACCGCCCATTTTACCCATGACATGTTCGGTATACTGTTCCAGCCCAGTCAATTCTGTGTTACCTTTATTCGTTGTATTACCATTCTTTTCCATGTTCGTAGTCTTATTTGTTTCATTGGTTCGATTGTCCGTTTCATCAGTCGTTCCGTTAATGGTTCGTTTGTCGCTTCCTGTATCTGTCACCGTGGTTTTATCGGTTTCCGTAAAATCATCACTTCTATTTGAGCTTCCACTTAAATCACGGGTTTCTGTCAAATCATCGGTCCGTTTATTGCTTCCGCTCAAATCACGGGTTTCTGTACTGTCATTCGTTTCAACGTTGCTGTTTGTCCCGGTCGTGGTCTGTGTATTAGAGCTTGTTCCTTCATTCGTTCCGTTGCTGGTTGTAGTAGCCTGTGTTGTTCCAGAATCAGTCACGTTATTGTCTTCACGGGTAGCATTTGTTAAATATCTGTCCGAATCCAAATCCGTTATGGCACCCTGTGGGGTATCGCTGAATTTCCGTGAAATAGTTGTGTTCACATTGTTCGCGTGTTCCCCATTGGTTTCCACAGTTTCATTATTTTTCCCACTCGTTTCTCCCGTATCTTTTACCGTGGTGTTCAGCGTCAATGTGCCGTTATTGTTTTCGTTAATCTGGACCGTGCCTTCATCCGTAGTCGCAGTGCTGACAGACCCTGTATTTTTTACCGTTCCGGTGTCTGTGGTGTCTGTATTGCTTGTTCCTTTGTTTGTTTTTGTTCCGTCTGTAATGCTTTCGTTTGTTCTATCTACATTGTCTGTCTGATTTTCTGTGGTGTTCCTTGTAATATTATCCGTTTCCGTCCCTGTTTCCGTAGTTTTCGTTGTTTCGCCATCTGTGATATTATTTTCGCTGGTGCCGCTTTCACTTTTGTTTCCTTTATATTCTCGGGTATAGTCTACGTCATAAAGCGGATTGAATTTCTGAAGCTCCAAATTATAAAGCTGGTTATAATACGGCATAATGAGATTTAGCTGGTCTTCCAGCCGTAACTTCCACAGCCCTACCGTCTCGCTTCCGATCTCTCTGGTATAATAGTGGCGCAAAATTTTGATTTCCAAAGGAAGTCTATATGCTTCATCGAAAATCGGAAAATCAAAGTCAAAAATCAGCGGCGCGGCCTGTTGAAGTATATCCTTAACGGAAGTATAC
>CANQZA010000107.1 GCA_947628175.1 uncultured Clostridia bacterium | reverse complement strand
AAGGAGATACTGTCAGTCAAAAAATGGTTGACAGAAAAATAAAAGTGTGTTACAATATTATATTATAAGCATGAAGTAAATTGAGAGATGTACTTTTGTTTGTGTACTCATCTCCACTTGTTAGAATTAAGTACGATTTCATGAAGGACATTTATACTCTTAAACGAGTATAGGTGTCCTTTTTGCTTTATTGTACGAAAACAAGCGAGAGAGGAAAACTCATATTTTCAGGCGGGAGATGATTTTATGCTCACAGACACAAATCTGATAAGCACAGACGCTATTTTCGTAATAATAATTCTTATATACGCTTTAATAGGAATGGCGAAAGGCGGCATTCGCAGTATCGGAGGATTAATAGCAATGGCAGTCAGCGCAGCCATAGCCTACTTTACTGCTAAACCTATTACGATAATGTTGTTTGATAAATTCGGTATTGCGGAGAAAATAACAGAATATATTTCATCTACAATATCCGGAATACAGCTTGGGACGGACACGTTTAATGGCGGTATTGACGCATTAGCCCCTTTCATGAGTATTGGTGATTTGGACTTTTCCGCTCCGGCAAATGTGCTGCAGCAAAACCTCAACAGCCTAATGGATAATACCGTTATGCAGTTTGGTATTATATTTGTCATGATTGTTCTGTTTGCAACCTGCACGATTATATTCGGGTTGGTTGTTAATAGCTTTGAAGCGGTATTTGAGAGATTACCGTTCGGAACAGCTCTAAACAGAGTGGTAGGATTAGCTTGTGGGGCAGTAAAAGGCTTAATAATAGTAATGATACTATATTTCTTACTGACATGCCTAAACAACAGTGGATTTGCCAGTATTCCGCTCAATGACGGGTTTATAAGCCATTCGGTCGATATGATTAAAAGGTTAATACAGTTTTAACCGAGTAAAAAATGAGGCGATAGAAATAGAAATTTCATATATTCATGGAGTGATATGCAATATGTGCGAGCAAAGAGATAAATGTACGGCATTTAACAGAAAGAAGAAAGAATTGCTATTTGCTGTAAGCAAAATGGATGATGTGTTTCATGTAATACCTACTACTGTTGAGGCAATAAAAAGTGCTGAAATGGAACTACAGTTGAAATTTGCAGATGAATATGTGTATTATGCAAAAAGCTACGGGGTGGTCATAGGAACAGGTATCACTTTGACAGGAGTAACAGACTTTCAAGATTTAAACGTTGTCAACGCAACCAAAGCGGCAAGAGCAACAAACCATTATCTTCCTCACGGAATGTATGTGGTAGATAATTTAGAGGATTGTCATATGTATATTTTGCAAGACCGATATGGAGCGATATACTCCATGTATAAGTTTGAGCAGCATTTTATAAAAATAAATAATAGTTTGTGTGAATATATAGAAGAAAATTACCCGGTAATTGGAGAGTAGACGAGATGATTTTAGAAAGGAGCGGGGGAAAATGGTCAAAAAGATATTGATTTTTTGTACAACTATCGCTGTTGGATTGTTATTTATGGCACAGCTGTGCGATTACAAGCAAAACAAGGACGATAAAAGCTAAACTGCATAAAGGTGGTGGGTTTTATGATTGCCGAAGTTATATTTGTTATTCTTATTTCTCTAACAGCTCTGGTTGTTGGTGTATGGTATATTATGGAACTCAGACAGACTTGTCGAAGTATCACAACACAACATCGGCAAGAGTTTGTGAAGAAACATCTAAATGTTTTGGGTGTTAGAGACAAGGAAAACAGATGAAAGGAGAATACGCAATGAGGATTGACATGTCAGACAGGGATTGGAACGAGTTTTTTCGCCAGTGCTCTATAGCTAAAGTTTTGCAGTGCAGTCCTGAGCCTCCGATAAATTGCAAAGAAACACTTGAACCTTGCTTACTTGGGTGTGATAAGATAAATTCGGACGAAAATGTGGCAAGATTACTTCGAAAGATTTATCAAGGATAAAATGGGGTGGAAAACCGTGAAACTTAAGCAAAATAGATTAACCGTATACTTAATAGCAATAGCAATAATAGTCGGTATAGGGATAACAGTATATATGGTTATATTCGCGTTTAAAGCGCAAGAAGGCATCTTTACAGATATACCGGAAGGTTATACTATGACCGCAAATCTCATTAATACAAGCAAAAATACAATATTGTCACGTTTATAATGATAGTGACGCGACAGATTAATTATATAGTTAGGGAGAGAAAACAATGAATATTATATCTAAATTAAAAAAAGGCTCATTTATAGCTTTAATATCCGCTTTAATACTATCAGGGTGCAGTTTTCCAACCAGCCATTCTCCGGTTGAGGAATTAAAACAAGATATTAAAGAGGTATCGGAGACGTTGGAAAACCAACAATTTCCGACTGAAACAGCAATAATAAGTTCCGAAGACAAAGCTACAGAAACAGAAAGTGATATTGTATATGAAGACGGAAGTTTTCTTGAAGCGCATTTCATTGATGTAGGGCAAGGCGATGGCGCACTCATTGAATGTGACGGTCAATATATGCTGATTGACGGTGGAACGGCTGACCAAAGCGATAAGATTTATTCTTATCTGCAGAATGAAGGTATCTCTAATCTTGATTATCTTGTCTGCACTCATGCTCATGCAGACCATGTAGGTGGGTTATCGGCACCGCTGAATACTATGACGGTAGAAACAGTATTTGCTCCGGTTACAGAAACCGATTCGAAAGCATATACCAATTTTCAAAAAGGAGTAGCTAATCAAGGACTGACAATAGTACATCCAAATCAAGGTGACACCGTGTCGTTGGGCAACTCTACAGTAATGTTTTTAGGACCGGTTACAGAAGATGTTGAGGATTTAAACAATACTTCTATTGTTCTTCGAATTGACCACGGAAATAATTCTTTCCTTTTTACAGGTGACGCAGAACGAGAGGAAGAAGAAACGCTGCTCAATTCGGGCTGTAATTTGAAAGCTGATGTCCTCAAGGTAGGACATCATGGCTCTGAATCGTCAACAACATATCCGTTTCTGAGGGAAGTAATGCCAACATATGCCGTGATTTCATGCGGAAAGAATAATTCTTACGGGCATCCTGATGAAGCTACTCTGAGCAAATTACACGATGCAGAGGCTCAGGTTCTTAGGACAGACGAGCAGGGAGATATTGTGATAGTTAGTGATAGAAATAACTTATACGTCGAATAATTATGGCAGATTTTACTTGATTCGTTGCTGACTAAATAATAAAAAAACATAATAAATCGGCATGAATACTATGTTTTTTTAGTTGACTTATAGTTGATTGATGACCAAGAGGGTAGAAGAATGAAAGAGAGACAGTGCTATGAGATACTCGGAATAACAAAACGAGCTACAGATGAGGAATTGAGGAGCGCATATAGGACCAAGTGCAAGCAGTGGCATCCTGATATGCAACAAGGAAATGCGGTTGCCGCGCATAAGTTTAGTGAGATAGTAGATGCATATAAAACCATAACAGAGATTCGAGAGGAACAAAGAAAAGCAAAAGCGGAGAGAAGGATTTTTAAGAGACCAACCACCGCTGAGGTCTCTGAAAAAAAACAAAAAGCTGAAAAAGCTGAAAAAACGGTTCAGAACACAAAACGTGGAAAAGATTTGTATTATATCCTTGATTTGACTTTTGAAGAAGCGTGTTTGGGGTGCAATAAGACCATAAAAATATATAAGCTGGTCCAGTGCTCTTGTTCAAAGGAAGAAAGGGCAAGTTGCAATATGTGCAAAGGAATAGGCGCATACAAGAAAATGAGCGTGTATGAGGTCACAATACCGAGCGGCGTGTATAATGAGCAGTGTATCAAATTAACAGGGCAAGGTAATGAAGGCACAGAGAAGGGCAATAATGGTGATTTGATACTAAAAATGCACGTATTACCAAGCGAGGAATTTAAGAGGGAAAGATTAGATATTTACTCTGATTTGATTATTACTTATCCCGAAGCGGTTCTGGGTGCGATAAAGACAGTAAACACCATCAGGGGATTAGTAGAAGTGGATATACCTAAAGGGTTTGAGGCGGAAAAAGTTATTTGTCTTCGCGGCAGAGGGGTCATAGATAAAGATACAGGTGAAATGGGAAACCAATATATAAAAGTACACATTGATATACCAAAGGTATTGGATAGCAACCAAGAAAACCTTATTCGGACACTTCAAAAATCCTTCGTGTACTCGGAGTATGACGACGTTTCCTCAGCAGACGTTTCTAATGACAACGTCACAAAATATGCAT
>CANQZA010000106.1 GCA_947628175.1 uncultured Clostridia bacterium | reverse complement strand
ACGCTATGACCAGTTTGGTTTTGCCGGCGTTGATCCCAGCTACGGCGGCGGTCAGGGTGCGGGCGGTTTCGGCGGCGGCTTTGGATTTGACGGCGATATTGATTTGGGAGATATTTTCTCCTCCTTTTTCGGCGGCGGTTTCGGCGGCGGAAGAAATCCGAATGCTCCCACACGCGGACGAGATACGCAGGCAGCCGTTACGCTTACCTTTGAGGAAGCGGCAAAGGGTTGTAAAAAAACGGTTGAAACAATGCGCGTTATGGATTGCAGCGAGTGCGGCGGAAGCGGCGCCGCAAAGGGGACCAGTCCCACCACATGCCCTGAATGCCAGGGCAGAGGTGTAATCAGTATTCAGCAGAGAACACCCCTTGGGGTTATGAGTACGCAGAAAACCTGCTCGCGCTGCGGCGGTACAGGTAAAATTATTACCACTCCATGCAGTAAATGCAACGGAAAGGGTAAGGTAAGAACAAAAAAGAAAATTGATGTAAATATACCTGCCGGTATAGACAATAATCAGATTGTTAATGTAAGAGGCTATGGAAATGCGGGCTCAAACGGCGGACCGAGCGGTGATCTGAAGGTAGTAATAAACATAAAAAAACACCCTTATTTCAAAAGAGAAGGTTACGATGTGTGGTATGATCTGCACATTTCCATGGTGCAGGCAGCACTTGGTACCGAGCCGTCTGTTCCTACACTGGATGGTGATGTTAAGCTGAATATTCCTGCGGGAACGCAGCCGGGAGAAATATTCACGCTCAAAAACAAGGGAATCCAGCGCCTTAGCTCAATGGGAAGAGGGGAACAGTATACAAGAGTTATTGTAGATATTCCAAAGAATCTGACAAACGAGCAAAAGGATCTTTTAAAGGAATTTGACAAAACATATGTTCCGCCTAAAAATTCAGGCAAAGAGGGATTTTTTGATAAATTCAAAAAGAAACAGTAAAAAGAAAGCAAGATGCATTTTAATGCATCTTGCTTTTATGCTTACAGATAATTTACCTTTAATGGCTTTCTCGGTGCGATTCGCTTATATTCAACATTCGGATATCCGATTATCATACACGAAACGACCTTGTGCCCCTTAGGCAGATTAAGCATTGATTTTATTTTAGGGCTGAGCTTTGCGCATATGACAAAAAAACCGCTGTATAAAACGCCAAGCCCCATGCTTTCTGCCATAAGTTCCATATATGAGCTTGCAAGACCCGCATTGATATCTCCTCTGGCGGAAACAACAATTACCAGAGGCGCTTTTTTGAAGAAAAAGTTTTCGTCGATGTTTATATTTTTAACCATATCGACAAGTGGTGCCGCAAGCTTCTGTCCGTTTCTGAACAGTTTTACGCACTCTGCTTCAATTTCTTTCTGCCTGCTGCCAAGTATTGTGTATGCAACATCCTGGGCGTTTGCACCTGTAGGGCTGTATCTTCCGGCTTCTAAAATTTTATCTGTTTTTTCCTGTTCTACCTTTCTGTCCTTAAAATGTCTTACGGTCCGTCTGCTTTTCATTGCAAGGAGAAGAGTGTCACTGTCAAAGTTTGCCATAGACACAATATTTTCACATCCTGCGGTATCATAATTTCTCATGGATACTGCACCGGCAGGGCAAATGGCAAAGCAGTGACCGCATTCTATGCAGCCGCTTTTTCGAACGGCTGCCTTGTGGTTGTCAAGATATAATACACCGCCGGGGCAGTCATTAACGCAAAGCGAGCATCCAAGGCATTTTTCGGTATTAATTAAAACAGAAGATGACGAAAGCATAATCACACCTCATTTTATTATTGCCGTGCCTGGCATTTGAGTCATTAAACAAGGCACAGTTTCATTATATTACATTACATTCGTTTGTCAATAGAATGAGCTTGTGCTGAAAGTATTTGTTATGATATAATGATGATAAGCAATACAGTTTTACTATTGATACTCACAAAATAATACAATTACTCTGACGGAAGGAGAATCGATGATGATGAGTTACAGACAGGAGTATCCCAATCCGCAGTTTGAGCGTAAAAATTGGCAGAATTTGAATGGCGAGTGGGATTTCGGATTTAAGAAATCAGAGCGCGGTTTTTCCTTTTCAACAGATGAAAATAGAGCCATTGATGTTCATAAAAACAGCAAGTATCCGTATAAAATCAATGTTCCGTTTTGTATGGAAAGCACCCTTTCGGGAATCGGGTATACCGATTTTGTGAATATGGTGTGGTACAGAAAAAGCGTTCTGATAAAAAAAGGAAAATCCAGAGTGTTTTTGCATATCGGCGCGGCAGATTATCTTACAACAGTCCTTGTAAACGCGAAGCCGGCAGGCAGACACACGGGCGGATACACCTCTTTCAGATTTGATATTACCGATTTTGTAAAAGACGGGGAAAATGAAATTTTTATTCTTTGCGAGGATTGCGTTTCAAATCCGCTTGTTATGCGGGGAAAGCAGAGTGAGCGTAAAAAGAGTCACGGCTGTGACTACACAAGAACAACAGGTATCTGGCAAACCGTATATTTGGAATATGTGCCGCAAAATTATATAAAGGATTTTAAAATTTATCCCGATCCGCAAAACTGTAATGTAACCCTTTGGGCGGATTTTGCGGGTACGGAAAATTTCTCCTGCGAGATATTGTATAAGGGTATTCCTGTCGGGACACTCAACTGTCCAAATATTTGCGGCAGCAGATATTTTCAGATAAATCTCAGTGAAAAACATCTTTGGGAACCGGGCTGCGGCAGACTGTACGATTTAAAAATGACCTTTGGCGACGATTTGGTAAGCAGCTATTTCGGCCTGAGAAATATCAGGCTCGACGGTTTCAAATTTCTAATTAATGAAAAGAGTGTTTTTCAAAGACTCGTTTTGGATCAGGGATTTTACAGGGATGGCATTTACACCGCACCCGATGAGCAGGCGCTCCTTTATGACATTGAGCTTTCAATCCATCTTGGTTTTAACGGTGCAAGACTTCATCAAAAGGTATTTGAGCCTCGCTTTTTGTACCACTGTGACAGGCTCGGCTACATCGTGTGGGGTGAATACGCAAGCTGGGGACTGGATTATTCAAAAAGTGAAAGTGTTGCCGTTTTTCTCAGAGAATGGGCGCAGGCTGTAAACCGTGATTTTAACCACCCATCCATAATCGGTTGGTGTCCGTTTAACGAAACATGGAATTATCGCGGAAGAAAACAGTATGACCCGCTTCTCTCCTGTGTTTACGATTATACGAAGGCAGTGGATCCGACACGGCCTTGTATTGACACAAGCGGAAATTTTCATGTCAAAACAGATATCTATGATGTTCACGACTACAACGATAATGCTGAGCTTTTCAAAAAGAATTTTGACAAGCTTGTCACGGATAATGTTTTATATGAGCATGTTCTGGTTGATAATCCCGGCCGTCAAAAATATTCGGGGCAGCCTGTTTTCGTAAGTGAGTACGGCGGAATCAAATGGCAGTCAGATAAAACGGTTAAGTCATGGGGTTATGGAGAGGATGTAAAAACGCCTGAGGAATTTGCTTTCAGATATTGCACTTTAACCCGGGTGCTGCTTTCCAATAAAAAAATGTTTGGTTTCTGTTATACACAGCTTTACGATATAGAGCAGGAGCAAAACGGACTTTATACATATACACGCGAAAAAAAGTTTTCGGATGCTATATACAGTCAGATTAAAAAAGTTAATTCTTCTCCTGCGGCGATTGAAGATTAGAGGCCGGCAGACAGGCAGAAAGGCGGTTTTTTAAATCTTTTTTCAGGGTACGGCGGTTTGCGTTGATATAATGGGGTCAATCCTGTTGCCAAAACTTACAAATTATGTTAACATATAAAAAAAACGCGGAGGAATCAGTTATGAACACAGAAATATCAAAAGATATAAAATATATAGGAGTAAATGACAGAAATATTGATCTTTTTGAAAATCAGTATATTGTGCCAAACGGAATGTCATATAATTCATATGTTATTCTTGATGATAAAATCGCCGTTCTTGACACGGTCGATAAAAGAAAAGGCAATGAGTGGCTTGCCAATCTTTCCCTGGCACTCCATGACAGAAAACCGGATTATCTTGTAGTACATCATCTTGAACCGGATCATTCGGGAAATATTGAGACTATATGCAGTATGTATCCGGATATGAAAGTTGTATGCACACAAAAAGCAATGGCAATGATGCCGCAATTTCTTAATCTGGATGCTTCACGCATACTTCCTGTTAAAGAGGGTGACAAATTAGAGCTCGGCAGTCATTGCCTCACCTTTATTCCTGCACCTATG
>CANQZA010000105.1 GCA_947628175.1 uncultured Clostridia bacterium | reverse complement strand
TGATGATAGAAAGCGATAAAGCAGACTTATTTTCGACAATGCCTTTACATATGGGAATTTCGGACGCAAAAAGCGTTGATAAAGTTATCTCGGCAGACGAGGCTGTAAAAAAATTCTCTGAGGGCGTAACAAAAGAAGTTGAGTTTGTAGTAAACGATTTAGAGTTTGTATACTATTCGTCTTATGTTCCGACCGAACTCGGCGGATTAAACCCGCTGACGCACGAATCCAAAGTCGTTCCCGCATGGAAGCTCACCGCTTATAATCCGAACGACTTTCTTACATATTTCATCTATATCGACGCCAAAGACGGCGGGAATTTAAGACAATACTCCGTGTCTCATAACCTCGGAGTTATTGAAGAATAAAACCGTTTATGCACATTCGGGCATTATGAAAGGAGATTAGAAACGAGGTATCATTATGCGTGAAGTAGCAGTATCTTTCAAAAAAACAGTAACTTCATGGAATTTCTGGCTCTGCGTGGGTGCGACGATCGTATTGTTGTTTATGTCTCAGATATACGAGGATTACGATACGAAAAACAGATATTCCGTGATAAATGCGCTCTTTAGTTTTTCAGCCGGTGAAATGAAGGAGCATTTCGAATTATGCAGCGCCTTTGTAATTTCCAACGCGCGAGGTTCGTGGTTTTCGCTTTTTGTTCCGATTATAGCCGCGTTTTGTTTCGTTCCCGAAATGTGCGCTGAGAGAGAAGAAAACGCTTTGCGCTTTCAGGTGTTCCGCTCCTCAAAAACGAAGTGGCAGTTATCAACATATCTTACAGGCATTATTTCGGGAGGCACTGCGGTAACTTTGGGGTATGTTATATTTTCAGGTCTTGCAATGCTCCTTTTCCCCGGCATTTCCGAGATGGATCCCTCGACGCTTGATTTTATGCGCGGCAGTATAACGGATTTTTACCTTCTCGTTCTGGATATGTGGATGTTCGCAATATTCTGGAGTATTCCGTCAATGTTTCTTACAAGTTTTTTGAGAAACAAATATCTTATCATGTGCATACCGTTTTTCTTAAAATACGCTCTGGCACAGTTGTCAAGCAAGATCCTCATGGATTCATGGAAAGGAGATTACGACCCAACGCTTGACGCGCTTTACAGATATATAGATCCGGACGGATTGATGAATTTAAGCATAACGAAATATTATGATATACTTATAATGTACGGCATACTTCTTGCGGTATCATTAGCGGCGTTTATGATAATTGAGAGAAAGCGGGGCGACTTCGGTGCATAATCTGCGGAAAATCTGGGGCGTCGCAAGGACTGAATATGTAAACTGGATAACCGACCCCCGAATAATAGTCCTCGGCGTTCTGATGATATTCATAAAAACTCTCGTAATAGATCCTCTTTCGGCGCGAGCGGACAAGTTCGGCGACACTATGATAATTTTCGAGCCGTATATAGCCGTAGGAAATTCCTCGGCGCTGCTGCTGTTTATGCCGCTGGTCTTTCTGATATTGCTGGCAGATTATCCGAGGCTCGGCGGAAACTCCATGTTCTTTATATCAAGGACGGGAAAAAAGAACTGGCTTTGCGGGCAGATATTGTTTCTGATTATGGCGATTACGACGTTTATTGCCGCGATATTCCTGGCAAGCATTTTCTTTTCGGGAGGACATTTCGGAACGGAATGGAGCGAAGCTGTAAGAAAATATGCGGCGCGGTTTCCCGACGAGGCATTCAGCTTTGACAGTCTGCTTCTTCCGCCGAATCTTTATAACCAGATACCGATGATAAAGGCTGTATGGCAGACAAGCGTTCTGCTCGGAGCGTATCTGCTGTCATTGTCGCTTATAATTTATCTGGTAAAAATTCTGTACGGCGGACCCGCGGGACTTGCGGCGGCAGTTGTCGTAATGGCTCTCGGAACAGTGACGGCAAATCTTTCTACTCAGATAAGATGGGCGTTACCCACGGCAAACACTATACTTTGGTATCACTACACAAATATATTCAGCGAACCTATCTACCCCGTATGGGCTTCATTCTTATACTTCGGGGCATTGATAGCGGTTCTGACTATAGGATGTTTTATAGCTTTAAAAAAATTGAAATTTACGGAGAATCACTGATATGATAGACATAATAAATGTAAACCTGACATTGCAGAAAAACCCGATCTTAAAGGATATCAACGTACGCTTTGAGCGCGGAAAGATACATGGACTTATAGGCAGAAACGGCAGCGGAAAAACCATGCTCATGAAATGCATATGCGGATTTGTAAAGCCAAATTCGGGCGAGATAATCGTAGATAAAAAGCGGATAGGAAAAGACTGCGACTTTCCAAAAAACGTTGGAATAATCATAGAAACGCCGGGATTTATACCGTATTATTCGGGGTATAAAAATCTGAAGCTGCTTGCGGACCTGCGCGGGCATATTTCAAGAGACGACATACGAAAGACAATGGAACGCGTGGGATTAGATCCCGATCTTAAACGCCACGTCCGCAAATACTCTCTCGGTATGCGCCAGCGCCTGGGCTTAGCTCAGGCGATAATGGAAGACCCCGATCTGCTTATCCTTGACGAGCCGATGAACGGCTTGGACAAAGATGGAGTAAAAGATATGCGTCAATATCTGCTCGATCTGAAAGCCCAGGGCAAAACCATACTTATCGCCTCACATTCCGCCGAAGACATCGACGTGCTTTGCGATACGGTCTGCGAGATGGATAAGGGCGTTTTAACTGTGGTGAGATGACAGGACGGCTGTCAGAAATAAGAGATAAGACTTTAATATACTTTTGTCAATGATGCAAGACAAAAAATATTTAAAAATAAGGAGAGCACAATAAAGTTGAAATTATGAAGTTGTGCCGTTGGAGAGAGCGAAGCCCTAACGGAAACGGTACAACTTCGGGCGCGACGATCAATGCGATGTGCTGATCGCAGAATTTTTCAGGCACTCTGCGTTTTCAACAGGAGATATCCAACCTAAAACCGTGCGGTTTGAACGGCGCATATACCTTGAAATGTAGACAGAACCGAGAATCTGTATTGCAAAATCCCCCAAAATGTGCTATAATAGCATAAATACCCTTAATACTTTCATTATTGCGAGGTTTAGACTATGGCATTTGTTAATGAAAAGCTGACTGAGACGCAAAGAGAAGAACTCGCTAATAAAAAAATCAAGAACCCATACGGGAGTTTTAGGGACATGACAGAAGGCATCAAGCCTTTGTACTTAACCATTGACAAAAATGCTGAAGTATGGTTAGCTTATTGCTATAAACATCATGACACAAATGATGATATAGAAGAATTTATCTTTATGTATAAATCAAATCCAATACCTGTTCAAGCAATAAAGAGTATTCAAAAACAACAAGTTTGTTGGAAAATAACACGTATAGATTTCCCGAAGGAATTGCTAAACGAAAAAGAACACATTCAAACCCTGCTGACCGAAGCGTTCAAGGTCTACAACATATCCGGATGGTTGGAAGAAGACGGCGGACAGGCTAATAGGTAATACAAAAAGGGGGTAATGCAATGAACAACACACACCTTGAAACCTTTATCGCAATCGTCGAAGCGGGAAGCTTCAACAAGGCTGCGGAGGAACTTTTCATCACTTCTACCGCCGTCATAAAGCAGATAAATTTACTTGAAAACGAAGTCGGCGTTCAGCTTTTCGAGCGTACTCACAGGGGCTTGAAACTCACGAAAGCGGGCGAATCGCTTTACACCGACGCGAAATATATCGTGTCGTACAGCGAGGAGGCTGTTCGCCGCGCAAGACGTGCAGGTCTTGAAAAAAACGCCGTTATCCGCATAGGCACTTCGCCCATTACGCCCGCGCAGATACTGACGGATTTATGGCCGAAAATCCACGAGCATTGCTCTGATGTCAGTTTTCAGCTTGTGCCGTTTGAAAATACTCCCGAAAATGCGCGTGAAATTCTGAAAAATCTCGGACAGAACATCGACGTTGTGACGGGGCTTTTCGATGACACTTTGCTTGAAGTGCGCGGGTGCAAGGGGTTTGAGATAACGCGCGAACCGCTTTGCTGTGCGGTGTCTATCTATCACCCGCTTGCCAAAAAGGAAAAGCTGACGATTGAAGATTTGTACGGCGAAGAACTGCTTTTAATGCACCGCGGCTGGAGCTGTTATGTTGACAAATTGAGAGATGAATTGACCGAACACAAGCAGATAAAAATTGTCGATTTCGACTTTTACGATATGAGCATTTTCAACCGCTGCGAGCAGGAGAAAAACGTGCTGTTGGTTATTCAAAGCTGGAACTGCGTTCACCCGATGCTGAAAGTCTTT
>CANQZA010000104.1 GCA_947628175.1 uncultured Clostridia bacterium | reverse complement strand
GCTCATTCAGGTTACCCATAACTTCCTTATCTTTAGTTCCGTTGCAAGGCATTACATCACCATAGGGGTCTATAAAAAAGGTATCAAAGCTCATATCACAAGGCAGTAATCTTTTTTGTCCATATATATAGTTAATAAGTCCATGATTAAAGTAGGCTCTGAACCACTTCTTAGGACTGTTTGACTTCAATAGCTCATTTATAAGATTTTCAAAATTCTGAGCCACCATAGGGCGGTCGTGTATTATATTCTTTGCCTCTACAAAATAGAAACTGTTATGTAAGCTTGCCGTGGCAAACTCCATATTCATCTCATCTGACAGCTTGTACAATGGTACCAGATCGGGAGCATTTTTATCCTGAACGGTCATGCCAAAGCCTACATCCTTCATACCCATTTCAACCAATTTTTTAAGAGTGCCGTAACCTCTCTGAAAACCGTTGTCAAGACCTCTTATTTCATTATTGGTCTTTTCAAGTCCCTCTATTGAAATACGGATGCCCACTTGCGGAAATTCCTTGCATAGATCAATTATCCTATCGGTAAAAAAGCCATTTGTGGAAATAACTATCCTGTTGCTTTTTTTGTAGAGCTCTCTTACTATATCCTTTAAATCAGTACGAATAAAAGGTTCGCCACCTGTAATGTTTGTAAAGTACATTTTAGGCAGTTTTCTTATTGTTTCTATTGAAATTTCCTCCTCCGGCTTGGAAGGAGCTTTATATCTGTTGCACATTGAACATCTTGCGTTGCAGCGGTATGTTACTATTACTGTGCCGTTTAATTTTTTTACAGACATCTCTATCTTCCTTTACTCAATTTGAATATATAGATTTCTGATTCTTCATTAGGAAAAAGAAATTTATTTACAATTAATATTCTCTACCTTAATATCCTTACTTAAATGATGGAATTAAACTGATTTTGTCTTTCTTCCAATAATAAACGGAAAGTAACGATTTATAATGTATATAGGAACCATAATTATCACAGGAAGAAATAACGCAAAAAGTAAGGCAAAAAACGATGAAATAATTATATTGTCCTGTATTGCCATATATTGAGTTCCAACAATTTTTTTCAATATAGTCTGAATCACACTATAAATTTTTCCATGCAGTGCAAAGCAAATCAAAGTGTTCTGCCCTATATAATTTACATAATTATTTGACGGTAGCATTTTAGAAACCATAACAACTGCAGTAATTCCTACGATTGCTGAAATATAGTTATATAAGATATCAACCGGCACGGGTAATGTCATTTCTATCGCATAAGGTATATATACAATCAGAAGATAAATCATAACAACAATGGCAATCGTTTTCCAATTTATATATTTATCCAAAATATTTTCCAATTTCTTTTTAAATATATAACCCAATATCATGTAAAACATAGCTTGAAACATATATTCTATATGCCATGGTAATGCACTGCTATTCCATGGCAATATATCTGCAGGCATTAATTTTGAATACAAAATACTTAATAAAGAAAGCAACCACGCAATCAAGACTGTAATGGTACATATGCTGTACCCCCCCCTATTTTATCTGATTTAGATTCATACCAATTTATAAAAAAATAAAATGGAATAAATGCTACAAATAATGCTGCAACAAACCACACACCATCACCTTGACCTCTGATTTGGAGAAAATTCCACATAAGCTCTGTAAAAAGTTCTCTATGAGCATTGAAAGATAGGATTTGTGACAAAAATATATTAAATAGGCTGAAAATCAGCCAGGGTATAAACAGTTGGCGAAACTTTTTATACAAAAATTTCTTAAATCCCTTTTTTTCGGGAATATAAACATAACCGGAAACAAATAAAAATGCTGAAAGGAAAAACGGAGAATAAAATACTTGCCACAATGCTGTCTTAACTTCAAGATGTGAAAGCATTACCATTAGTATGCAGATATATTTGACTACATCAACCCATATGATTCTTTTTTCTGAACTCACTCTTTTCGCTTCCATTCACTATATTTATAAAACCATTAGTATGATATCAAACTGCTTTGTTTTCAAAATTATCAAATTTGCATTATAACAATTCATATTGCTGTAATATCTTTTGATTTTCTAGTACAGATATAACATACTTTTATTTACTAATTTTTATTCCCATTGCTTCAATGGTTTTATCGTGCTTTGATATTTCTGTATTTCTTTTTATTTGATATAGACTTATAGTTTTTATCACTATATCGTCCCAGCTGTATTTGCCACAAATGAAATTCGTAGCTTCGGATTTATATTTCAGTACCATATTTTTATCATTGCAAAGCATCTGCAATTTTTCTTTTAAGTTATCAACATTACTCTTTTCAAAAGTAATTGCTTTATCCTCTACAACTTCTGTACATTCCGATATATCAGATACCAGACAACAGTTTCCATAGCTCATAGCTTCCAAAAGGCTTAAGGGCATTCCCTCAAGATCAGATGGCAGTGTGTATATGTAAGCATTACTGTAAAGCTCTTCGAGGAGTTGTCCCTGCACAAAGCCTGTAAATATTATTCTGGCATCATATTTTGCTATTTCCTTAAGCTCTGACATAAATTCGTCTGTATCGGAAGAACCGCCTGCGATAACGAGTCTTTTATCTGTATCAACTTCCCTAAAGGCTTCTATCAGGTATTTCAAGCCTTTTTCGGGAACTATCCTACCTAAAAATAAAACATAGCTGTCTTTTTCAAGCCCAAACTTTTCTTTTATCAAACCAGCTTTTCTTATTGTCGGTCTGCTTACACCATTAGGTATAAAGCGTGTTTCCCTGCCATATGTATCCTTGAAATAATCCTGAACTCCCCTACTTAATACAATAATTTCATCGGCGTATTTAACCGCCATTCTTTCGCCAAACATAATGTATTTTTTTGCAAAATTACCCCACTTGGCTCTCTGATGATCAAGTCCATGTATAGTGGCTATACATCTTTTTCCAAACAGTTTAGGTATCCATATCATTGCGCATGGTCCTTCTGCGTGAAAATGAACTACATCACTTTTATCAAAGGCAGCAGCTAAGGCTGCAAAAAAAGACGAAGACATAGCTGCCAGCCCTTTGAAGTCAAAGGTAGGAACATTTTTAAGTTTTATGCCCTTATACTCGGAAAGAATTTTTTTGTCAAACTCTTTTCCGCTGACATGATGACCTTTACGATTGTAGCACACAACAGAATCGCCCAAGACTACCATTCTTGAAGCAAGCTGTTCCACAACGACCTCAACACCGCCTTCACGGGAAGGTATGCGCTTATGACCAAGCATTGATATTCTGAGATTTTTACTATCTTCCAAAGTAACCACCCAATTTGTCTTTTGCCCATATAAAAAACATGCTTATAACAGCACCAAATTCGTCGATGCATATGTCGGTAAATCTTGTATCTCGTTTATTTACAAAGTGTTGATGAAGTTCATCAAACCCAGCATATAAGCTACAAATACCTAAAGTAAGCATTGTGGCATTGTAATTATCTATGTTAAAAGATTTCAGCCATAAAAATACGAAAATTGCCAATATCGCAAAGAGCGTCATGTGAGCGCCTTTTCTTACAACGATATCTAATTTGCTTTCGATTTTTTTGAAATAACTTTCTTCTTCCTTTTCAGTTTCAAAAGTTTTATCTGTATTTTCCTTTATGACATTTTCAATGGGCTTAACAATCAAGTCACTTGTTTTCATTGTTTCATCATAATTCTGGTTTGAAAAAAGAAATATGACTGTCATTACTGCTATAACACATATACCATACACAACTCTCTTAACTTTCATGGTATCACCATATCAGCAAGCGCCATCACCTTTTATTACCGCAGGTATTGTCAACAATATTATCTTCAAATCAGTCCAAACACTCATCTCATATATGTATTTAATATCCAGAGCCATCCATTCCTCGAAGCCTATATTACTCCTGCCGCTTATCTGCCAATAGCAGCTAAGTCCGGGCTTTACAAGAAGGCGTTGCTTTGCGAAGTCATCGTATTCTTCGACTTCATTTGGCAGGGCAGGGCGCGGACCAACGACTGACATATCTCCTTTAAGCACGTTTACAAGCTGCATAAGCTCGTCTATGCTAAACTTTCTGATAAAATGACCGACCTTAGTGATCCCAGGATCGTCCTTTATCTTGAACACAGGGCCGTCTGCCTCGTTTTTCTTTTGCAGTCTTTTCAGCTTCTTCTCGGCGTTTACGCACATACTCCTGAATTTGTACATTTTAAAAGGCTTTCCGTCCTTGCCTATTCTATCCTGTGTAAACACAACAGGACCGCCGTCCTCGATTTTAATGGCAATAGCGGTCACAAGAAAGACAGGCGAAAGAAGCAGCATACCGCAAAGGGAAGCCACTATGTCAAAAGCCCT
>CANQZA010000103.1 GCA_947628175.1 uncultured Clostridia bacterium | reverse complement strand
CAGATGCGCTCAATTCGCTGGGGTTTTCTGTATTTGTGATTTGTCTTAATCCGTTTGCCGTTTCCGATGCGGGCGCCATGCTTACTGTGTGCTCTGTTTTGGGAATAACGGTAATATATCCTGAATTAAACAAATATTGCCCCGGTAATAAAATTCTCTCTTATTTTTATAAGAGCTTTTCCGCGTCTTTAGCTGTCTTGGCGTCTACTTTGCCGGCAATGTGGCTGTTTTTCAAATGTGTTACCGTTGTCGGTCTTTTTCTTAATTTTATAATAATACCGCTTGCGCAGTCAGCCATGATTCTGTCATTATCCTTGGTGCTTTTTCACCGTATAGGTTTTCTGACCGTTATCCTGAAACACCTTTGTACCGCTTTTTTGAAAGCAATAATGCTCACTGCGCATTTCGGTGCGCAAAGGCTCTCCTTCGGATACAGAAATATTTGCGGAGCATTTTTTGCCGTTGCAATAGCCGTCATATTTCTGTTTTTGGGAATTTCGCTTCTGGCAGTCAAAACTGTAAATACAAAAATTACAGCCTTGTTTATTGCTGTTGTCTTTGCCGTGTCATCTGCTATGGCGTCCTATACTTTTTCAAACAGCATTTATCTGCATCTTTCCTATAACGGCGGTATTATCCTTTACAGCAGGGACAAGCTCGCTGTCATTGATAATGACTATAGTTATGATTATGATTTGTTTAAAAATATTATAAATATGGACACTATTGATAAAGCCCTGCTGATAAATTCCTCTGATGCGTATGTGCAATTATGCGATATGTATGATGTTGAGTCTGTGTCTTACAACGGTACTGACAATTTTAATGTTGATTTATCGGATCATATTATTGTACAATGTAACAGTGGTAATATCACGCTCACCATTTATGATTCCTTTGTTACGGTCAGTGATGATTATGTTACAGTGGGGGATTACGCCGCACTCAGAAATGTTTACGGCAGGTTTTCAGACGAAACAAATATAACGATGACTTTTGCTCAAAACGCACAGGTTATTGTAAGAAAGGAGAGCTTATGGCTAAATTAAGCGAGCAGCAGCTCAAGGCGCAGATTAAAGCAGGACAGTACAGTAATGCTTATCTTATTTACGGAGAAGAGTCATATCTTAAGGAATATTATGTTTCAAAGCTCAGATCAAAACTGATAGATCCTGCATTTGAGGCGTTTAATTATCATAGCTTCGACGGGAAAGACAGCTCTCTTGACGATATTTTAAAGGATGCGCAGATGCTGCCGATGATGAGCGGATATAATTTCATTCTTGTGCGTGACTACCCTGTTGAAAAATCACAGGCGGATATAAAACTGCTTTGCGCATTTCTTGATGATGTGCCTGAAACAACAGTTCTTGTTTTTTGGTATGACGCACTTGAAATAGATATAAAAAGCGCGGGATGGCGGTCTGTAGAAAAGGCGTTTGATAAAGCAGGAGCCTGTGTAAATCTTGAAAAGAGAAGAGAAAGTGATGTGGTGAAACTGCTCGTAAACGGTGCCAAAAAAAGAGGCAGTGTCCTTACGAGCGAAAATGCGTCGTATCTTATTTCCGTTTCGGGCAACGATATGAAAACGCTTCTCAACGAGCTGGATAAGCTGTCTAATTATTGCTCAAATGCTGAGATTACAAAGCAGATTATTGATAATATGGCAGTAAAAAGCCTTCAGGCAAGGGTGTATGATTTATCCAAGGCCATTGTCGCTGGAAAATCAGATAATGCCTATGAGGTTATAGATACACTTTTTACATTAAAGACAGAACCGGTTATCATTCTTTCGGCAATCAGCGGCGTATATGTTGATATGTACAGAGTCAAATGCGCTAAGGCAGCAGGCCTTTCTTATGATGATGTGTCAAAGCATTATAATTACAGGGGTAGGGAATTTGCGTTGAAAAACGCTTCAAGAGACTGTGCTTTGCTGACACAGCAGCAACTTAGAGAATCCCTTGACGCGATACTAAATGCAGATTTAAAAATGAAAAGCACAGCGGTTGACAAGAGACTTCTTCTTGAAGAATTGACGGCAAAACTCCTTCTTATCGCAAGGGAGGCAATGTATGCTTAAAGTAAGTCAGGCGGTGATCGTTGAAGGAAAGTATGATAAGATAAAACTGTCAAATCTGCTTGACGCGCTGATTATAGAAACAAACGGATTCGGCATCTATAAGGACAGAGAAAAGCTCCGATTCATACGCCGCCTTGCGGAGGAAAGAGGACTGATTATCATTACTGATTCAGACCACAGCGGTTTTCAGATTAGAAATTATATGGCATCCGGGATTGATAAAAGCAAGATAAAGCATATCTACATTCCTGATGTTTTCGGAAAAGAAAAAAGGAAGCTTTCCCCGTCTAAGGAGGGAAAGCTCGGTGTCGAAGGAATAGATGACAAGATTTTGTTAAACCTCTTCACGCAGGCGGGAATAACAGCGGAACAAACCGTTAATCCGGACCCGGTTACGAATTATGATTTGTACGAAATTGGTTGTTCGGGAAAGCCCGACGCGGCAAAAAAGAAAAAGAAACTCCTGAAAACGCTTGATCTGCCGGAGTTTCTTTCAACGCATTCCATGCTTTCCTACATTAATTCCTCAATGACTCGGGAGGAATTTTACCGTTTAACTGATAATATTTTATGACGGTGTGTTTGTTCTTTGATTATAATACGATTATCCGGGACCTCTGCTCTGTTGCACAGGGCAGGGGATTTTTATATCCCAAATTATATAAATCAGTACACCTGTATTCAAAATCCAATAGCTTTTTGCCTTCGTTTTTGAGTTTGTCGATATCACTGTAACGGCTTATAACAGGCAGTGTAGCCTTTTTTTTCATTTCAGTGAGAAGAGACCTTCCTTTTTCGTTAAAACCGAGTATGCGGATATACGGAACGCATTTTGGATAATTTTTTGTTATAGACAGATACGCCCGGAGAATAATTCTTCTTATTCTTGCGTGGGTGTATCTTTTCGTCTTTATAAAGTCATATATATCATCAAGCGATGTTGCATTTCTCACAGCCTCGATTATTCTGTTTTCCAGACCTTCGCTCACATCTTCAATTTCCAGGAAATCGTCCGCGCACATTGTGCGCAGCTTTGCCATAACAGCTCTTTCACAATTTTTCATGGAGCATATGTCATGGAGTGAAAGCTCCTTTCTTATTGCAGACGCGCTGTAAAGGCTGTCATCTGTGTCGTGCCCTTTTCCGATTCTGCGGACTGCCCTGCATGGTATCGTTGAATGTCTTATGTATTCAACGGCAAGAATGTTGTTGGGTGTGTCAAGAATATCGCTGCCAAGCGCAATTTTTCTTGCGGCAGGATAAGATATTCCGCTTTTTAAGGCTTCCATGACAACACGGTCATTTTGTTCGATTTTTTTTGCGGCATCATAAAGAAGTTTGATATCGTCGCACTCGGCACCGAAGGCTATCTCGTCAATAATGCCCGTTGACTCAAGAATTTCAACACCGTATTTTGCAAAACCTTCAGCGGATAGGGTGGAGTAAACACACGGCAGCTCGATAATCATATCGGCTCCGTTTTCAATCGCTGTTTTTGCTCTTTTAAACTTGTCATATACTGCGAATTCACCGCGTTGAACAAAATTGCCGCTCATAACACATATTACCGCATTGTCGTCAGAGCCGTTTTTTACCGTATCAATCAGATATTTGTGACCGGAATGAAACGGGTTGAATTCACAAATTATACCTGTGTTCATAAAAAATACCTAAAAGTCCTTGACAATATAATATTATATATATTATTATAATACTAATTAATGAATTAAATCAATAATGCGGAGGAAATATTTTGAAAATTCTTGTTATCAACTGCGGCAGCTCGTCGCTTAAATATCAATTAATGGATATGTCTGACGAATCGATTTTATGTAAAGGCTCCATTGAAAGAATCGGTATGAAAATCAGCGGAGGAGAGGAAAATATTATCGTAAAAAAAGACGATAATAAATACACCTATGATAAGGAACTTCCCACGCATACAGACGCTTTTAATGAGGTGAAATATATTCTTTCACAGGGACCTTATAAGGTTATTGACTCCTTTGATGAAATTGACGCGGTCGGTCACCGCTTTGTTCAGGGCGGAGATAAATATACAAAAAGCGTTCTTATAAATGAAGATGTTGTTAAAACAGTTGAGGAACTTTCTCCTCTCGCACCGCTTCACAATCCTGCAAATCTACAGGGATACAAGGCGTGTCTGTCTATTGTAGGTCCTGATGTACCGCAGGTTGCAGTTTTTGACACTGCTTTTCACAGCACCATGCCTCCCAAGGCATATATGTATGCTGTTCCTTATGAATATTATGAAAAATACGGCGTTCGTCGTTACGGTTTCCACGGTACATCGCATAAATTTGTATCACACCGTGTCGCAGAAAAAATGGGAAGGGATTTCAATGCCCTTAAAATTATCACCTGCCATCTCGGTAACGGCTCGTCAATAGCCGCAATTGAACACGGCAAGGTTATTGATACATCAATGGGCTTTACTCCTCTTGATGGTTTTATGATGGGTACTCGTTCAGGCGGTGTGGATCCTTCCGTTGTTACTTATATTGAAAAAAAGCTGGGGCTTACTCCTGATGAG
>CANQZA010000102.1 GCA_947628175.1 uncultured Clostridia bacterium | reverse complement strand
TACCTGTTGTGCTTGCGTTCGTCGGAGTCGCCTTTCCAGTTTCCCCACAGCCATGTACAATCTGCACAAAAACATGTGATAAAATTTGTTCAATATTTTTTATAAATAGGCTTGATTTTTTCAGTACACAGTGGTACAATACATATAGAAACAAGGAAAGAGAGGAAAAAAAAGGAAAAAAAGAAAAAATAAAAAGTTCAAAAAAAGTACTTGACAAGGGCAACAAAGAGTAGTATAATAAAGGTACAAAGAAACAAAGAGAACATTGAAAACTGAATAATGAAAATCAAAACAAATAACAAAAAGAAAGAGAGGAAAAAGAAATGGCAAGACAGAGAATGGTAACAAGAACAGTTTTGGAAACAGTCTGTGAGGTTATGACGGTTGACGTGACAAGCGCAAAGGTAGAAAATAGGGCGTTCACAATTCAAGGAACATACGAGAAAACAGAGGACGCACTGGTAGTACTGAAAAAGAGTTACGAGACAGACACAGAAAAGTTAGTGACAGTGGTAGCAATGGAACGCAAGGAAACGCTGTACGGGATGTTAGAATCAGACTTCATCAGACTTGCAAATGTGTTACCGCCACGCGGTAGCAAGGCGAACGAGGACGAGGACGAGGGTTAAAACCCTCTCCTGTCTAAACAGGAACGCATGACAGCGGACAACCTTAACCCTGTGGGGAGAACCAAATACTATGCCCAACACATAGCACAGGGTATCACTCAAAAGAGTGCAAGACAAAGAAAGAGAGGTAGAAAAATGGAATACTTGAGAAAACCAACACAGGAAGCACGCAGATGGGTGCAGGCGGCGCAGAATTATGAGGGCGCAACGTTAGGACAAGTGTATAACAGATGGAGCGCAGAAAAACAGAGAGCTTATGACGAGTGTTACGAGAAATTCTGCAATGAACCGAACAGCGAACAGTTCAGCATTATATTGCATAATAGTTTCCACTTCACTGTATCATGGTTTAGCGACTTAGGTGTTCGCATAGAGACAGCTTGCCGATCAATCTGCATACCGTGGGAATGTGTAGAATCTATGGCCGAACATTAACGCATAGAACCCTGTGGGGAGAACCACACAACGCCCGACACGTTGCACAGGGTATCACTCAAAAAGAGTGTAAACAAGAACAAGAAAGAGAGGACAAAGAAATGCAAGAAAAAGAGTATTATTGGATAAGTGACATTGTAGATGGTTCAGACTACTATGGAACAGACGATTTGACAAGGTTTGTGACATGGTGTGTGCAGAACTTAGAGGTAAACCAAGATGGCAAATTAGAGTGGCAGGGTTATCCAGTGGAGGTGTTATAATATGGCATGGGCTTTGGTAGTAGAGTCATACGGTAAATATGGAAATATCGTACCTTGTGGCAACAATGGAACGCAACAGTTACGCAACAAAACCAGAAGAGGATGGCTGTCCGAAACAGAATATCTGCGGCGTAACACAACAGGAACAGTTTATGTAGTATCAGATTTTACACAGCGTATGTGTGAGATGTCACCAAAACAGTTAGCAGACTACGTAATGTGCAATCACATTGACGTACTATGAACCGCTACAAACTATAAACAGAATGGAGGTGAAATTTTGTACACATTCAACGACTACATCAAAGCAATTCAGTGGTACTTTGGAAGCATAAAAGTGGACGCACAGAAATACTATAAGCAGTGCAAGGAATCAGGAAATCAGAGACAACTGGACTACATCATGCACTTCATGGAATGTCAAGGAAAATTGTCATTCTACAATGACTAAAAGGAGAACCAATGTACAATGTAATAGTCAAAGGTGTAACAATGCACCTGCAACGCAGAATCATAGGGCGCGTCAAAGTCTACGTCAATAACGACACACTAATCTGCACGATAATCAGTGACACAGGAATCCACTTTAACACAACCATTCCTAACATCACAAGAGAGATCATGTTTAGCACCAGTTTAGACAAAATATCAGAGCGTATTTTAGTAAAATACAGACAACACATAAAAAACTTGCATTTTCTGTACTAAAACGCTTGACAACCCTATACCCTTATGTTATAATTATACTGTACCCGGAGAGGTACGCCCGCAAGGAACGCACCACTCCGAGGTACAAGGTTAAGACCATGAAAATGACAAAGAAAAAATAAAAAGGAGGTAAAAAATCATGGCAAGAGTACCAATGGTAACAAGAACAATCACCACAACCAAAGCTGTAACAATGTGTCTGAACATTGAAACGGCAGAACCCTTTAACAAGGTGTTTACACTTCCGCGTACATACCCGGACGCCAACAAGCTGCTCAAGAAATTGCAGGAAATCGGGAACACTGAAACTGAAAAGGTTGTCGCAGTGGTAGAGCAGACTGAGGTGGAAACACTGTACGGTATGAAAGAGGAAGATTTTGTCAAACTGGCAACAATCTTACCGCCAAGAAACGGTTCAGCACAGGCACAGGACGAGGACGAAGCAGACGCACAGGAAGAGCTGTAAACAGTAGCACAATCGAGGGTGTGGTCATTTTACCGCCTTGTAGCTGAATGGTAGCTAACCATAAACACCACGCCCTCACACCACAAAATCAGTAACAATCGCACCTTGACAACTGCATATAGCAAGACAAAGAACAAGCAAAATCATAGCGAAGAAAAGGAGTAAAAACAATGTCAGATAGAAGTGCAAATTACAGTGTAGCAGTCAGAGAATGTAGCAAGGAACTTAGCGTGAAAGAGAGAATCATGCTGAAGGACACAACTGACGCTATTCGGTTGGACGAAGCAACGCAGGTTGAAGCGGTTTCCATTGTACCTGTTATGCACGCAGTTTTGGACGTTCACAATGAGAAATCTGAGAACAAGGATTACACGGTATATATTATCGTTGACGAGAGCGGTCAGAAGTACATCACAGGTTCACAGTCTTTCTGGAATAGTTACACAGGAATAGCGAAAGAGATGGAAGATGACGAGAGCGAGAACTGGGGTATCAAGGTGTACCGCAAACCAAGCAAAAACCGTCCGGGTAAAGATTTCATTACCTGTTCCATCGAGTAAATCGCAGGTTGGTACATCGGTACTTCAAAATGAATAAATAAGAACAAGGCGTTGATTATGCAAATAGTCAACGCTTTGTTTGATTAAAGAGAGGTACACGAATGGCTAAACGTAAACAAAAACTAACTCCTAATCAACAAGCATATAATGCACAAGTAAAGCGTATCAAGCGTGCATATCGGGAACTTGAAAAACAAGGTTATCGAATAGATAAACCCGTATCAGATTTCATTCCTGAATCACGGCCACAACGAGTTACACAGTCTGCACTCAAAAAGTTAAAATCTATAACTCGCGCAGCCTTGCGTAAGGTTAGTACTGCTTTGAATGAAGCAGGTAAACCAGTTTCCGGTACAGAGGTTTTCAAAGAGCGGCGTTCACGTTCAGCACAGAAAGCCGCTGAAACACGAAAATACTTTAAGTGGCTAGAATCTCCCGCAGGACAAGCATACCAGCGTTCACAGATGGAAGCACAGTGGGCAGAAAACAGACGTAAACTGGATGCAGTACAATGGGCGCACGCAAAATGGCTTGAAGAGGGTGAAATCATATTAAACAATGTGCAATCACTGATTGATAAATACCAGACAGCAGGTTCAACCTACTTAAAGAGGGCATTAGACCACGAAATTTCAACATATGGTCGTAACGCAGTAATGCGCTCAATGGGAGAAGCACCTGCCGATTTTGTGGAACAGGCACAGAACATCATATTTTACCAAGAAAAGATGTCTGGTGAGGAAGCGTCAAGATCAATCAGAGATTTCATTGATTTAATCAGAGGTGCGCTACCAACAGAGGAAGAAGCACGAGAGTTAGGTGAGTTACAATCACAACTGGACGCCTATGAAAACCCTGACTAATGCGAGTACGCAAATATAAATACTTTGCTTGTGACTTTGAAACTACCGTCTACAAAGGACAGGTGAACACCGAAGTCTGGGCAAGTGCGTCCGTCGAACTATTCACCGAAGATGTACAAATATTCCACTCAATAGGTGAGCAGTTTGAATACTTTAAGAGCTTAGATTGTAACATAATAGGTTTTTACCACAATTTGAAATTTGATGGTAGTTTCTGGCTTTACTATTTGCTCCATGAATTACACTACAATCAAGCATGGACAAAGATAGGAAGTGGCGAATATGATGTAAAATGGCTACGTGAGAAAGATATGGAGAATAACACTTTCAAATACTCCATCAGTGACAAAGGACAGTGGTACACCATTATCATCAAAACAGGTGGTCATATAATCGAACTTAGAGATTCACTAAAGTTACTTCCATTCAGTGTAAAGCGTATCGGGGAATCTTTCAAAACCAAGCACCAGAAACTTGAAATGGAGTACACAGGTGTTAGGTATGCAGGTTGTCCAATCACAGAGCAAGAGAAAGCCTACATAGCGAACGATGTTTTGGTAATAAAAGAAGCACTAGAGTTCATGTTTAACGAGGGGCATAATAAGCTAACAATAGGTTCATGTTGCTTAGAAGAATTTAAGCGATTATCAACCAAAGAACAGTACGAAGCATATTACCCAAATTTATACGAACTCTGGATAGACCCAAAGAAACACGGTGAAACAAATGCAGGTGAATTTATTCGCAAGTCAAACAAAGGAGGTTGGTGCTATTTAGTG
>CANQZA010000101.1 GCA_947628175.1 uncultured Clostridia bacterium | reverse complement strand
TGCCATTTCACCGGGATGGGGTGTTAGGATAAGCGGTGCTTTTTTATCCTTTATTATATCTATGAAGGGTGCAACTGCATTTATACCGTCCGCGTCAAGAACAATGGGAACATCGCTCGTTTTTATTACCTGACTTGTTATAACCTGAATATCATCGTTATTTCCAAGACCGCATCCAACAACAACACTGTCTGCCCATTTGAGTTCTTCAAAAATATCGTTGACACAGCCGATGGAAAGCGTCTTTTCTTCATTTTCACACAGCGGTTTAAAAACAGGCTGAGTCAAATGGCTTGTCATAACACCGTAAACAGATTTTGGAAAAACACATTTTAAAAGACCGACACCGCTTTTGAGTGCAGCCTTTGCGCATATTACTGCCGCACCCGGCATAAGGTATGAGCCGCATATATTGAGCTGATGACCGAATGTTCCTTTATTAGAATTTTTTTCTCTTCTGACAAAGAGTTCTTTGATGTCCGATTTTGTAACAGCGCCTGCGTACCGCTTTGTGTAACAGCTTTGAGGAATACCAATATTAACGGTTACAACCTTTCCGCAATAATCATTTGCGGGCGGCAGAACATGAGCATATTTGAGCGTCGATATTGCAACGGTCAAATCCGCTCTCACCGCATTTGACACAGCGCCCGTGGTAGCATCAGTACCGCTCGGCGTATCAATGCTTACTACCGCGGCACCTGATGTATTAACAGCGTCAAAAACCTCGTCAAACGGCGCCGCAGGCTCACCGTGAAAGCCTATTCCGAATATGCAGTCTACTATAATATCGCATTCAAAATCATAATCAGGAAAATATATAACCTCAACACCTTTACCGACTGCTTCTTCAAAATACCGTTTCGGTTCAGCGATAACAGGTTTCTTATCCGCAAGTACAATCACAGCATCCGCGCCGTAATCGTTCAAAAGCGCCGCGATTACAAAGCCGTCTCCCGCGTTTTTTCCGTTTCCGCATATAACCGCAGTTGTTTTGGTTTTAAGCGCTTCACCGAAATAACCTATAATTTTATGAAAGCAAGCCGTACCTGCCGACAGCATAAGACCTGCTTCGGTAAAATTACCCTCAAAAGCTTTTTTCTCAACTTGTTTGATTTCGTCTGCCGTTAGAACATTCATAATATCACCATAAAATTACTGTGCTAATCGCATAATCACCGTCGTGTGAAATAGACACATCACAATTTGTGATTCCTTTGAAATACGGTCTGCCCAAGTCATCATGCAACACTTCAATATCTGTGACAGGGAATTTTATACCTGTTCCGAGTGCCTTAAAATACGCTTCCTTTGCGGCAAAAATTCCCGCAAAGTTCTGTGCATTTTTGCAATAACTTCTCTCCTGTTCGGTATATACTTTTTTCAGAAAGCTGTCCATTTTTATACTTTGTTCCATTCTTGAAATCCGGACTATATCAACACCGATTTTATACATCAGACTCTCCTATCGGTTTTATCGCAAACGATATTTTTTTACCTCTGAGACTGCCAAGGCGATATTTGCGTGAAGGAAGCGGTCCGCAGGAATTGGAACCCGCTCCCATAATTTCACAGTCAAGATTCACACAGGTTGTGGCTGCATCAGGCAGATCCTCTCTGTGAGATGCTTTGGCACACTGCTGAGGCGTATAAGGATTTGCGGAGAAAGCAAATGGTTTGTCTATTGCGGAAAACATCAGACCTGCACCTGTATCGTCGGTTATCTGAGCCCAGCGCGTATTACACCGCACAGCACTCTCCTGCGGTTTGATATAATTTTCATGCATACCATTTACAGACGACTCATATATTCCGCTCACTGTATGCTCTTTAAAATCCGGCAGATTCACATAAGGTCCGAGACCGAAATACTTTACTCTGTTAAACTGAGGCGGCATTTCAAGCTGAATGCCGAATCTGGGAATGAGTTTAACCCTCCCCGTGCTTACACACACATAATCAGCCTTAATCACACCGTTTGAATAAATTAAAAATTGTGTATTTACCTTGGCGATTCCTAACTTGACAGGTGTTTTAACATAAATGGTGCTTTTAATTTTCACGCAATCATTTTCAACAGTATAACTTACATTTTTCACAGATGTAACCTGATTGTCAAGGCGATACTTTTTCCACGCAATACTGATAAGCATATCATTATCAAGCGGTGCTCTGAAAAACTGAAGTCCGAATCCTTTAAAATCACTTGACGGAATCTGATTGATCAGCTCTTTTGCGTTGTAGACATAGGAATCAAAACAACCGCTTTTTCTGTCATATATGATTTTCCCCTTATCAAGCGTTATAAACAGGCGTTTCTCACTCTCCTCAACCAACGGTGCTTTGAGCTCGGGTTTTGCAAAATCAAGCGTTCCCCTTTCAAGTTCTATTTCCTCTTTTGCCACTGCAAAATGATTTTCAAAATACTCAAACTGAATAACAGTATTTTTCCCCTTTTCGCAGGTGAAGGTATCAATATCAACAGTAATATCAGACTGCGCGGCTATATTCACATCAAAGCTGCCGCTGCAAAGCAAGCTGCCATCGCACAGAACATGATATCGGACTGTCATTTGCGCATTTTTGAAATATCTGTGATTATAAAACGAATATGAAGTCGGGGTGATTTTCCTTGCTCTTACGGGACGATAACAGGCTTTCATTTGATATGCGCCTGAATGAGGCGTTCTGTCAGGATAAAACAAACCGTCAACACAGAAATTGGAATCATGCTTTTTTTCGCCATGGTCGCCGCCGTAGGTATATTCATATCTGCCTTTCTCATGGTATATTGCATGATCGGCAAATTCCCAGATGCAACCGCCCATAAGGTTGTCACAGTTATAAAAATACTGAACATAAGTTTCAAGCTCTCCTGCTCCGACGCCCATTGCGTGTGCGTATTCACACAGATAAAACGGCTTTTTATAAAACTTTGGCGGCAATCCCTTTCCGGCACCTATGCGCTTGACTATATTCGGGAAAGTATACATCTGTGAAAGGACATCATATGCCCAGCGCCTTGTTCTGCATACGCCCTCGTAGTGAATCGGAATCATGGTGAGCTTTTTAAGTCGGTCGTAACAATAGTCCTGATTTTTATACCCGTGCGCCTCATTTCCGAGTGACCACATTGTGATGCACGGATGATTTTTGTCACGCTCGAACATACGGTAAACCCTGTCCCAATAATGCTGCTGCCACTGCGGATTGTGTGAGCAGGCACCGGGACGGTGAAGTCCGTGCGTTTCAATATCAGCCTCATCCACTACATAAATTCCGTATTCATCACATAAATCAAGGAATGTCGGATCGGGAGGATAATGCGATGTTCTTATACAGTTGCCGTTAAATGCCTTAATGATACGAATATCCCTCTCCATCTCGTCAACAGACATAACATATCCTGTTTTGGGATTTGTGTCGTGATGATTTACGCCGAGAAGCTTTATATGCCGGTTGTTGAAATAAAACACATTACCTTTAATTTCTATATGCTTAAAACCAATGCGTTTTCTTATCACTTCAATGACATTGCCGTTTTGGGAAAGCGATAGCACAAGATCATAAAGGGCAGGTATCTCTGCCGACCATTCATTGACTTTCAGGCTGTCAAAGGCAATTTTGTCCACATTTGATGGCGATACATTAACCGATTTTGATGCAACAAGGCCACCGTTTTCGTAAAGCATTGCACAAAGTTCACACGCATCCACTATTTTTAATGACGGAATAATCTCAAGAGAATACTCATTTTGTGATTTGTAAGCCGTCTTAGCCTCAAAATCATAAACAGAATTATCTGTTGTCTTATAGAGCAGAACATCACGGAAAATACCATTGCAGCGGAACATATCCTGACATTCAAGATAAGTACCGTTGCACCATTTATGATTGACAACAACAATTTCATTTCTGCCGTCTTTCATATAAGGATTAAGCTCAAACCGAGATGAGTTGTGACTTCCCTCACTATAACCTACATAGCTGCCGTTGCAGAACAAATCAAGACTTCCCGCCACCCCCAAAAAGCATAGGGTATAATGCATACTCCTGTCAGCATCAAAGTATTTTCTGTAAACGCCGGCAGGACAGTTTTCGGGAAAGTTGGGAGGATCAGGCTCAAACTGGTAGCGTGTATTCACATAATAAGGAGGCTCATATCCCGTATGTTGCCATGTTGACGGAACCAAAACCTTATCAAAATGTTCACGGTCCGTATCAAAATCATCAGGAATATCATTGCAGTCTTTATAATAGATAAAATCCCACTCACCTGAAAGACATTCCACTCTTGACGAAGAATATCTCTCGTTTCTTATATCCGATGCAAAAAGCTCTTCTTCGGACGCAAAGGGTATATAATAAGCGCACGGATTAAGTATGTTTTCACCGAATTTTTCAAATGTTTTGTAATGATCTGTTTTAAGTTTGTATTTCACACTAATCCCTCCTTTGTGATTATTATACAATATATAAAAATGAAAAGCAACAAAAGAAAGTCGGCCTGAATGTTCCCATTCAAGCCGATTTGAAATCCTTTGCCGTATTATTTTTTCGTGGTAACGGACATCGTTTTGCTCCAGGAAGAATAAAGCTTTGTATTCTTTCCGTTTACCTTAACTGTTTTGTAGGTACGAATACGAACATAATACTTTTTCTTTGCCTTGAGCTTTGAGATTGTTTTTGAGGTCGTCTTGTTCTTGGATACCGTTACCGTTTTTGCGGATTTGAATTTGCTGCTTGTACTGTACTGGATCTGATATCCCGTTGTCTGTGTTGT
>CANQZA010000100.1 GCA_947628175.1 uncultured Clostridia bacterium | reverse complement strand
CGATTGTCGGACTTATGACCCGCCCGCACGGCGGGTGATCCGAATCTTGCGGTGAGCGAAAAAATTATGCTTAAAATGGCACAGGCAGGCTGTGACCTTATAGAGATAGGAATTCCTTTTTCGGATCCCATTGCCGAGGGACCTGTCATTCAGGAAGCGAATCTGCGCTCCCTTTCGCAGGGAACAACGACAGACAAGGTTTTTGCGCTTGCAAAAAAGGTTTCACATCAGGTTGATATACCGCTTGTTTTTATGACATATCTCAATGTTCTTTTCAAATACGGATACGACAGATTTCTTCAAAAGGCGGTTGACTCGGGCATAAGCGGAGTAATTATCCCCGATCTGCCGTTTGAGGAAAAAGAGGAGCTTTCATCGGTTGCCGACACATACGGCGTTGAAGTTGTATCCCTGATTGCGCCCACAAGCGAGGACAGAATTAAAAAGATTGCCTCACAGGCAAAGGGCTTTATATATACCGTTTCTTCGCTCGGGGTTACAGGTACAAGAAGCGAGATTAAAACAGATCTTGAGTCCATTACAAATGCCGTTAAGCAGGCAACGGATATTCCCGTTGCCATCGGATTCGGCATAAATACACCGGAGCAGGCGAAGAAATATTCGCGCATAGCCGACGGAATCATTGTCGGCTCCGCAATCGTAAAAATTATTGCGCAGTACGGTGCGGACTCTCCCGACAGAGTATATGAATATGTAAAATCCATGAAAGACGCCATCAGATAAAGCAAAGCAGTATCTTCGTTTTTAACAGAAGATACTGCTTTTTAAGTCTGCTTAATACATTCGCATTTTGAAGTTTCCCTGCACCTCTATGTTGTCATGTATAACCACAAAGGCGTCGGGCGCTTTCTGCTGAAGCTCTCTTTTTAGCAAGAGCGCTTCTTTTTTTGATACGGCAACGAGATATACATTTATACGCTCTCCGGTATATCCGCCGTTGCCCTCAAGCTTTGTCACGCCTCTTTTTACGGTTTCAAAAACAAGCTTGTCAATATCGTTTCGCCTTGAAATTATAAACAGATCGGCAGTTATATTTTGGAAATGGATTTTATCAAGCGCAATGCTTGAAAATACGGCGTAAATAATGGAGTAAAGCGCCACCGTCCAGTCAAAGAAAACGGCACAGCAGCCAAACACAAATATGTTGATAATAAGTGTTATTTTCCCAACACTTGCCGTGGAATGCTTTTTTGTGAGATAGACGCTGATAATTTCTTCTCCGCCGCCGCAGCCGCCCGAAAGCAGGGTAAGCCCTATCCCTATTCCCGAAAGTATGCCGCCTGTAAGGCAGGCGGTCAGCGTATTTTCAATCAGCGGAGACGAGGGTATCGGTATTGCCGCCAGAAAAACAGTGTAGACCGAGGTGCATAAAAATGTTCTGTAAAAAAACGCTTTGCCGATTTTATACGCAAAAAACATCAGTGGTAAATTAATTACATAATATATTACGCTCGCGGCATCAAAAGAGGTGATTTTAACGCCGAGAAATTCACCCAAAGCTCTGATGAGCTGCGCGATCCCGAGAATCCCGCCGCTATACATTCCCGCGGGGAGTATAAACACATTCATCGCAAAGGAATATATTGCGGAGCCGCTTACGATAAGACCTATTGATTTAAAGGACAGATAACCGTCTTTAGAAAAAAATTTTTTCATATTATGTACCTGTTGAACAGAGCGGGAATTACTGCTTTTTCTTTGTTGGTTTATTCGATTTTTTCGTTGATTTCTGCGCTTTTTTGGTTGTGGAGGGACTCGGCTTGCTGTATTTGCTGTAAGTGGTGTAATTCACCTTGCCGTTTACTGTTCTTGTGAGTGTATAGGCACCGCCGCCCTGGCCGGTGATTTTAACCTTTATGTCGCCCTTGTCAACCTTGTCCTTTGAGTAGATTGAGCAGGTGAGCGTTCCGTTTGACGCGGTAACAGACAGCCTTATATCTGAGGAGGAATCGTTTTTAAACTGAAAATCCTGTGAATTCCACTGAACGGTTGCGTCACCGCCGAGGGGAACATAGCTTATCTCAAGCGAATGGCACGCCCGCACCGTAATATCAAGATTAGAGCGCAACGCTGCCTGAAACACCGTTGAACTCACCTGGCATATTCCGCCGCCAAGTCCGTCCACAAACTCGTCTCCCTGAACAACTTTCGCCTCTTCATATCCTGAAAGGACCGTTCTCTTGCCCACAACCTGGTTGAAGGAAAAGGTCTTTCCTTTCGGAATTTTCAGGTTGTTAAGCTTTTCAACGGCATTTTTAATGTTTTTTGTTCTTGTTTTGTTTGAGGAGAGATAATATGTCTCGTAGCTTGCAAGCAGATGCGTATAGCTGCCGTCGCTGTCCTTTGAAAGCGCAGGGTAGATTTTTGCCGTTGACGCCTCCTTAAAGGTTGTGCCCAGATCCTCGGTGGTTCTTGCGGTGGTGGTTACGGTTGTCTCTCGTTTTGATACGGATGAATTGGTTGTGGCATCAACATCTGCCGATTCGCTGCAGCCGGAAAGGCAGCCTGCCAGAATCAATGTCGCCAGAAAAATTGCAGATCGTTTTTTCAATTATTTTTTCTCCTTATAGGGCTTTTTTACATCGACCCAGCCCTCTTTGATTACTTGCCTTGCTCTTGCGATTGAAAGAGCCTTTTCGGGAATATTGTCGGTAATGGTTGAGCCTGCGGCGATATAGGCCTGCTCTCCTACCTCTACGGGGGCTATCAGATTTGTGTTGCATCCGATAAATGAGCCGCTGCCGATTTTACAGCGGTATTTATTTTTGCCGTCATAGTTGCAGGTAACTGTACCGCAGCCGAAGTTAACATTGCTGCCGACATCACTGTCGCCTATATAAGTCAGATGAGCGCTCTTTGAGCCCTCACCCACAACCGAGTTTTTAACCTCAACAAAGTTGCCGATATGAACACCCTTTTTAAGCACGGAATTTGCCCTCACTTTTACGAAAGGACCTGCATCTGCGTTGTCCTCTACCGTACTCTCAAGAATTTTGCAATTGTCAAGAACAACATTGTTTCCGACCCGGGCATTGTCAAGATAAGAGTTGGGACCTATCGTGCAGCCGTTTCCGACAACAGTGTCGCCGATTATGATTGTGTTCGGCAGAATAACCGTTGACGAGCCGATTTTTACATCCTTGCCTATGATTACGCCGTCTGTACACGGAATGTCAACGCCGTTGAGCATATGAGCGTCATTTATTTTTTTTCTCATTATCGTGTTAAGGTCGTTGAGCTGCTTTCTGTCGTTTGCACCGAGTACAACCTCGCTGTTTTCAACAACATACGCACCCGCGTTTTTGCCCGCACCGATTAAAATTTCAAGTGTATCGGTAAGATAGTATTCGTTCTGCGCGTTGTCGTTTGTGATTTTGCCTAATGCATATTTCAGATCCGCGCCGTTGAACCAGTAGCAGCCGGAATTGGATTCCCTAATTTCTTTCTCCTGCTCTGTTGCGTCCTTATGCTCAACAATGCACAGCAGATTATTCTTTTCATCACGCTTGATATGACCTATGCCGTTGGTATCGTCAACGATTGCGCTTATAACAGTGATGGAATTTTTGTTGCTTATATGGTAATCATATGCCTTGTTAATGGTGTCCGCGTCCATAAGCGGACCGTCGCCGTTTAAAATGAGTATCTCGTCGCCGGAATGCTCCGATATAAATTTTTCAGCCTGCATAACCGCGTGGCCCGTTCCGAGCTGCGGCTCCTGCAAAGCAGTTTTTATACTGCTGTCAATGGAGTTGAGATAATCCTCAACCTCTTTGTGCCTGTAGCCTGTTATTACACATATGTCCTCAACGCCTGCTTGCTTTACGGCATCGGTAACATAACCTATCATCGGTCTGAAAATCACATGGCACATAACCTTAGGGCAGTCTGCTTTCATTCTTGTTCCCTTTCCGCCCGCAAGTATAATCGCACATTTCATAATATTGCATCTCCAAAACTTTACTTTTTTGCTTTTACAATTATGCACTAATTTTTTATATTTTTCAACCCAAAAGGCAATAAAATAATATTAATATCAGGATTTTTTAAAAAATGTTTGTATTTTAATAGGCAGTGTGCTATAATCCTATCGTATTATATCTTGGAAAGGTATAAATATCCAAATTTGTAAATTTTTTAGGAGGTATTTCCCAATATGGCAAAAAAATATTGCTACCTTTTTTCAGAAGGTAATGCCAACATGAGAGAGCTTCTCGGCGGTAAGGGCGCAAACCTTGCCGAGATGACAAACATCGGTCTTCCCGTACCGCAGGGCTTCACAATTACAACGGAGGCCTGCACACAGTATTATGAAGACGGTCGTGAAATCAATGACGAGATTATGGCTGAAATCAACGCGTATATCGTAAAGATGGAAGAAATCACAGGCAAAAAATTCGGTGACAAAGAAAATCCGCTTCTTGTTTCTGTTCGTTCGGGCGCAAGAGCGTCTATGCCCGGTATGATGGATACAATCCTCAACCTTGGTCTTAATGAGGATGTCGTTCATGCCATTGCGGAAAAATCAGGCAACCCGAGATGGGCATGGGACTGCTACAGAAGATTTATTCAGATGTATTCCGATGTAGTTATGGAAGTCGGCAAAAAATATTTTGAAGAGCTCATCGATAAGATGAAGGAAAAGAAGGGCGTTAAGCTTGATGTAGAGCTTGATGCAGACGACCTCAAAGAGCTTGCTTCACAGTTCAAGGCTGAGTATAAAGAAAAGATCGGCGCGGATTTCCCTACAGATCCTAAGGAACAGCTTATGGGCGCAGTCAAGGCTGTATTCCGTTCATGGGACAAC
>CANQZA010000099.1 GCA_947628175.1 uncultured Clostridia bacterium | reverse complement strand
TATTCTTATCTACGTTTTGGACTTTATGATTTCCCCATGCGTCATAAATATAGGAAGCGACCAATTCATTGCTATCAACTTTCCTGATCTCTATAATATCTCCCAAAAGATTTTTAACATAGTAATATAAATCACCCGCGTAGCTGAAACCAAAGATCCCGTTTGGATCGTAGAAATATTCGTACTTCTCCTTTATCTTTCCGTCAGAACCTAATACTATCTCCGCTAATAAATTTGTATCATTTGTGATATAGAACCGCTTTTCATCCCCCAATTTTCTCATGGACCTTATTCCATTATAATCGTAGGCGAACACCGCAGCTCCAAAACGTTCCAACAACCGCCCTCCTGCCCAAGACATATAGATATTATCATAAAATGTCATATTTCCACATTCGTCGTATGAAAAATTAACGCTGCCCCAATCAGTAAGTTGATCGGGCATTGAGGGGTTGTTATACTTACACACGATCTCCGATTTTGGAGATGTATTGGAATTTATAGAATATACTTCTTTTTTCGTCAGATTACCCGAAGGATCATATGAGTATCGATACTCCTCTTCGAAAAAAGGATTTACTTCCAAAATCAGTCGATTTGCTTCGTCATATTCGTATCTTATCGTTTTCCCATTTTGCCTTATTGAAGTAATATTACCGTTTTTATCGTATGTGTACTCATTGCTTTTATAAGCAGTTTCACTTGAATTTAAATAGAAATCTTCTTTAGAAACATATGGCGTCGTCCCTATGCCGGTTCTTTCATTATTTCGATCGGCATAAGTATATCGCTTTAAAAGGTGTGCATTAGGCGCACTGAATTCTTCTCTTTCCAAACGATTTAGATCATCCTTGAACATCTCATAAGTAATATAAGAGTTACCTAAAGAGCAAAAAACTGCTTTTACGTTGTTCTGATCGGCGTTGTTTCCGGTTTCGTATTGATATGCGGTTTCTATCCCACGAATAGAATCGCATATAATGCTTTCATTTTTGACACGTTGACGGTCATCGTATGAAAAATATAAATCACATTGAATTTTATCAGTATAAAATAAGTGTTCAATATTTTCTACATTTCCATAACTATTGTATGAAAAAATAATATCTCTTTCAGCAGATGTGTCTGCTATGCGAGTTAGTTTACTTTGAGAATTTACGTCATCCGGTTCGCCATAATGAAAACCAAATTCCACCTTTTCATCTCGCGTGACATCGCTAAGCCTACCATATTTATCATATGCCCTATATATTTTACCATTGTTCGCGTAATTTATATAATACTTATCAATCTTTGAATTTAATATAACATAGTTAAACTCGTATTTTAATTCAGCGTACTGAACTCCCCCAATATAAATTTTCGAAATCATCGTTTTATATGTATCATCGTACTCAAAAGAATATACGCTACGGTTCTTGTTTTCAAGAGAGCTAATCTTATTCATTTTGTAATTAATGAGATTGGCAGTTTCCGACGTATTAATTTGTGCGGACAAAGATTGTAGACTTATGCCAAACGGATAATAAGTCAAATTCACTTGAAATCCATTGGGCGCTGTTTGCCTCGTTACACTGCCCATATTATTATACTCCAAGTGAGTAACTAAATCGTCTGTTAAATAAAACGTATGGATTGCAGTAAGATATTTATCATTATAATCCCACTCATTCAAAATATTTGAGTCAGCATTATCAAGACTCTGTGATTTTTTCGAAGTCAAACTTCCGAATATATTATAATCATAGTCCTCTTTGCGTTTTTCGTTTTCAAAGTATAACAGATTATTATACTTATCATAATAGAGATCTTCACTATAATTCGATGTAGCAGTTGCCGCAGAAACATCTCTTGTATAGCTTACATTTGTCTGATGCATAAATGAAGTTACATCCCATCCGCCGAATCTGACAAAGCTTTTCTGTTCATCAGCCCGGTGGGAATATTTCGTTCCGTTCATTATATAGGTATTAATGGCAAGAAGAATGAATTCGATTTTTTCTTCCTCTGTTTCATGCCATGGAATTATACCTTTCTCATATTGTATCATTAGATTTTGAACGCCTGTGATCATCATTCGCATATTATCAACCCACATATTCCAAGAAGAATTATTTTCTCTTGTATAAAAATTTCTTTCGTTGGCAAGATAATCGCTTATATACAACGTGTGAGAATAAAACGTTCCGTCAACTATTATCGACTGATTTTTAGTAATAAAATATAAAGCTTTTCTTTGAAATTCATAGCCTGTTTCATCGCTGTTATTCATATTTGTTGTAATGGTTGTTATCTCGTTTGTGGGTAATGTGAGGCAGGCATTCATAAACGTGAATTTCCCCTCAGCTTCTGTTTTATATTTAAGAAGGATCGAATTAAACAATCCCACAGAATTATACCTGATTGGAACGATAAAGAATTTTATACCTGTTGCCTCGGGTGTAAATTCTATATCAACTAAAGAATCTGCTAAAATAGTCGCAGATACTTTAATGGGTTTTTGAGTTTTGAATTCTTCTACTCTAATCGCAAATGAAAAAAATGCAAAACAGTTTTTTAAGTCCGTAGGAAAATGTTTTTCCACAGTATCATATACCTTTTCATCTGGGCCTTCCATTGTATAGTTTTCCCATTCGATCTCTTTTTTCTCTGAAAGTGTGCCTTCGTAAATGATACAGGGATCTTCGCTACGGAATGAAACGCTGTAATCGTTTTCATCTTTATTTTCAAAACTTGCAAGGAATTCACCGCGTTCATTATAGCTATATACCCAAATTATATCTTTTTCATTTTTTACAGAACTTTCAAGATAGCCATACTCTAAGGCATAAAGATAATATTGATATTTAATAGTTTTGACTCTGCCATTAAGAGCATACTCCACCTCGACCTGAGTTCCATCGGGCAAAGTCAAAAACAAACCTTCTGTAGCATCATTTGGAGTAGCAAAAAAAGAATATTCGGCAGTTTCTCCTGTCAAACCCAAAAAATTAACTTTCATATTTTGTTGAGAAAAGCTGATTTGGATTTTTTCTTCGCCATCCAATAAAATTTTTATATCATTTGCATTTCCATACTGAAATGAAATTATATGTTGTGGGGTTTTGATCATATCTATTTTATCTGTGTTACCAACATAAAAAACATCAAACGATGAAAACAAATATTCTGTTATGTCCCTAGAAAGCTTTTCAATTCTACCCAAACTATCAAATAGAAAACGGCTCCCTCTCTCATCGAAAATTTCAACGCTGGATGGCCCTTGAAGTTTGCGCAATAAAAGGCCTGTCCCCTGTGTATCGACCCACAAGTTATTATCGCCTATTACAGGTCGAAAAACATGCTTTACTCTATTCGAGTCGAGATAGATATAATTTATCTCCCCACTGTTCGTTTCATCTTTATAGCAAATTTGATGAAAATTTGTGTAAAAATTCATCCCTGAATAACTTAGACCAGTTTCAAGTCCGAGATTTCCCTGGTCGGCAGAATTGTAAAAAATATTTAAAGATATAGGATCCCCCTCTTCGTTAATTTGAAATAAATTTAATGTTTCAAAAATTGTTCCCGATAAAATATTCACACTGACCTGTGTCAATTCATCGGCGCTCATCGTGACGTATTTTTGGTTATTGAGCAATTCGTTCGAATCGATAAAATCGATTTCCAAGAAACTGTAATTCAACAAAAGCGTGGAGTTAAAATCATTGATGGCAAGAAAAAGCGTACCTTCTTGTGCCTCTTTGATGAAGCGACTTAAGTCTACCACTCCCTTTTCGCAGTTGAGCCATCCGATAAGATCACCGAATTTGTGCTCCTGATAATTATAATAATAGACTTCTACGGGCTCATTGTTATTGGTGAGGTTTGTTCTCAAGGCAGCCCTCGTGATGACCCCGGACTTTGCATAGGCGGAAAAATCCAAAGAAAGTCCAATATAAGAATCGCCTGCTCTCGTTTTGGCAACAGAAATGTTATAAGATCCGATACCCTGCTTCTTCTCGTCCATTGAGCCGGGTTTTAAAACCATACGATAAGAACCGTTGTCGAGCCGATAGAGTTTCTCACAATCAAACCGCTTGTCTAAAACTTCAGAAACGATTTCCGCCTGCTTCTTCATGATCTTTTTCTCCTTTATGAAACATCATTCACCTAATATACCCCCGCAAGTATGGCTTTGTTTACCGTTTCACGTGTTAAGCAATTGCAAGGCACCTTTGCTACGCATATTATATAACGAATCGTACCGAATGTCAAGATGTTCTTAAATGTATTTGAAAATTAATATGCGGCGTGGCTGAAAATTGCGGTAGACGTCACGGAAAAAATGCGTTCGTTACAAGAATCCTTTATTTAAAATTTCGATCGTCTTTTTTGCAAGCTTTAAAGTGAGCCCGGTGTTTTCGTCTGTCTTCACAAAATGCTCGGCAAGGCCGCAACGATGATAGTCGAACGCAAGATCGTCTAAGATCACAAAACTCTCCCACTCTCTCGCGTTGAGATATTCTTTGATCCCCTCCCCGCGGGAAAGGCACTTTCCATCTTGATAGTCGGGCGTTTTGTCGATGGCACACAGCCCCGCTGCGCGGAGCTTCTTGTCGAGATAATTTGCAAGCGCGTCTTGGCAGCATTTGAGCGCGGGGTCGTTTTCCCACTCCTCTTTCCAGGTGGAATGAAGGACGATCGAGGCCCCCGTTTCGTCAATGATCTGTTTGAGAAGCAGAACTTTCTTTGCGTCAATGCCGAGATACCCCCCGCAGCGGGCTTTGGAGCGGGGCGTATTCAGCACGCCGTCTACATCGAGAAAGAGATATTTCATGCTTTTATT
>CANQZA010000098.1 GCA_947628175.1 uncultured Clostridia bacterium | reverse complement strand
TCCATGCGGATGCTGATGTTCGTTGTAGTGCCAGCCATGCGATCATCTCCTCTCCTGCTGGTGAATATAGTATATGCCATCCGCACGAAAAAAGCAATACTTTGCACGAAAAATTAACAATTATCAGCTGACCAATATCTACCGCAGTGCGATAATGCGTCTCAATTAGATGGCAAATGCACCTCCTACCGCAACGGGTATCACAGTTACATACCCGTGTTAGGAACAGCCCACATGACCCGAAATTTAGAAAGTTACGTTGACTACATATAATGGTCTACATTACAAAGGCAAATTTTCTTTGAATATATTATGTCAACCTCGGTATAACTTTCCATTGGATCTGGGTGAGTCTAATTACTGCTTCAGCCGGTGAGACTTTTATGGGGGTGAGGTGGTGATGTGTAATGTCCGATTGTTGCAGAAAATAATCGGAAGACGGCTCAGATAAAACGATGACCACAATTTTTTAAAATGTAATGCGTAACAAAATGCAGTTTTCAAAACATAACTCTTATTAGGGGAGTACTTATCCATTTATCAAACAATGGAGGTACAATAACTCAAAAATAAAAAGGAGATAAAGATGGAAAGCGAAGAAATTCTAAATTATGTTTTTGACTATGATATGTGTCAAAGCATAAATAATTTTTCTCAAATCATAAGTTCATTGACAGCAGATGTATTTATGGTAATGTCAAGAAAGGCAGCATGCTTTATTACGTTCTTAAAACGAAATGGTCGTATTTCTTTTGATGGTCAGTTAATAACCGATAGACTGTTGGATTTTGACACCACTTGGTTAAATGGAAAAAGTGTCATCTTAATTGATGACGTTATAGTTTCAGGTACCACGCTCCATTCAGTTATTGAAAAGCTGAACAAGGCGAAAGTCAAATGCATAAAAGTATATGTTTTAGGTGTTAACGAGAAATACTATAATTCTACTATACTAGACTATTTAGATTGTAATCAAACCACTCAAAACTATTTACAGCCCCCATTTATTCCTTTGTCCGACGCAGCTTGTATGCGGACTTGTTCTAACATTGTATCTACCTTTATGTTAGATTTATTGCCGTATGATGTTGATTTTCCAAAACACAATTTCCTGTCTATTCCCAAATTTACATATGACCAATTGGTGTCATGTTCAGATTGGTTTGCTTATGATGTATCTTCCGATTTACAAGCTGAAAACGGCATAAGAAATGTTACGCTGCTTCCTGGCGAAAGAATCATTGAGCAATTTAATAATGAAATTGGTATACCTGTTAGCAAATTGGCGTTTTTTAAAATTCGTCTCTTTTCACAGTATACTAGCAAAAATTCAAATAGAGTCATAGTAAATGCAGTACCATATTTTTTATTTAATACAATAGCCTTAGAAGATGTTATACAACTTTTCGATTACTGGTTTCCCAATCTGACGAATTCCTTTATGTCGAATATTGCTAAAGTTCGAATTCTTCAATTTGTCTTGGCAGAAAAGCTATATAAAATATGGATTAAGACGCTTAATTCAACAATAACCCCTAGAACATTAATAAAGCAGGAACTAAGCAAATCAGATTTTCTACTTGTATTTCCAGAATTTATATATTCTGCAGTTTTAAATGCAATTGACTCAGGCTTAAACTTTGGACGGCCATTATTTACACTTATTAATCCTGAGCAAGTATGCTTTGAAGAAACAAAATTCGAAAGCAAAATCGTGGCTCGAGAGAGCCAAAAAGATAATATAGCCGTGTTACAAACAAAGCTTGTTGAGCCTTTTACTAACCTTTATTTTACAAAAGAAAAGCAATCAAGGGAGATTGTCCTAGAGTACGGGAAAGGAGCCTTTGAGAGGCCTGAATATCAGGAAATAATAGATCGGCTAAATCATGGTTACTCCTATCGTACACTTATACAACTACTTGAGGAATATCCTGATATTTATGATAAAGAAACAACGGTTTCCCTATTCATTGATGAAGCAATAGATGCCGGAGTAATCGTTCCTATAATTGCGGAAGAGAAAAGCTCATTCGGAAAAACAATATATTTTAGAGCCTATAGGCATGGTGAAGATGTACCTTTTGGTGAGTTGCAGGAAAAACTATGTGCCATTATGCTTGCCTCCTATGCAAAAAGTGGCGGAAACAAAATTCTAACAAAACTGCGTGTTGAAAAAATGCTTGTGTTACTGGTACATATAGGTTTGACTCAGCACATATTTAGACCGAGTCCTCAAGATACTATCTATTATAAAGTCAATGTAGATGCATATTTGCAGGGAAATATCACTACAATACAGGATACAACATCCAAGCGGTCTAGGCATTACCTTAGACATCGCACAGATGCCGTATGGCTCTCGGATGTTCTTGTGGATAAAGGAATAATTGTATTGGATGAAGACAAGACAATCAAAGGCATAGTAGATAACATTGACATAGATGTTGATAGGGCTACCCGTGGAAAAGTTCAAGCGATTGGGAAAGCGTTTGCAGAGCTATATAAAAATTTGGACGCAAAAAAATTGCCTGCAATAAATGATGACGATTTAATCCTATTTTCTACCTGTATGTTTCCTCGCGATATTCTTAATGCGCTTGCTGCTGAGCTGGCTATTTTCGATAATAGATGGATACGCGAAAGGGGAAAAATACATAAGTTAGTTGCAAAAAACTCAAGTCAAGTAATCCCTGAAATAGTAAAAAGCGATATGTATGAGGCTATCAATAGTGGACAATCAAAATTCTTCCATTTTATGAACAAAGACGCACAGCGAAGGATTAATGAAATTACGGAGCAACTGGAAAATAGTGAAAATAGCTTTATTGGTACCGCTTGGGAGCAGTTTTGGCCAGACAATAGCAACTGGAGTACTAAATCAATTGAGCCACAATTACTTAACACAATTCTTAAAGAGGGGAAATTACTGATTACACTAAATCTACTGTGTAGGCTTCTGTTTTTATGTTGCTTAGATACTTCTGAAACATCCTTAAGAAAAAAATATAAGGAAGAGATTTTTGAATATCAAGCCAAACTGGAAACAACATATTTTAAGCGATGGGAGGATATTGGAAAAACAATCTATTATTCAAATGAGGTTTTGAAAATACAATCGATGTCACTAAAAACAAAGAGCATAGAATGTTTTAATATTTGGAAAATGATAAACGATTGCATAACCTATGCTGGTCCACTCCTATCAGATGTTGAATTGTTAACTGACAGGCACGGAAAAATCTTTCAGATAAATAGATATATACATTCGCTACACTTAATTTTGCCAGAAGAACTCTTTGCTGATGTTGGAGCATTCTTTGAGAATTGGTTTAGTGCAAAAAAGATTGAGTATCAACCATTTATTATCGTTGAGCCAACCGAGATTTTCCCACAGCAGGGAATATGGTTTTTTATAAAGAGCTGTTACATAAATGACTTTAATCAACTATTAAATAGCGCATTTTCTAAATTTCCCAGGATGAAGGGAGCTCATATCTTTTATAATTTATCAGAAGATTTACGCTTAAAAATGCCTGTAGGAGTAAATACAAAGCATCAATTTGGCAAATTCAGCTCATATGCATATAAAGCCGTAGGAAGCAAATTAAGCCGTGAAAAGTTGTCAAACGGACAAATTATCTGGATTGTTGAAAATAGTCGAGGTAACTCCAAAGAAAATGATATACTTACTGCCGGCCATGTAAAATATTTCCGGAAAATAGGTGAAGAAATAATGCAATTTCAAACTGTAGTTGCAATGGACTCACGAATATATGCTTATCAGAATATGTCTCAGCTTGAAAGGTTTAGAAAGGAGTATTTAACCATGGAGTGTAAATGTAATCTTTTTGTGTCTTACTCAGAGGATAGTCCTGAGCACGTAGCAAAGGTAAAGACTATTGTTGAAAGACTACGCCAAGAAAATTTTAATGTTTATTTTTATGAGGATGAGCCATTTGGAACTGATATAATCCAGTTTATGAGACACGCAGAAACAAGCGATATTACGTTAATTATTGGAACCCCTGAATATAAAAGAAAAGCATACGAAGTAAACGAAAGCGGAGTTTCGTTTGAAGACAGAATAATAGCCGGGGATTTTATGTCTAAAAATAGAAACAAAATTGTTCCTATTGCATTTGGAAAATTTGAGGAATGTATTCCAGCTCCATTTGATAAACTAAAAGGAATGGCTATATTTGAGCTAACACCCCAAGAAATTGACAAACTAGTCTGTGGTCTTATTAATCGATTTATGAAAAGCAGAAAATAGTGCTATAACATAGGTATATGCTTCACAAATTTTGAATAAGCAGTTTCATCCATTATTTCTATTTTCTTTAACAAATCTAAATATATACTTCCTTGATCTCGCGTTTTAAAATAGTCATATGCAGCTTGAAGATTTTTAATGGTATCTTGTCGGCTTTTTGCCAAATATATTTTTATCATATCTGAACTATTGATTTTATTTTCCATAAATAACACCTCGCTTTACACGAATTCAGGAAGGGCTATACATCACGCCCTTCCTAACTTTAGAATTTATTATATAGCTTGAGGCAATTCGTTATACCAAAAACGGAAAAAATCTTATGCAAAAGATTTAGTTATACAAAAAATGAGAGTTCCATTAAAATTATGTAAACAGCACCATCAGTAGTGATATTATTTGGCTTTTTTCCATAGCTTTTATGCAAGTGTTGAATATGCCAAAATTAATTCCTTGGGCAAGACCGTCGAAGAAAGTCAAACCCCACAAGCGCCGGGACACCTCCCCGTCACGGTAGACAGCGGCGCTCTGCGTCGCTGTCCCAGCAAGTACGGAATTTTGACAGCAAAATTCCACTTGTTAGGGGAAACCCCTAAGACCCCCGTATGCCGAAATGCGTCTCAATTTGAGACG
>CANQZA010000097.1 GCA_947628175.1 uncultured Clostridia bacterium | reverse complement strand
AAAATCCTTCGTGTACTCGGAGTATGACGACGTTTCCTCAGCAGACGTTTCTAATGACAACGTCACAAAATATGCATCATCAGGATAGTAAGAGAGGATTGAACAGTAAAATGTCTAATGCATACTCAGTGAGAAATTATTATCGCGGCGGGTTAATATATGATGAGTTTTGCCGGCGATATCATCTTAATAGAATGCAATTATACAGAAAATTTATTGAAAGGAGCAAGAAAAATGAAAACATACGCGCAGATAAAAAAGGATGTTTCGAATATAATTGACCAATATTGGGTTGAGGAAAAGAATTTCGGTTATTATACCGATATGCGAACTATTGGGAAAAAGGCGCTGTTCCTTATAGACGAGGTATCTGATTATCTCAGGAAAAACGAGGTTCAATATAGAGTTGATGAGGAATACACCGACGATATACCTATGTATTCATACAAATTCACTTCTTTTGCGTTTATCGCTCCTGACGAAGATGGAAAGGCTCAATTAGGGTTAGAGACGGTTCTTCTTAATTGCGGTTAATGATTTTTGGGTAAAGGAGAAATACATATGGAGAAAAAAGACAGGAAATTGGTTATAGCCATTTTAGTTGATTCCATAATTATATTTGCGTTAATAGCTCTGATTATCTTTGAGAGCACGCGATATACTAATATGGTTAAATTTGCAGAATACGGTATATTTTTGCTTATAGCTATCATTCCTATGCCTATGCTTATTTCAGCAGCGGTGAACAAGTATAGAGTAAATAAAAAATACAAAAACAGAAAGGCGGAAAAAGAATGAAAAACAAGTTAGTAACAGTATTTGGTGCTGCGTCGTTGTCTCTATTGCTGTTGACCTCATGCAGCGGTGGAAGTAATTATGGTGCCGTAGATGATTCATATACCGCTTCAACGGCAGGTGTTAGTAATATTGATACGTATTCTTTGGCGGACAACTCAGGAACGGCTGAAACAAAGGATTTTTTACATGATTCATCCGACCAAGCGGCAGAGGATACGGAATATAAGCCGGATGCAGACACGGACAATTCTCAAAGCACAACGCAACAAGAAAGTTCTGATGTCAAATTATCAAACGACAAAATAGTCTATCGTGCAGACTTAGAGATAAAGACCTCATCTTTCGATAAGTCCAACAAAAGCTTAGAGGAGATGCTCAACAAGTATGAGGCGGTAATTCAGAGCCGTAACTATTACATACGCGACCATATTCGTATTTGTGAGATAAACCTGAGAGTACCGGCAACGAATTTTGATGTAATGATGGAAGAAGCCGGTTCAATAGGTAAGGTTATAAACAGTAATATAGCATCTGAGAATATCACTCAGAAATATCTTGATGTTCAGAGCCATATTAACTCCAAAACCTTGCGTATAAACAGATTAAAAGAGCTTATCAGTAAAGCCGACAGTATATCTGAGTTATCAGAACTATACAGCGAATTGGAAGACGCTGAGTATGACTTGGATAGCTTAAAGTCTCAGCTCAAGAACATGGATTTAGATGTGGCATACAGCTATATTAATATTCGGCTTAATGATACTCATAGATATAATGACGATGGGGAGGAAGTCGGAACCGGTTCTTGGATTTCAAACAGACTTTATGATTTATGGAACTCTTTAAGATTATTCAGGAATTTCTTGAACGGTATCCTGATAGCAGTTATCTATATACTTCCATACTCTCTGCTCATACTGTTTATCCTCTTTATAGCAGTTAAGTTAGAAGCACGAAAAAAATTAACTGAAATCAGGAAAAAAAGAGCCGAAAAGGAAGCTGAAAGAAAGAAATCGGTCATTCAGATAGCTCCGAAAAATTCTGATACAAATAAAACGCCCGATGTCAATATTGAACCGCTCACCTCAGAAACATACACAAACGACAAAAATACCGATAACAACGAATAATAAATGTTACGGAAAGAGGATGAGACGGATTACGGCACGGTTAATGACTAAGAATTATCATGTAAAGGCAGGTGAAAGAGCGCAGTATTCATGCGCCAAAAGGATGAAACATAAAAAACTAATCATATTGCTTACTGCTATGATATTGCTCATTTGTTCTATAGTAGTTTATGCATACTTTACGGACAAAAAAGAAGTCAGCAATGTGTTTGTATTCGGTAACGTGGACGTTGTACCAAGAGAACCAAATTGGGATTCGGCTATTAAGAATATGGTTCCAAATGAAGAACTTCTGAAAGACCCGCAAGTGGCAAATAATGGCAATAAAGAAGCGGTGGTGTTTGCTAAAGTAGACGTACCGATAAATACGTTTACAATGGTAAACGAAGACGGAACAAAAGGCAGTCAAATTACTGACGAAATCTTTGAACTCGGATATTATCAAGATGATATGTTTATAAAAGGGTTCAGCCCGGATTGGGTACAGCTCAATGTTACGTCAGGCGAAAAGGATGGCGAGTATCGCACGTATATAGTAGGATATGACTATATATTGGGCGTATCGAAAAAACATTTGAATAATCCTTTGTCGCCGGATGAAACAGTTTGGGCAGAAATGAAAAAAACAACACCCGTTTTTAAGGTAATAAAATTCAAGAATATTCTTGAGAATACGCTTTCAGACACAAAAAATGTAAATGTGTCATTTTATGCGGTTCAGGCAGATTGGTTAGCTGATAGCTATGGCACATATCTTACGGGTTCTGAAAAGAAACCTGAAGATGACAGTGACGGTTTCGAACTAACAACTGAAAAACTTAGCAAGGATACACTTCAAACAATATGGAATACCCATATCGCGACGGATGTAGTTGGTACTTAACGCTAAAAAGGAAGGAGGAATAAAAAACACATGAAAAAACTACAAAAAATACTGTCTATAGTAACTGTTGTTTCGGTGTTTTGCGTCAATATGGCATTTGCCGCTGAAGAAAGCCCCGATGCTGAGAAATCAAATCCCAGCGTTAGAGTCACAAACAACTTAACCACTGGTGATATACGGTTCCATATTGAGGAATCTTATGACGAACAGGGGAAAAATGCCTATGACACAAGCAAGCCAAGAATAGTTGTTCCGGGACAAAAAGTTAATAAGTATGTACATATAGTGAATGATGCTGAAAAAGCATGGCTTCGAGTAAAAGTTGACTTTGATACCGAGAATGATTCTATAGATATGGACGAGTTTATGCTTTCGGTTGCCGATGGTTGGGAGAAAATCGGTGATTATTGGTATTATAAATATCCCGCAGATGAACCCGATGGAGTAGAAAAAGGCGGAAAAGTTTTGTTCTTAAATGGATTTTCAATCCCATCGTCGCTTGGGGATGAAGTGGTTGATGGTAAATTTGAATTGAATTTCCAAGTAGAAGCTGTACAAACCGCACATTTTACCCCGGATTGGACATCTGATATAGACCCGTGGAACGGTACGATTATAGAATATTGCGAGCATACAGACAGCTACACGCTCAAAGGTACAAATGATGCGCCTTTAACTATAGAATATCGCGGCGGTTCACAAGGCTTAGTCAGAATGGTAGACGGCGTAGATAATGCTGACGATTTCTTTAGTAATTGGGCGAGATTTATGCCGGGAGATACGTTTACGGGTACGTTTAATGTGCAGAACAAAACCGCCAAATCGGTTACGATATATTTCCATACAGAAGTCGGGAATAGCTCTGAGGAAAGCGAAGAAATACCGGAAGCGGCGGCATATAACGAGCCGGATGGTGCTGAAGCTGCAACAGCCCTGCAGAGCGATGATGATATTGATTTGAACAATCCGTTTGAAAATCCGGATTGGCCGGTTACGAGAGCACTGGATTTATCCAAAATTACTTGGGGAAGCTCTTCTTATGAACGAAATGGTATTACAATTACATCTGGTGCGACTTTAACAAAAAAAAGCGGTTGCGGTACCTTTACAACTAAATCTAAATCATATAACGGTAATTATGTTATTAAAATGAACGGAAGTTCAGATGTGCATATTACAGGCAGCGAGGAAAGTTTAGCTAATGGTGCCGGTATTCTGGTGTTATTGTTCGTGGACGATAGTTCTTCAGGTAAAGACGCTGCAACTACGTGTTTATTGAACGGTGAGAAAGTCAACTTAATCGAGGACACAAAGAAAATAAGCAAGTATTCAGGGCCGGGGGCTTTGAGGTATTTACTGATACCTATAGAGGAAGGCTATTCATTCGACGTTTCTAAGGATTCGGGTGCTGAATTGGAATTTGCAGGTGCGGAGTTTTATGCTTTTTCCAATAAACCATACGTTCCCACACCGGAACCGACAGTAGCACCTATTCCAACAGAACCGCCTCTGAGTGCGGAAGAAAAGCTGCTTTCAACCTGTTCGTTAAAGATTACATCAGATGATGGTGCTGTTATATTTGACGGACCAATGTCTACCGTTTTAGACCACCCCATAGCAATAGGTCAGTTTACGAAAGATACAGAGAAACAGTTCGCGTTTGAGGTATCTATACCCGCTTGGCTTCCTAATGCATATAGTTTACGTGAGGCTCAGACAGTCTGGATATTTGAGACGGCATACAGTAATGAATTTACACTTCCTGACACAGGCGGTTCAGGCAATGCCTTTATATATCCTATCATGGCAGCAGTGGGAATTATAGCGTTTATAGCATTTAAGAGGAGGTTTAAGCAGTGAAAAAGAAAAGATTGATTATTCCGATAGCCTTAGTAACTATGATAGTCATAGCCCTCACAGCATATGCCTATCTTAAAGACGATGGCGGGTTACAGAACAAAGTAAGTATTGGTGAAAATACGGTCGGAATAGATGAAAATTTTGAGCCTCCTAAAGAGCTAAAAAGCGGAGATAATATCTTTAAAAAAGAGATACAGATAGAAAATACCGGTAATACCAATGTGATGGGAGAAATCGAAGTGAACGATTTACCGTTTGGTACTTATTATTTCAAAGAAACACGGAATAGCCCCGGATATTTAATGCCGGAAGAAGGTTCAGATGTAACAGATACTGTTACTCTTGATAAAAATACGG
>CANQZA010000096.1 GCA_947628175.1 uncultured Clostridia bacterium | reverse complement strand
GAACCACCGCACAAGCTCAGGATATGTATATCAACAGCATTTATGCGGGTTCTGCGGGAACTAATCTCAATCTTGGAGCAGCTCCGACAGGTGTTGTTTATAACACCGGTGTTAATGGCGTAATGCCAAATGGTACAGCTTATGTTCCGAGAGCAACAGGTGTATTACCTAATGAAAATGTTCAATATGTTGCTGTACCGGGTGCAGCTGAGCCTATAGCTCCTGACGTACTTGCTGCAAGTGTTGCAAACACGAGTAATATAACAACAAACACATTGAAGAGATCATCTACAAGTACATCTATGTATGAGAAACTTTTCAACAATCTCATGAATAACAATCAAACCAGCAGCGATACTGTGATCGACAATGAAACAGATAACGACGGTGATACTTCAGATCCTAAGACAACGGATAATTCACACGGACAATATGGTGAAAACAAGTATGATGTTACAGGTTCTGCAAGCGATAGCAGCAATAATAACGGCAAATAACAATAATACAGACGGCAATGGCTGATGTGAATATCACATCAGCTTGCGCCTGAAAGAAAGGAGAAAGCAGTATGGAACAAATATTGTTTCTTTTAGATGATGCCTCTACGGGTGCCGACGGCGGTGGCGGTAATTTTGTTCAGACAATTTTTACAAATATTGCTAAAACTGTTGAAGGTATTGGTTCGTGGGTTATTGTTATTTTGGGTATTGTTTTGATCATCATATCTGTAATGCATGTTGTTCGGGCGTTTGCGTCAAGAGCAGCTGCAAGTTGGTTACTTATTATTGCCGGCTTATTGATTGGCGGTGTAATGGCAGCAGGCGGTTGGAGAATGATAACAGGTACACTTGGTTCATTGGGAACTGAAACATTTGATCAAGCAATACTTGCAGGTTCTAAACCAGACGCTATAACGGATTTTCAAGGCGATGGATCAGGCAGTGCTGATACAGGCAGCTCAAGCGCCACAGGAAATGCAATAGTTGAAGATGCATATGGCGGTTTGGCAAATTTAGCTGATATATTTCTTGTACCATTCGGAACAGCGCTGGCATCATCTATTGCTGTCGTATTGATAGTTCTCTCCATGATACAAATTTATAAGTATTTTGCAGCTCTTGGAAGAGCGCAGGTTACATGGTTAAAAACAGGTGCAATGCTTATACTTGGATTATGTTTGTTTATGGGAACATCCGCAACGACACATGGCGGCTGGGATTGGGTTCGTGATATTTTATCAAGCGGTATGAAAGAAATTACTGAAAGTGCTATGGACGGACAATCTACGGATACAGCCGGCGATAATCCATATGATGTCAATAGCCTTGATAGTTTGAGTAATACCGGATCAAATGATTCTGACGAAAGTACATAAAAATCATAAAGGCTGCAAATCAGCATATATTCTTTGATAAAATAACATATACTGATAAATAAGCATATATTCTTATATTTTTAGGTATGTAAAAATTCAAAAAATCTCAAAATTTTGCAGAAATTCTATTGACAATTATATTTCAATGTGATATAATAATTGTAGGTTCAATATGGATAATTTTTTCAGATGAACCGGCATGCAGTTTATTTACAGAGTTCATAATTATATGAACGTAACTCGTTTATATGTCTTGACAAAACGTATCGACATCTTAGCATTTACAGAACTTGTAAATATAAGAATTTTAAGCGAACGTTTTGCGAAGCGTTCGCTTTGTTGTTTTGTTAAGAAAAACGTGTTATAACAAAGGTAGAGTAGATGTGCCGATAAGATTTATTTCTTATAAAACTTTTATCGCAAGATAAAAGAAATCTACTTTAACATAATTTTCGACGAAAGGAGGATGACAATCATGAGTTCAGTAATGACAGCATTGAATGACGTGGCAGTTAAGTTTATGCTTGATACAGGCAGTAGTGGTGGCGATAAGCTTGATATCCTCAAAATGATGGGTAATGCAGGCACATATCTCAAAAAGTTTGGTAATGCGCTTATGATTATTGCCGGTATTGTCCTTGTAATCATTGCCGTTTTTCAAATTGTTAGAGGTCTTGCAGGTGGTGGACGTGGTCAAGTAAACTGGGTAATGTCTATTGCATGTCTGCTTATTGGCGGTATGCTCCTTGTAGGCGGCTGGAATATGGCTGCCGGCTTTGCCGCTATCGGTAAAGATACTGTAGAAGAAATGGTCGGTCAAGACATTAATTTTACAGATTTTGCAAACGATGACGGTGCAGGACTTGATACACCACAGCTTGGTGCAAGCGGTAATTCAGCTGCACCGACAGGCTGATATTAGGGACATGCTATAATAAGCTATGTACCGAATAAGGTGTATAACCTAACAGGGGAGTAGCGGTGCTGCTCCTCTGTTTCATTTAATGATAAACGTGGGTTTAATATATTATATAGAAACGAGGATTAAACATATGGCTATTTTTCAGAATTTAGGCATTATATGGAAGAACAGAAGACATTTTCAACTTCAATTTTTTGGTGTTGTTACATTTATGGTTGTTTTGGTTTTTGTCGTAAATCTCATAACTATAAAAGTCAATTATGAAAATAATCGTAAGAATTATGCAGAGACAACATCGGTTCGTACAACTACATTTACTATGAGTCAATCAAGAACAAAAGGTACTATTAATGGTGTTTTTGTTAATTATGCTAAAGATCGGTGTTTTATAGTTGCGACATTGTCTAATATGTCAAATATGACACTTGATGCTAACTATTATTCAATGTATGTTACTAATTGTAATATTAGTGGTAAAGAATCAGGTACACCAGATGAGGATATTTCCGGCGAAATATATATATTTGCAAAAAATGTTATAGGTTTGTATTTAAAATCAGATAGACCTTTTGAAAACAATCTTAAAAAACTTACGTTTTTGAGTTATTATAATATGAATGCAAATTCTTCATCATACGATAGTGGCATAATATATTTCAATCCCGGCGCAACACAAACACGCAATATTGAATTTCTTGAATATCATGTTGATGGTGAACCGTTTACGTTGACTGATATTATGCGTCAAACTAATAGTGTTAAAGAAGAGAAGGAAATTCGAACAGATATTATGAATTGTTATCAAACAATGCAAAATGATATCAAATTGATTGGTGAATATTCCAAACGTTTGCAAAGTACATATAACGTCAGTGTTACTGCTTTCCCTATGTATATAGCAAAAGATAAATTTGATAAAATTCCGTTATATGATGAAACAGGAAATGAAATAGGTTCTTATACTAAATTTATACCAGCAACTATTGTTCCGGGCGGAACCGAATATGATTGGTATCGCGGTAGTATTTTAAATGGTTATTATAATCTTGTGCCAAATGCCTCAAACATACCTATTAAAGATTATATTAATGGTTTAACAGCTGATAAAAATTCACGTGAAAGCCCAGAGGTTAAATCTGATAAATGGTATTATCAGGATGGAACAGAAGTGATACTTAGAGATAAAGATATTACGACGGCTTTAGAACAAGACGTTAAAAATGCCATTGATACTTATGAGGATATTCTTGAAAATTATATTAAACAGAAAACTGATTATCAAGCAAAATATCTTCCTGAATTGTTAAAACTTGAAATGAACTCTGATTATTCTATGTATAGCTATTCTGTAAGAAATGATGAGAAAACTTGTGTTGTTTACTAAGGGGTGAACAATATGAGCAGAACCGTTAAAATAGCCATATTTGCTGTTATAATCATCGTTGCTATAATAGTGTTTCTATGTATCAGACCGTCGGAGACAGAGAAAGCATTGCCTATTAGCGGGCCTAATATAAATACTTCAAAAGATGTTTCATTGGTGACGGGTAAAAACATATCTTTAGAAGATGTTTTTGCCGATGGATCATATGACGACATTGCGGAGCCTGATACTTTACCTAAAGCAACAGAAACTATTACAGAAATAGACTATAGCGTTATACCTTATGATTTGTTTGAAGATTATGATAATAATGATATAGGCGACGGTCTTTTAGGTGATTTGCGGCGTTTTGATATAAACGCTATGACCGTTAAGTTCGACAATATTTACTTTTATCCCGGTCTGCGTGTTTGCGATATTATCGATAATTCTTATTGGTATACTTTGTTGGAATACGACATTATCAAACCCGGCGAGTCGGCATTTGTATGTCTTGAAAATAGTTTCTGGACAGCAAAAGAAGTTAAACTTAACGATGTGAAAGACAACAGAAACGGCGATGTTATTTTATGGATACATAATTTTGATAGTGTTGATCATGAAGTACGGGATTGTGTTATTTATAAATATCAGATAAGCTATATAAGTTGTTGGGATGAATTTTCTGAGCATCCGCCGCTTGAATATCGTGGATTGGGTTTTGGCAGCGAAGATATAGATGATGCAGCAGAAAGTGTTACGACTGTTATTACAGACGGCGGACCGGTGACACGGTATCAGTATGGCAGTATTGATGCTTGTCAAGTTTTACTCGATGTTGTTGAAGACAAAGGACTCATGTCTGTAACAGTAAGTTATAATCTTTATTATTTATCGGAAAAACTTGACAGTAAAGGCGGTGACATAAATGGCTGATGATCTTGCAAAAATTGATAGCATGTTGGATGAAGTTACTGATGATAATGAAGAAGAACGAATACAACAAGCTATTGAAAGGTCCAACGGCAGTGCAGCGAGTCGTATTTTTAATAAAGGCATCAACAAAATAGGTGATACCGCAAAAAATATAGCCGGCAGTATTACAGGTGTCGGCACAAAAGCTGCTGCCGGTGGTATGGCTATAGCTCAATCAACATCAATGTCATCTGTTGCCGTATTGTTGAGTGTTGTTTTTGGTATCAATCTTGCATCGGGAGATGGTATGACGACGGAATATCGTGACGACTCTTTTCCTGATAATCCATATGAATGTCTCGATGAATATGAAGATGCTTATAAGGGTGTATTTGGTACCATCAACACATCTCCGCTTGCTGAACAGAATAGCACAGTCGTCAAAAGACTCAAAGAGATAAATGAATGGTCTAAAGCTTATGTAGGCCAGTCTATACCCGATAAATTGGTTTGTATGGAACCCACATGCCCTCTCTATCAGCACGAAGGTTGTAAAAATCCTGAGCATCAGCAGGTAAGAAAAGTAGATGACAGCGAGTATACCTATTATGATTTAGGCGGTAAGATAGATTTAGCCAACGTTATGCGTATACATAGCTTTTTCAGCGCATATGGTCTTACAGATGTTCAGATAGCAGCTATATGCGGCGTTATGACTGTTGAGTCA
>CANQZA010000095.1 GCA_947628175.1 uncultured Clostridia bacterium | reverse complement strand
TGTCCGAGGTGTGAAGAAAGTAGTCCGCGAACCACTCCTTGATGACGTGCTGCTTGTAGCCCGCGCAGATAATAAATTCGTTGATTCCATGCACGGAATAGCCTTTCATTATGTACCAGAGTATCGGCATTTCGCCGATTTCTATCATCGGCTTGGGTTTAAAGGCGGATTCTTCGGAAATGCGAGTGCCAAACCCACCGGCGAGTATGATGGATTTCATAGGATTCCTCCAAATAGTGTTATGATGTTATTTGTCTTTTTTGAAAGCTGTGTAAACTTTATAAATTACATTGATAACCCATCGTGGTGTAATTGCAACGAGCATTACTTTTATCCATTCGAATGGAAAATGCTTTACCACGGGGTAACCGTCTTGCCAGAAGTTTTCTATCACTTTTACATTCTCACATCTTTTGCACGAAAGAAACAACCTCCAAAAAGGGTAATTATGTAAATATCTTAAGTAATATTTCCTCATTTGTCTTTTTGAAAAACCACATTCTACAGCTTGGACGCATATGACATGATAGAAGCATTTTCCGAATACTTCAAACTGTCTTTCCGGTGTCTTGGATACCTCAGACTGACCTGCAGTTGCGTTTGCTTCAATAAACGGCTGCATAATAATACCAAATAAAGGCTGTTTATCCTTTACAGATTCAAGCATAATACACGTATGTATAAAGTTCGTTCCAATAAAACGTTCAGGATCTTTTACTTCTAATAATGGTAATCTCTTTACGACAAGTGCACTTATATATGTAAGTTGTCCATATTTCAAAAACAGGTTTCTGTCTTTTGTTACGATGTCTTGTTTAGTCTTATAGTCTTTAATAAATTCGCTATCCTTAAGATATACTTCTTTCCGCGTAACATCAAAAAATCTAAGGTTCATGGATATCAAATCGCAATTATTTTTTTCAAGAAAATCGGACAGATAATCAAGCCCCCCATCAGCCAACCTATCGTCGCTGCCGAAGAGAATTACATATTTTCCTTTTGCCTCGCGATAGCATTGGAGAAAATTATAATCCACGCCCATATTCATTTTATTCTTGATATAGCGAACCATTGGAAAAGATTCTGTAATCAATTCATCTGTACCATCATCAGAGGCATTATCGGAGACGAGTATCTCTACCTTAGAATTCAGTTGAGACACAATAGAGTCTAATGCACGTTTAAGTAATTTTTTTCTGTTGTATGTGGGTATTGCGATGGTCAATAAATACTCTGATTTTGTAGTTTCCATGGCTGCTCTTTTCTCCTTTTACTCATTCAATCACAAATACGTTATTTTTGTCTGGGATATTTTACATCACCCAACTTTATCGTAATGTAAAAATATCCCCATTCATAACGAAAAAAATAATGCTTTAATTATGCAAGGATATTGTACCGCTTCCTCCAGTCATATAGAAAGTATCTCCAACGATCATATTGCCCATATCACTAACCATAAAAGTTGCAAGGTATGCTATCTCCTCCGGCATCGCAAATCTTCCGGCGGGGCAAAAATCATTATAAATGTTGTCTCCATCTTTCATTCCAAACATCGGTGTTGCAGTAGGTCCGGGAGCTATGGCGTTAACAATTATACCGTAAGGTAATAGCCTGTCAGCCATTCCAAGGGTCAAGCCTCGCACCGCCCACTTTGACATCTGGTATGGTGTCCATGCCGGACGTAAAGATGAAGATGAAGAGATATTAAGAATATGTCCTTTAATATTATTATCTATCATATGTTTGGCAATTGCCTGAGACATAAAAAACGTACCTTTCGCGTCGATGTCCATGATATGATCGTACTCCTGCTCGGACATATTTAAAAAGTCCGAATGGTTTACTACTCCTGCGGAATTCACAAGAATATCTATTCTGTTTTCAGAAAAATATGCTGCGGCGGTTTTAACCTTCTCAGACATAGATTGAACTTCATTAACATCAATCACTATATATGCAAGATTTGCCCCCCCTCCAAGTTTAGCACAGCATGAGCGTAGCTTTTCTTCCTTTGTTCCGGCAATGATCACCTTGGCGCCGCTTTTCAGGAAGCTTTCCGCCATAGCGAAACCGATTCCGCTGCTGCCACCGGTAATAAGAGCAACTTTGCCTTTTAGAAGTTCCGAAGTATTTACTGGATTCGGTATAGGGATTTTCTTTTCTGCTTTCAGCATCATGATAGCAGATTTTATAATATTCTTAATTCTGATCATTTTTGTTTTTCCTCAAATTTCATTTGAATTTTAATCTTTCAGTCACTTTCGTATTATTTTTTTTACAACTTGAACGCCTTTTTCGCCGAGAACAGATTTAGCTAAATTCTTAGCTGTTGATAGTGGATTTTTTTTCAGATGATACATAATGTTAAGCGCTTCGCGTTCATCGTTTGCGTCAGTAAATATCTCAAATAAAATTGGCGTTTCACTTTTTTGCGGTGATACAAACTGTTCAACACATTTTATGTATTCATCTTTATTAGATGCAGAAAGATAAGTAAAACCCAGATCTTCGGCATAATGTCTGACGAGTTGGCGAGACTGCTTGCCATAATGCCCCCCGGCGGAAATATATTTAGAGGTATCATCACCTATGCCCGCTTGATAAGCAAATCCATCCGTTATGCGGAATTCTGCGCCTCCATCATTATTGATGATCATCAGCCGAATATTATTCCCTACGTGCCTGTTGCCCAAGGAATTCATATCATAGAAAAATGCCAAATCCCCGACAACGCCAAAATACAATTTGTCAGGATAAGCTAACGACGCACCAATGAGAGATGAAACATTTCCATCGATGCCAAAGCCGCCCACATTTGCATAGGCTAAAACTTCTTTGGGAGCCTCAAAAAAATTCCATGAGCGCAAAGAATTATATATACCAAGATGTAGAACAGCGTTTTTCGGCAGCAAACCGATTGTTTCCTGTGCGATCCAAACATTTGAAAACGGCATTTCATCATGCTTTTGTTGTGCAACTTCAATAAGCTGAACATACTCCGTTAGCCACTCATGATAGAATGTTGTGGTAGGCTTTTCCGAAACATTCTCCTCTTTCACATAGTGTTCAAAAAAGTTCTCTTCCTGCATTTCAAATACATGGCTTAGCTTTTCAAATGGATCTGTGATCTCTCCGCAAGGACTTACTCTCCATACCTGTTCTGATTGAAACGAAAAGTAAACGCCAGACATATCGCCAATATGAATCAATGTCGTTATTTTATTGCAAGGTATGGTATATTCCTGCTGTGTTGCCGTTATGTGCTCCATTATGCCATACTTACCGCGATAATTGCTTGTCTGATCACATAAAACCACTGCATTAAATTTTTCGCAAAAAGAATCTACTAAAGCCGTTAGTTTTTCAGTCCACGGCAGATGAGAAGCAACAAAAATACCAACCCGTCCGGGCATAAGTTTCGGAAAATCCCCATCTGATGTAACACGTCTGATAACGCGAACGCTCGGCAATTCCCGAACAGAAAAATCGCGCGTATACTCCGTTCCAAGATTGATATGTACAGGTCCACCTCCGTGATGACGCAATGCAAGCAGCGCTCGATTGGCATTAACCTCACAAGCCCATTTCTCTTTCTCTGTATGAATGGACGGCAATGAAACGCTCAAGCGCACTGTATCGTTCGGCAAAACACTTCGGTCAATCACTTGCTGCAGCTTATGACCTACTTCTTCTTCCGCACGAGTAGATGTAATAGCTAAAATAGGGAGCTTTCTATAATACGCCTCTGTCAATGCGGGAAGATAATTTCTTGATGCGGTCGCCTGTGTGCAACTCAAAGCAACAGGTTCACCTGTTTCAGCCGCTAATCCACACGCAATATATGCTGCCGAGCGTTCATCAACGGATGAATACATCTCATAATCCGGGTCGTTTTGCAAACTGGCTACCAAACAAGTATTGGTAGACCCCGGACTTGCTACAACCTTCTTGACACCATGTGCTTTCATTAACGCTATTAATATTTGAACATTCTGTTCTGCTGAGTAATATGTGGACATTTTATTTACCTCTTCGATATACATTTTTTAGTCTGCAAAAATAATGATTCCCATTTATTCTATGTGTAGACTTTCTCGCAAGTATTTCAGCGATTCCTTAATAAGTGAATTTAATTTGAAATGTACACGATCATAATCGATATCACTACTGATTATGTTTATGTTGCTATCTTTTGCTAAGATTCTGTTTTTCAAATCGAGCTTTTCAGCAAGATTATATATTCTGCTGTTCTGATTTATCGGATCGTCTGGTAAAAAGCGTTCAAATACTGCAAATTGCTTTCCGTAATTCACTGAAAATACCATTCCGTGAAATGAATCTGTACACACAAATGACGCAGAGCTTATCAGCGAAAGAAATTCTGCCGGACCAACCGGATATTTTATACACCCTTTACGCATGAAATCTTTTCTAAATACCGGAATTACTCTGATTTCAAGACCGAGCTTTGACGCTGTTTTATGTATCATTTTCCATTGCTTTTTATTTTGCCCCAACATATAGACAAGAAGATATGGAAAATTTGAAATGTTAATGTCTGTTGATTTAAAATTATTCCATTCATCTTTACTCAACAGTAGCGTTGGGTCGAGAACAGTTTCTACCTCTCTTCCGGTAATATCATGTATAATTTTTGACCCGGATTCTTCTCGCGAGGAAAGATGTGCAAACGTTGAGCACAGCCTCGCCATTTCTTTTTTTATTTCTTCATTTTCTATTTTGGGTAGTCCGACACTCGGCGCATATGCGATTTTCTTGCTATTTTCGGAAACAAAGTCAAGAAAATAATGCGAATCAAAGCAGGACGGAGCCCAAATCTGATCGCTTCCACAAACAAAATAGTCGAATTCATTGTTTAATGCTTCAAGCTCAGACAAGGTCTCGCATTTATCGGTAAACTGCAAATGATTAGATAGGAAGTCATCAAATCTCTTTTCTCTTTCCACTGATGAATACTGTGATTTACCGAAATACTTTAGTCTGTACACGACTTTACGCGCAAACCCCCGAAAAAATGATTTGTTCACGCGTTCAGCTATGTTGGGCTTCGTGTAATATTGAATTACAACAGCAGAACAATCCATTTTCTTTAATATTTCTGACAAAGCAGTAACTTGTAACGCTGTGCCGTAATTATGGTATTGAAACCATGTCATAATTCCTACTTTGTGCATTGGTAAAACCCCGTTTTTATTTTAAGTCTGATTATTCAATACTCTCGCTATTCTCTCGCAAGCATGCCCATCGCCATACGGATTGCTCGCTTTTGCCATGGCGTCATACGCCGTCTTGTCAGTCAGCAGATGTTGAAACTCCGTATAAATAGTTTCTTCGTCTGTGCCAACGAGTTTCAGCGTTCCCGCCTGGATCCCCTCCGGGCGTTCGGTCGTATCTCGCATGACGAGGACAGGCTTGCCGAGGCTCGGAGCCTCTTCTTGGATCCCGCCGCTGTCGGTCAGGATCATATAGCTGTGCGCCATGAAATTGTGAAAATCAAGTACGTCGAGCGGCTCGATGATGTGTATG
>CANQZA010000094.1 GCA_947628175.1 uncultured Clostridia bacterium | reverse complement strand
TGTGCGAACCCCCGTCCCGTGGCTGACGCTACGCTACTACGCACTATGTGCTACGAATCCCACCGTTTCCGCCAAAAGCACCTGCAAGGGTGCTTTTGTTGTTGCGGCGGTATTCACTTGTGCTTACGCCCAAGGCACAGCTATGCTGTGCGAACCCCCGTCCCGTGGCTGACGCTTCGCTATTACGCACTATGTGCTACGAATCCCACCGTTTCCGCCAAAAACGCCTGCGAGGGCGTTTTTGTTGTTGCGGCGGTCTTCACTTGTGCTTGCGCCCAAGGCACAGCTATGCTGTGCGAACCCCCGTCCCGTGGCTGACGCTACGCTACTACGCACTATGTGCTACGAATCCCACCGTTTCCGCCAAAAACGCCTGTGAGGGCGTTTTTGTTGTTGCGGCGGTCTATTTACAGGGGCTTTGAACAAATTTCATTTTGAGATTGCTATTTCCTTTGGACAGTGGTAAAATAAATTCGCAACATTAGTAAAATAATTTTTCATCCTATACCTATTTAATTTGTTAGGTATTTTTGCATATGTCCTTGGCGATCGTACAAAATAGGTAGTGATATCTGTTCCGAACGATCGTCATAAGGATGAAGTTTACTAGTGTTGCAACTATGGAACGGTATTCTACAGTGCCGTTCTGAAGGAGCGGCACTTTTTATGTTGACAAAGTCAAAGATTTGTTCATGTTTTGGCTCGGGTATGCTTTCAAGCGAATTGAAAGAGAGAGTCGGGATATATGCGGACAGGGTGATAGATGACGGAGTAAGAGTGTTCTTGTTCGATTGCATGGGCGACCTTGCAGGACTTATGTCGGAGATAGCCGCAGCCAAAAGGCGCAAATATCCGGATATTGGCATAACGCTGATGTGCTGTCTTAGCTTTGGGCTTGGCGACGTCGACATGCGCACGGGCTGCGACATAAGACCAAGCGAGCAAAGAAAGGCCGATATCCTCAGAAAAATCTGTGCCATGATAGATATGAGCGACTATATATTCCTCTATGCCGACGGCTCAAACGACATTTTGTCCTATGCCTGTCGCTACGCTTCCGAGAAAGAAAAGAGAGTGATAAATTTCGCATCCAAGCCCTTGTGACAAAGAATATTTCAATATGAACACCTTGTAAAATTTGCCGATAACAAATAACATTTCCCCCACATTTCATTTTTGTAACTACACTTCACAAATTGCAAAAAAGTCAGTTTATCACTTGATTTTAATTGATAAACTGCCGATTTTGTTATATGACGAATGTGGTTTTCTTTATTGAAGCTATTGGACGATTGGGGTGACGGATGTTACAGACAGCGTGCCGCCGCTTACTGTGATGACGATGTAATCTGCGTCGTCATCGTAGCCGTTGCATTATACGCAATTATGTGCTAAAATATTTTGTAAGACACTATTGCTGCAAATGTGCAATAAGTAGTTTGGGAGGTTATACTATTTTATGTTTAATTACGCTCGGCTTAATGAAATTCTTAAGGTGTATAAGAAAGATTTTGCATCTTGGTGGAATGAGGAAAAATACAAATGGGAAGCCATCAAGTGCTTTCAGGATAATTGGGATGTGAACGCTTCCGACTTTTCCGGGATGCTTTATCGTTCTTTAGATAAAACGTATAATCTGCTGGCATCTAATAATAATTTTCCCAAACAGATGCTGATTAGTTTTGCCACAGCGGCACCGGAAAAGGTGCGAGCCATGTTTATTGAGTTGTTTGACGAAAGCAAGGATGTGGTCGAAAGGATAGATCGCTTCAAGACACAATCTACTTCTCTTTTAGAACAGTATGGGAATGGAGCAAGGCAACACTATCAATATGAAAACGCTATAAGTACGTATCTTTGGTTGCGCTATCCGGATAAATATTATATTTACAAATACGGAGAGGTTAAGACAGTCGCCACCGAACTCAATGCGGATTATAATTTTAAGAAAGGCGCTTATGCCAATAATATTCGTAATTTTCTTAAGTTCTACAACGAAATAACCGAGGCCATTAAACAGGATTCAGATTTGGTTATTGCTTTTCGGTCACAGTTGAATGAGGGATGCTACTCCGATCCGGAATTGAGAACGGTGACATTGGATATCGGATACTTTATAAATAAATCATATTCACAAAAGAATGTGGCAACGGATACTACTACTGAGTGGTACGGGGCAGGCTATGATCCCAAACTCAATATTGATGATTGGAGCAGGCTACTAAAAGATGAAACAGTATTTACGACCGATGCATTAAAAATTATGAAGCGCATGAAAGATTATGGCGGGGCGGCTTCTTGCACACAGCTTGCGGTAAAATACGGCGAAACAAAGAATTTCTATAACAGAGGCTCTATTATACTTGCTCAAAGGGTGTGTAAGGCCGCAGAAATTGTGCCGGACGCTCATGATGATGGGACGACACGGTGGTGGTCGGTGCTTTATTTGGGACGTTGCGCAGATAGGAGCGAAGAGGGTAGCTTTGTATGGAAGCTCAGGGATGAACTGTCTGCAGCGCTTGATAAGATCGATTTGAGCGATATTGAATTGTATGCGTCTGACGAATCAGATGAAAATCGGGGATATTGGTGGTTGAATGCCAATCCGAGAATTTGGAGTTTTACGAATATTGCTGTTGGAGAGGTTCAATCGTATACGCTTTATAATGAGAATGGCAATAAACGCCGCATTTTTCAGAATTTTCTTGATGCAAAGGCGGGCGATATGGTTATAGGTTACGCATCTAATCCTGTAAAGCAAATTGTGGCGATTGGGAAAATAACTGCAGCGCAAGATGGCGAAAAGTTATATTTTGAGAAAATTGAAGGGTTAACAGCTCCCATTGATTATGCTACTTTGAAAAGATGTCCGGAATTGAGTCGGATGGAATATTTCCAAAATCCGCAGGGCAGTTTATTCAGGCTTACGAAAGGAGAATACGATTTTATTCTGGATATGATACGAGAGGAAAACCCTGTAAAGACAGAGACTTCGGTTTCCATCTATAAAGAAGCCGATTTTCTGAATGATGTTTTCATGACAAAAGAGCGCTATGAGAGTCTCACGGGGGTGCTTAAGAACAAGAAGAATATAATTCTGCAGGGCGCCCCGGGTGTTGGAAAAACTTTTGCTGCAAGGCGATTGGCTTGGGCGATGATGGGCGAAAAGGATAATGATCGTATCGAATTTATTCAGTTCCATCAGAATTATTCTTATGAGGACTTTATGATGGGGTATAAGCCGGTTGAAGATGGATTTGAATTAAAATACGGTATCTTTTATAGATTTTGCCAAAAAGCCGCAAATCAGCCGGATAAGGATTTCTTCTTTATTATTGATGAAATCAATCGCGGCAATATGAGTAAGATTTTCGGAGAATTGTTGATGTTGATTGAGAAAGATTATAGAGGGACACAATCAACGCTTGCCTATAATGGACTCTCATTTTCTGTCCCTAAGAATCTTTACATCATCGGGATGATGAATACTGCTGATCGAAGTCTTGCGATGATCGACTATGCACTGCGTCGTCGATTTAGCTTCTTTGAAATGGAGCCGGGCTTTGATTCGGATGGGTTCATTCACTATCAAAATGGCTTGAACAACGAAACATTTAATGATCTTATAACAAAAATAAAAGAATTAAATCGGGAAATAGCGCTTGACAGATCGCTTGGAAAAGGTTTTTGTATAGGACATAGTTATTTTTGTGACAGAGAGAATTGTACTGAAGAGTGGCTACATTCCGTGGTGGACTATGATATTATTCCTATGCTCAGGGAGTATTGGTTTGATGATTCCGCTAAACTTCAACGCTGGGAAAATAATTTGCATGGTGTATTTCAATGATCAAAGATAAGACTATCTTTATTAAGAACATCTATTATATGTTGTCATATGCGTTTTTTGATTTGCATCAAGGCGACTATATAAATGTTGCTGCCGAAAAATTTGAAAACATACACAATCTTTTAGCAGCGATCCTTGCTCAGGGTATAGGACATCAAATCAAACAGGGTTTATATCGGGAGTATTCCAGTCATAAGGATGATTTTATGGTCGTGCGTGGCAAAATCGATATGGTTGGAACGGTGAAAAATAAAATAAACAGAAGAAAAGCGCTGACGTGTGAGTATGACGAACTTACAGAAAATAATATATTTAATCAAATAATCAAAACCACCTCTATGCTTTTGCTTCGCCATGCAAATGTTGACACAAAATACAAAAGCGAATTAAAAAAAGAAATGCTGTTTTTCTCTCAAGTTGCAGAAATAGAACCAAATTCTATTGATTGGTTCACAATTCGATTCCAAAGGAGCAATGCATCATATCGGATGTTGATTAGTTTGTGCCAACTGGTTATAGAAGGGCTGTTGATGACAACCGAGGCGGGGGACTATAAGCTGGCTTCTTATATAAACGACCAATGTATGAGTCGCCTATATGAAAAATTTATTCTTGAATATTATATAAAAGAGTGCCCGCAAATAAAAGCAGCCGCTTCGCAGATATCCTGGGCTTTGGATGATGGTGTCGGCACTTTGTTGCCGATTATGCAGAGCGATATTATGCTCAGCCATGACGACACAACTCTCATTATTGATGCAAAGTATTATGCACATACAATGCAAACACAATTTGATGTTCACACGTTGCACTCTGCAAATTTGTATCAAATATTTACATATGTGAAAAATAAAGATGCGGAATTTGGAAATCGTCCGCATATTGTTGCCGGAATGCTTTTATATGCGGCGACAGATGAGGCTATTCAGCCGAACAACACATATAAGATGAGCGGGAATCAAATCAGCGTTAAAACACTTGATTTGAACAGGGAATTTTCTTATATAGCGGCACAGTTGAAAGAAATTGCAGAAGAGCATTTTGGGTTATGAATACATCTGAATATTCATATGTCGCAGATATTTGAAACCCGAGCGAACAGATGTCGACAATGCGGCGGCGCCTGAAACTTTTTACATAATTTTTCGACGACTGATTGTTGTATTATAATAATAAGTCTTGTTTATCTGGCTTTGCGATAATAGCACATATATCAAAACGACAGACACAAAAAGCAGTATAAATTATAACTGATTTTCCGGTTATTCTTTTCTGATTGATGTAGAAGCGGTGAACATAAATTGAAAATTTTCATTTTTGTCTTTTGCGTTCGCTTTTCTTAAAAGCTCAAAAACGGCAGTTTATCACTTGATTTTAATTGATAAACTGCCGATTTGGTTATATGACGAATGTAGTTTTCTTTATTGAAACTATTGGACGATTGGGGTGACGGATGTTACGAGCAGCGTGTTATTGTTTACGGTGAAGGTGATGGTGAGGTTGGAAAAGTCCACGTTGTACGCTCTGCCGTCGTCCTGATATGCGGGGCGAATGTCTTGTGCGAGGCACTCGCTGAGGGCGGGGAGCTTGTCGGCGGGAATGGTGGCTTCAAGCTCCTTTGGTATGACCACGTCGAGGCGATGTTTTATTGCCTCCTCAGAGATCCCGCCTGCGGCGTCCGGGTGGCAGTCGTACAGGGGCAGGTAGGGCTTTATGTCGTAGATCGGGG
>CANQZA010000093.1 GCA_947628175.1 uncultured Clostridia bacterium | reverse complement strand
ACAAGCCGAAAAAGTACAACGGCGGCTTGAGAAGAACATAAACAACGGCGTAAGGATTCGCGTTCTCGATACATTGAGCGACCTTGGTCACACGGTGTACTTTGCTTTGCAAGACGTTTCCGAGCCCGTCATTATCAACTTTGCGGATACAATCGTAATGGACGATATATCCACGATTGCCGGTGTGGACGCGTTTTACTGTTATGAGGACTATATGTCCGAAACCTGGACGTATTTCGACGAGGTAAATGGCAGGATAACCAATATTTACGACAAGGAATCGCTCGATTCAGATAAAAAGAAAAAGCTTTTCGTAGGCATGTTCAGTATCGTGGACAGCGAATATTTCCGCAAGTGCCTCGAAGTAGCCTTTGTACAAAAAGAGCTTTCGATGAGCTCCTTCTATTTTGCGCTGTTGCGGTACAGTGAAAAATACCCGATGAGAGCAATTCTGACGGAGAATTGGTTCGATATTGGGCATCAAGACAAATATTACAACTCCACACTTGAAGTGCGGGCGAGGGAGTTCAATCATATCGCGGTCGATAAAAACAGGGGGATCTTAAGAAAGACCAGCGATGATAAAAATAAGCTTATCGGCGAAATAAAGTGGTATTTGAAACTTCCCAGCGATATTGAATATGTCCGGCCGAGGATTTTTGACTATTCGACCGCGTATGACGATCCGTATGTATCTATGGAATACTATTCGTATCATACGCTGCATGAATTGTTTCTTTATGGCGATTTGGGGAAACAGCAGTGGAGCGATATCTTTAATCGCGTCAAGTTTGTTTGCGACGACCTTAGGAGATACACCGTGAGAGACGAAAAAATCGTTCCGTCGTTGGAGGAAATGTATCTTATCAAGACAATCCAAAGATTTGATAAACTTAAAGCGGAGGGGGGTGAACGCTTTAAGTGCTTCTTTGAAAGAGACATTTCGATCAACGGAAGAAAGTATATTGACCTCGATAAGGTGATCGCGCTGTTGAAAAAGATCATCCCCGAACTCCTTTATGATGTTGAGGACTTTACGATCATTCATGGAGATCTTTGTTTTTCCAATATCATGGTTGACAGTAATCTGTCTTTCATTAAGGTGATCGACCCTCGTGGAAAATTCGGTGCGTATGATCTGTACGGTGACCGGCGATATGAAATGGCTAAGTTGTTCCACAGCGTTGACGGAAAGTACGACTACATCATTAAAGAATTGTTCGACGTGGCGTTTGACCCGGACAGTGTTACGCTCACTTATCGAATCCATGAGAAAAAGAACAGTTTTGACTTATACAAAATCTTTGTGGAAACGTTCCGTGAAGAAATCGGCGGGGACGTCAGGAAAATAGAATTGATCGAATCGCTGCTGTTTTTGAGCATGATTCCCCTGCATAATGAAAGTTTTAAGCAGCAGTTGGTCATGCTTTGCACTGGGCTCGATATACTGAACAGAGTTGTGGATATTACGACAAGCGGGGTGGGGAAGGATGTTTGAAGAATATACCTTTGTCTTTGATATTGACGGAACGTTGTGTCCGATCAAGAAAAAAGAAGAAAGATATGAGGATATTGTCCCATATCGGAATATGGTAGAAAGACTCAGATACTACAAGGCAAACGGCGCTAAGATCGTGCTGTTCACCTCTCGGAACATGAATTCCTACAACGGAAATATCGGTGTGATCAACAAGAAAACGGCGAGAATCCTTTTGGAGTGGCTTGACAAATGGGATATCCCCTATGATGAAATCATCTATGGCAAGCCCTGGCCCGGGCATAAGGGATTCTATGTGGATGACAGAACCGTCAGACCTGACGAGTTCCTTTCTTGTACCATTGACGAGCTTGTCGGGATCTGCAATCGCTCAAAAGAAAAATCGGAATAAGGGGAGAGCAAAAATGACAGTCATTATTACTATGGCGGGGCTCGGATCGCGGTTCAGAAAAGCCGGGTACAACTGCCCCAAATATATGATTGAGGCAAAGAGCAAGACGCTTTTCGACTGGTCGATGGACAGCCTTGTAGGATACAACAAAAATGTATCAAAATATATTTTTGTCGTTCGCAAGGAAGATGACAGCGAAAAATTTATCCGCGAGCATATGGCGAATTACGGCATTTCAAATATTGAAATAGTAGGCATTGACTACCAGACCGACGGACAGGCGACCACTTGTATGCTTGCGATTCCGTACTGTGATCCTGATGAGGAGATAATGGTCTACAACATCGATACATATGTTGAGCCGAACGAGATGAAGTATGAGGATATTTCCGGCGATGGGCATATCCCGTGTTTTCACGCCAACGGAGACCATTGGAGTTTTGCAAAACTTGATGAAAGCGGAAATGTGATCGAGGTCAGGGAAAAACAACGTATCTCCGACAACTGCACCCTCGGCGCGTATTATTTCAGTTCGGCAAAGCTGTATAAAAAGCTTTGCGAGGAATATTACGCTGACGGCAGCAAGATGGAAAAGAACGAGAAGTATATTGCGCCGCTGTATAATTACATGATTGAAAAGGGTATGAGGGTGACTATAAGTATTGTGGATGCCGAAAAGGTTCATGTACTGGGAACGCCAGAGGAACTGGAAGAATTTCTCAAAAAAGGAGTTTGATTTTATGCCCAAGGTTCGTGAATCAAATTTTGACTTGCTAAGGATATTTTCAGCTTTTGCCGTTGTGATGACCCATGTTTCAGGATTTTTCCTACAGTTTAACGAAATGAGAGTTCCGGAAGGCTGTCGCTTCCCAACTATGTTAATAGTTACCATGGCAAGTTTTGCCGTTCCATGTTTTTTCATGCTCTCCGGCGCTTTTATCCTTGCGGATGAGCGGAACGCTGATTACAAGTATTTCTACAAAAAATCGTTCAAGAACATCGGCATTACAAGTGCAATCTTTTGCATGCTTTATGTAATTTATGGCATTGCAAGACTTATGGCAGGAGTATTTATATTCAAAAAGCACGGAACCGATTACGTTCTGCCAGGACTGATCTCTGTCTTCAAAAATATAGTAGTAGGCAATCCATATTATCATCTTTGGTATTTATTTACTTTAGTTGGACTGTATCTTGCCGTACCCTTTGTGATACGTCTCGCCGCAGATTTACGCGGGGGGGGGTAAACCTATACGGCAATATAACCGTGGTATTTCTTATCCTTGCAAGCTTGAGCTACATAACCAGCGAGCATATTCTGAAGTGGGATATAGGTTGGCAATTTTACTTTTTGAGCTATTTTCTGATGGGGTATAAGCTCCACCAATGGGGCAAGGTTAGAAAAAGCAACCGTACTGCGCTGCTGCTGATTTCTTTTGGAACGGCGATCAATGTTATTTTGGCGTATATAAATTATATCCGTGGTTTAAAAGGGCTGCAAGTAGATGTCATGCAGTATTATAAAAATCCGTTTTCATACGCGCCCCTTGCGCCCATTGAAGTTTTAGCCTCTTGTCTGATTTTTGCAGGATTTTCAGTTATGGACATCAAAAGGGACTTTTCAAAGCTTGCAGGATATACTTTTCTGATTTATCTATTTCATGCAGGAATATGGGATATCATGTCAAGGGTTATTAGAGATGGGCTGATTGAAAATCAGTTTGTGGAGGGCATTTCAGTAGTGCTGTTGTCGGCTGTAGTGTTTTTGATGTCGCTTTTGGCGGCAGTCGTTTACAAACGATTTCAGATGAAACATTATGAGAAAGTGACAGAACAAAAAATGAATTAAAATAAATATATATATTAAAGTATATAGTTTTGCGATATAATTACATGATTGAAAAGAGCACGAAGGTGACTATAAGTATTGTGGATACAGAGAGAGTGCATGTGCTGGGAATGCCAGAGGAGCCGGAAATTATTTTAGGTATGTAGTAGTGAAGTGAAAATTGGATGAGATGCGTTGATATTGCAATGCCAATCAATAGGAAAACTGATAGCTTATTAGGATGTATCAAAAATGGATAATCTAAAAGAATAAGTATTATTTTCGCCGTGAAAGTAATGGTATAAAAGAGGTAAGAAGAATGAAGAGCAAGTATTTAACTCTTTTTGAAAATATGGGGCTATTTTTTATTGCAAGTTTCATACCTAAAACCATATCATTTTTCCTTGTACCTTTATATACAAGGTGCCTTACGACAGAAGATTATGGAACTGCCGATTTGCTATTTAATACTGTTCAGCTAGTCTCGCCGTTTCTTACTTTACAGATACAAGATGCGGTATTGCGTTTTTCGATGGACATAAAGTGTGATAAGAGTGAAGTTTTTTCAAACGGACTTAGTATTACATTAAAAGGTGGACTACTTATTATTCTTCTGTCCATTGTTTTAGAAGCCACTGGTATTTTTTCATTGCCTATAGGCTATTGTGTATTTTTCATTATTACATATTTCACAGGAGCTCTTACAAACATTTTTTCATATTTTTGTCGTGGTATTGGTAAAATAAAAATTTTGACTGTTTCAAGTATCGTTGGAACTGTTGTTACTGTCATTTTAAATTTATTCCTACTTTCGGTATTAAAGATTGGTCTCAGCGGTTATTTGATAGCAAATGCCATAGGACAACTTATTAGTATCATAATTATATACTTCGGTGCCACGCTATATAAGTATACAAATATTAAGATTAAAAACTATATGCTAAAAAAGGAAATGCTTTTTTTTAGCATACCAATGATTTTCAGCGCAATCTCATGGTGGATCAATAACGCTTCAGACAGATATATATTAACATATTTTGCAGGACTGTCATCGGTTGGTATATATGCAGTCTCATCGAAAATTCCTACAATAATTTCAACATTAGGCTCAGTTGTTTCTAGAGCACACTCTATTTCAGCTATCAAAGACTTAGACATAGAAGATAAAGATGGATTCTTGGGGAAAAGCTACGCGTTAATCAGCGGTTGTTCAGTACTAGCTTGTTCTTTCCTTATTATAATGAATGTATTTCTGTCAGAATTACTGTTTTCAGAAGACTTTTTTGTGGCATGGCATTATGTGCCACCACTTTTGGTGGCAGCATTAATGGGACAGCTTAGTGGATCATGTGAGAACTTACTAAGTTCCTTAAAAAAAACAAAACTAATTGCAGTTACAGCAATTAGTGCTGCTCTAGTGAATACTGTTTTGAATTTTGCTTTGATACCACATTTTGGAGCGTATGGCGCGGCGATTGCGACGATGGTTGCGTTCTCGTCTCAATGGGTTTTAAGATTTGTTGTTGTAAAAAAATTAATAAGATTAAAAAACAACACTATTATTGAAGTATCGACTTATTTTATATTGTTATTTCAGATGATTATTGCATATTGGGGGAATAGGTTCATTGCGATAGAAATTTTATTGTTTGTTTCGTTAGTCGGTCTGTATATAAAATCTGAGATACCAGTTTTCAAAAAAATTATAGCAAAGATGCGATTGTAGATAAATCCTAAATTACAATTTGCTATTGCAATTTAGGAACCTTGTGCGCACCCACGCACAGCTTACGCTTCTGCAGGACGTATTTGCCAAGCAGGGTGATATGGCCGAAGCGGTGAGGCGATTCGTGAAAGGAACATAGGAAAAAGGGGATTTAATCGCCTATTGTAGATTATTCCGGCGGAAGAAGAGTAGTGAATAGCTTTGTTTTGTTTACCTGATTGCATTTCTCTCCAAATTCGCATATACTATGTAATCACAAAGCAGAAAGGACTGAATCGCAATGCCGCGCCCGAAAGGATCAAAGAACAAACCCGTGCTCACGATTGATGAGCGAATTGCCCAAGTAACGGCTGAGATCGAATCCTTGCAAGAGCCGGTCAAGGAGAAGAAGGCCGAGCTTAAGCAATTAAACGACGAAAAGGCCGAAGGAGATCAAAAGCGGCTTATGGCTGCTGCCTAAATTACGTTCTGGAAAGTCCACTTGCACGGAGTTTTAAGGCCACCGTGACGGCGAAATAAGGCCACCGTCA
>CANQZA010000092.1 GCA_947628175.1 uncultured Clostridia bacterium | reverse complement strand
TACGATTCAACGCCCATGGGCTGTGAATCGTACTTCTCCTTGATAATTTTACCGTCACCGTCATTTACAAGCTGACGTGCAACTGAGGGATCAACAACACCTGCGTCAATTTCTCCGCTTCTAAGACTTGTGGCTGTATCAGAACCGGTATTGATAAGCTCAATATCGTCTATTGTAAGTCCTGCTTCTGAAAGATAAACACCTGTATAATAGTGATAACCACCACCTATAACAGTACCTACCTTCTTCCCTTTAAGATCTTCTACGGTTTTAATATCCGAGTCAACAGGAACTACTACTGCGCCGGGATATTCAGATGTATACGCAACCGCAATTATTTTGTCACCATATTCACTTGTTACACCTGTTGTTGCAGGCATATTTCCCATAATCGCAAAATCAAGCTTACCTGCTGCAAAGGATTCATTTTCGGCAGGGCCGCTTTCAAATGAACTTATTTCAAAATCAACATTATAATCTGCAAAGTATTCATCAAAGACGCCAGCCTTCTCTGCATAACCGAAGAATGCTACAGCATACGTAGGCATATCAGCAAGACGGATTGTTACCGTCTCAGACGAATCGCTTGTGCCTGAACTTTTAGCTGATGTGGTATCTGTTGATGAATTTTCTGATGATGAGTTTTCTGATGAACAACCCACAAGTGAAACTGCTGCAAGTGAAAGAATTAGCACTGCTGACAATATTTTTGCAAATAATCTTTTTTTCATAACCTATTCCCCTATCTTTTACTTTATTATTTGAATTAAAGATAACTTTTAATTTCTTCTACCTTATCCAATCTTTCCCACGGAAGATCAATGTCAGTTCTGCCGAAGTGACCGTAAGCAGCTGTCTGCTTGTAGATTGGTCTGAGAAGATCAAGATTTGCGATAATTGCCTTTGGACGAAGATCAAACACCTTAGAGATGATCTCTTCAATTTTTTCTTCTGAGATTTTTCCTGTGCCGTAAGTATCAACTGCAACAGAAACAGGACTTGCTACGCCGATAGCGTATGCTACTTCAATTTCAAGCTTGTCCGCAACTCCTGCTGCAACAAGATTCTTTGCAACCCATCTTGCGGCATATGCTGCACTGCGGTCAACCTTTGTTGGGTCCTTTCCGCTGAAAGCACCGCCACCGTGTCTGCCTGCGCCGCCGTATGTATCAACTATAATCTTTCTTCCCGTAAGTCCTGCGTCACCCTGAGGTCCGCCGATTACAAATCTTCCTGTCGGATTGATATAATAAAGTGTATTGCCATCAATCAGCTCGGCAGGAATAACCTCGTTAATTACATATTTCTTAACATCTGCATTTATCTGCTCAAGTGTAACATCTTCAGTATGCTGTGCAGAAATTACTATTGTATGGATTCTTTTTACCTTTCCGTTACCATCGAACTCAACCGTAACCTGTGACTTGCCGTCGGGACGAAGATAAGGAAGCGTTCCGTTCTTTCGTACCTCTGTGAGCTTTCTTGTGAGTCTGTGTGCAAATGAAATTGCCGGCGGAAGATATTCGGGAGTTTCATTTGTTGCATAACCAAAGATAATACCCTGGTCTCCGGCACCTGTTCCGAAGTCTTCATCTGTATCGCTCTGCTTCTGCTCATATGCTTTATCAACTCCCAATGCAATATCTGCTGACTGTTCGTCAATAGATGTTAATACTGCGATTGAGTCAGCGTCAAAGCCTGCTCCGTTGTTTGTGTATCCGATTTCACGAATTGTTTCTCTTACGATTTTTGGAATATCAACATAAGCCTTTGTTGATATTTCTCCTACTACAAGTGCAAGACCTGTAGCTACTGTTGTTTCAGCCGCAACTCTTGCGTGGGGATCCTCTGCTATAAGTGAGTCAAGAATTGCATCCGATATTGTATCTGCAATTTTATCGGGATGTCCTTCTGTTACTGATTCTGATGTAAATAATCTACCCATATTAATAACCTCTTTCTAAAATTAAATTTATAATAATGTTTTCTATTTTGTTAAAATAAGCAAAGTTAACAGTAATAACCTCTATATCCGCTGTTAATCATCTTTAATCTTTTAATCATCAAAACTCATACCTCCTATCCTTTAAGACTGTGAAACAAATCAATACATACCAAACATATATGTTTTGTTGACAGCTACTATTATAGCTAATAATCCAAATGTGTAAATATGAAAAACTTGAAAATTTTTTCATAATGAATATTTTTAAAATATTTTCCTGCAATACAAAAATCCGCATCAAAGCTCGTGCTTTGATACGGATTTTTCTAAGTTATTAAGTTATATATTTATTTAAAATAACTAAGAGGTTTATTTTTCTATTCCGGCTTCCTTTGCATAGGTAAGGTCGAAAAGATCTTCTGTAGTAAGACTGTCATTTGTCAGAAGTTCATTATCTCTCATAAATACAAGAAGCTCGTCAAAACTCTCATAATCCTCGTCGGTAAATGTAAAGTCAGTCCTATCGGTTTCATCCCAGGTTTTTTCAATACTTTCTGTACTTGTACCTGTAATATCACTTACATACTGAAGATAATCTTCCTTGTTTTCATTAACATATGTTACTGTTGCTATAAATGCTTCAATAAATTTTTCTGTAATTTCGGGATATTTCTCGGCAAACGCTTCACTTCCCACAAGCAGACCCGGTGTAACTACACCCGGATCATTTGATATAAGCTTTGCTGTTCCTTCATCAATCAGCTCCTGTGCAGCTACCGAACCTATTACGGCCGCATCAATCTCACCTGCACGAAGTGATGTTGCGGTTTCTGTGGATGTGTTGATAATAGAAACCTCATCACTTGACAGACCTGCCTTTGAAATAAACTGCATAGCAATATAGTGATATAATCCGCCGATATAAGTACCAAGCTTTTTACCTTTAAGGTCTTCAGGTGAAACAATATCAGAATCGGCAGCAGCTATCAGAACCGTACTTGTTGATGTTTCATATGTTTTTGCAATTATCTTATATCCGTAATCATTTGCTATACCTGACACAACCGGCAAACAACCCATTGTTGCAAAATCCATATTTTCTGTTGCGTAGGATTCATTTATTGCAGGACCGCTTTCAAAATCGCCCACATTAATTTTAACATTGTAATCGGACAGATATTCGTCATATATCCCCTTATCTATACCGTATTGGAACCAAACCGACTGATTAACTGTTGAATCTGCAACATTAATTGTTATTTTCTCAGAACCTGTTCCTGATGCATCTGACGAACTACTGTCATTTTCAGAACATCCCACCAATGAAACACCTGCCAGTACAGCAGATAAAAGTATAAGTATACCTCTTTTAATAATTGACCTTTTCATAAATATCACTCCTAATAATTTAATTTTTAGTAAAAGCTTAATTATAGATTAAGTATCTTTGCCGCATTTAAATATAAAACTTTTTCTTTTGTTTCCTCGTCAAGACCCCATTCGTTCTTTACAATATCGGCTGTTTCCTCAATAGGAGCAGCCGGATATGATGAACCGTAAATAATCTTATCTTTAAGAATAGATTTTGCTGCTGTAATATAATCATCAGCTCCCGGACCTCTTGTGGCGTAAACATCCGGCACAAGATAAACATTTTTTCTTCTGAAAGCAATGGTTATATTCTCAAGCGTCCAAGGCCATCCGCCGTGAGCAACTATTATTGTGAGATTCGGAAAAGCAGTTGCAATACTGTCAATTTCCCTTGGACTGTCACCATTGTAATCGTGATATGCAAGAACACTATATGTAATCATCAGCGGAATATTATTTTTTTCAAGTTTTTCATATACTGCATATAATCTTTCATCATCATATCTTACAGGCTCTTCTTCAGACAGTCCGGGTTCAATAGCAATACCTTTACCCTTTCCGTTAATGACATACTTATCAATATAATCAAGTGCCTCCTGTCCTTTAAGGGGATCCACAAACGGAAAAATAATAAATCTGTCGGGATATTTATCTGCAAGTTCAAATAAATCATCATTGGATATATCTATAAAACCTCTGCCCGGAATGACTGCCTTTTCAATACCTGCTCTATCAAGTTCCTCTATAAATTCGTCAAAGGATGCGGTTGATGCAGAGCCTTTAAATTTTGTTCTGAGAAATCCCTCATGAAAATCTTTAAAAGTTCCACGATAATACTCAGTAAAAAAATTCAGATAACTTTTGTATGGCGGTCTTACTCTAAAATCAATAATACCCAAAGTCATTCTCCTTTCTACGCTACCAATTTAGATTAATGTCAGTCACATCGACTATATTTCCTGTAGGAATTATAGGTTTTGCGTGACTATATGTTAAATCAAACACATCGATTTGTAAAGCACAGCTTTTTTTACACCCGTAGCAAATTTTTTTTGACAAGATTTTCAAATTGACATTGAATTTCATTTTTTATATAATGCCTATAAAGCCTACTATTTTTCAAGGTTATAAGGGTGAAGAATATGAACATAAAACAACTTGAATATTTAACAAAAATAAGCAAATTCAAATCTCTTAACGAAGCTGCAAATGAATTTTTCATAACAAGGCAAAATTTAAGTTATTCAATGAAAGCACTTGAGGACGAGCTTGGTACAAAAATATTCAAACGTTCCAACCAAGGAATTGAATTTACCGAAAACGGAAAAAGAATTCTGAAAGATGTTGAACAGATTCTTAATATTGTTTCAGAGTGGTACAATCTCTCAGAAAATAAAACCCATAACGAAAGCATAATCATTGAAAGCCGGGGTGTTCTTTCTGACACTATTGTTCCTCAAATTATGTCTATTTGCAGTGAAAAATACAGTAATATAAGCATTTCAGCTTTTGAAGGTATTGAAACAAAAAAGTTCACTGCAAAGCCCTCATTTAAGGCAGATTCACTGATTACACTTGAATTCTTCTCTCCCGAAAGCTTTGAGAAAATCAAGCAAAAATCTCTTGAAAACAATTGGAAGTACCGTGTACTTGCAAAGGGCAGCGGTGCTGTATTTATGAACACCAAAAATCCCCTTGCACAATTATCATATGTTTCAATTAACGATATAAAGGAACAGTGCATTGTAGCTTCAAACCTTTCTGCAATTCACTATGATAATCCGTCTTTCTGGCAGTATTTTGACGAGGAAACTATACTCCATCCACCTAACAGAGAAGCCACCCTCAAAATGACTTTGATGTCCCCGAATGTTGTCAGCCTTGCTTCCTTTGTGGCAGTAAAAAATACTGAATATGTAAATAACAGACTTATCAAAGCTGTATATCCTGTTGACTGTCCTATGCTGGAAATCCTTGTTGCTTTTTATTACTCTAAAAGAGATAAAAACAATGTTGAAAAAGTACTTAATATCGCAGAAGAATTACTTATAAATTATTAAAGCAACCTGCTGCCGACCCAAAAAATGATGTTTTTTTGAATGCCGATATATGAATACTTTTAAATTTTTTTCATATTTACAAAATTCGACATAACAGTATAATTTTAATGTATGAGTAAGCATATATATTTAGTATGCTTTAAATACGCTATACAAAAACATATGGAGCGAAATCTAATGATTGGTTATTCAAAGAACAGACATGAAAAAAGCATTAAGAAAAAGTTATTATATTTGGGACTTTCACTTATAGTTCCCATTATACTGCTTGTATTCTGGGAACTTGTAGTTTCGGCAGGGGTTGTAAAGGCAACTCTCGTTCCGCCCCCTTCAAATCTTTGGCAGACATTTCTGTCGCTTATTGACTCAAACAAGCTTCAAAACGCATTGTTAGTCAGTTTCGGACGAGTATTTACAGGCTTTTTAATCGGAACTGTAGTCGGTGCAATAATTGGCTTCCTTATGGGTTTATTTGAACCTATTAACAAGGCGCTTTCAGTTATAGTAAGCGTACTTCGACCTATTCCTACTATTGCGCTTATACCTATATTTATTATCATCTTCGGTCTTGGTGAAACATCAAATATTTCTATTATTGTTGTAGGTGCATTTTGGCCTGTACTGCTCAATACAATTTCCGGTATTCAAAGCGTTGACAACAAGCTCCTTGAGCTTGCATATGTATACAGAATAGGAGGTTCTAA
>CANQZA010000091.1 GCA_947628175.1 uncultured Clostridia bacterium | reverse complement strand
TAACCACTTTTTTCCCCGGGCAGCCCATTGCTGCGCCCATTGCCGCACCCATTGAATAGCCCATCGTTCCAAGACCGCCTGAGGTGAGATTTGTTCTGGGCATTTTGTATTTATAAAACTGCGCCACCCACATCTGATGCTGTCCGACATCCGATACTACAATCGTATCATCAGGCGTATATCTGTCAACAGTCTCAATTACCTTTTGCGGATTTACATAGCTGCCTATCTGAATTTGGTTGAAAGGTCTTCTCCATGAGTTGACCTCTGCCTTCCACTCGCTGTGGTCCAGCTGCTCAATGGCAGCGGTAAGCTCAGGAATAACCTCGCTGAGATTGCCTCTTAAATGATAGTTTGAATTTATATTTTTATCCATTTCGGCAGAATCAATATCGATATGTAAAATCTCCGCATTCGGAGCAAATCTTGCCCGATTGCCTGCAACACGATCTGAAAAACGCGCGCCTGCGGCTATCAGAACATCACAATCATGAGCCGCCTTATTCGCCTCATATCTGCCGTGCATTCCGATAAAGCCGACATGGAGCTCATGACCGTTGGGAAAAGCACCGAGTCCCATAAGAGAGGATACTACAGGGGCGTCGATTTTCTCTGCAAATGTAATTAAATTCTCTCCAAGGTCTGAAGAGATTGCACCGCCTCCGACATAGATAAGAGGCTTTTTGGAATTTCTCAAAAGCTCAAGTGCCCTGTCAAAACAGCTTTGCTTTGGTTTTATGTTAACCTCGGGTTGCTGTTTTGGCTGAGGGGTATATTCACATACAGCAGCGGTAACATCTTTTGGAATATCAACAAGAACAGGTCCCTTTCTTCCGGAAATCGCAATTTTAAATGCCATTCTTATTGTATCGGCAAGTTCGTCAACGCTCTTCACCATAAAGTTGTGTTTTGTAATCGGCATAGTGATACCCTTTATATCAACCTCCTGGAAAGAGTCGCGGCCGATAAGGCTTGTGCCTACATTACAGGTGATTGCAACAATGGGAACAGAATCCATATATGCCGTTGCGATACCCGTTACAAGATTTGTGGAACCCGGACCTGAGGTTGCAAAGCAAACACCCACCTTGCCTGTTGCTCTGCTGTAGCCGTCCGCCGCGTGGGAAGCACCCTGCTCATGAGATGTAAGAATATGCGTAAAAGTGTCACCGTATTTGTAAAGCTCATCAAAAATATTGAGAATTGTTCCGCCGGGATAGCCGAAAATAGTATCCACACCCTGCTCTTTAAGCGTTTCAAGAACAATCTGCGAGCCATTAAGTTCCATTATAATTTACTCCTCTCTCGGCTAATAATAAAATAATCTAAACTGAAAAAATGTTAGAAATATAATATATTATTTGCACGGTAAAGTCAAGACCTGAGAACAAGTAATTTACACTTGTAAATTTTTTGCAATTGTTATATACTCTATAAAAGAAAATGACTACTTTTTAAGGAGACAGTTGTATGAAGCTTGGTATCGTAGGCTTGCCCAATGTAGGCAAAAGCACGCTTTTTAATGCAATAACCAATGCGGGAGCGCAGAGCGCAAATTACCCGTTTTGCACGATCGAGCCGAATGTAGGTATGGTAAGCGTTCCCGACGAACGACTCGACAAGCTTGCCCGGATATATCAGCCCGAAAAATTCACTCCGGCAACAATTGAATTTGTTGACATCGCAGGTCTTGTAAAGGGCGCATCCCATGGTGAAGGACTCGGCAACAAATTTCTTTCACATATCAGGGAGGTTGACGCCATAATCCATGTGGTGAGATGCTTTGAAAATGACGATATAACGCATGTTGACGGGAATGTTGACCCGGAAAGGGATATTGAAACAATAAATCTTGAGCTTATTCTTTCCGATCTGGACATTCTTTCAAGAAGAATCGACTCAAGAAAAAAGGCTATGAAGGGAGATAAAACAATCGCATCAGAGGTTGCTTTTCTGGAAAGACTGCAGTCCGAAATGGAGCAGGGCAAAACTGCCAGAAGCGTTCAGATTACCGATGATGAGGCAGAATATCTCAAAGAAATTTCACTTCTTACAATAAAGCCTGTAATCTATGCCTGCAATATGGGAGAAAACGATTTTGCAGACGGAATTGAAAATAATAAATATTACAGAATTGTTGAGGAAACCGCAAAGCAGGAGGGCGCTGAAACACTGCCCATTTGCGCTGAGATGGAGGCCGAAATCGCACAGCTTGATGAGGAAGAAAAACAGATGTTTCTTGCCGATATGGGGCTTGAAAGCAGCGGACTTGACAGGCTTGTGCAAAAAAGCTATTCCCTTTTAGGCTTAATTTCCTATCTCACGGCAGGAAAGCCCGAGGTCAGAGCATGGACAATAAAAAAAGGAACAAAAGCTCCTCAGGCTGCCGGAAAAATTCACACTGATTTTGAAAGAGGATTTATCCGAGCCGAGGTTGTCTCCTTTGACGATCTGATAAGCTGCGGAAGCATGACCGCCGCCAAAGAAAAAGGGCTCGTAAGGTCAGAAGGCAAAGAATATGTTATGAAAGACGGAGACATTGTTCTTTTCAGATTTAATGTATAAATTGGAATAAAAAAGATTTCAATTTTGTATCTGACAGGAATTTTTAGTCGATATGCTTAAAAAAAATAAAAAATCTTAATAATTTTTGTTGACTATTCGGAAATAATCTGTTATGATATTAGGTAGGGTGGGAGAGGACTATGTCTGAATTTACTGATAACGCAAATACAGATAATGCATTTCTCTCATATGCGCAATCCGGCAATAATGAACAAATCTCAATCGCTTTAAAAAAATACAGGTATCTTGTTGACGGAGCAGTATCAAAATATATAACCCCTTCACTTGATCATGATGATCTGATTCAGGAGGGAATGATTGGTCTGCTCGCTGCTGTAAAATCCTTTGACAGCACGAAGGGCGCGAGTTTTAAAACCTATGCACTGACCTGCATTAACAACTCCATTCAGACAGCGCTCAGAAAATTCAATCGGCTTAAAGATATACCGGTTCATAATGTCATCGAGTACCAAGAAGAGCAAATTCCCGAGCAAAACGGCTCTTTAAGCGCAGAAGATTTATTCATTGCCCAAGAAAGCGTTTCACTGTTAACTAAAGCTCTTCGAAAAAATCTCTCAGATTTTGAAAACGAGGTCCTAAGTCTGCACATTGCGGGATGCAGTTACAATGAAATTGCAAAAAGATTATGCAAAACACCTAAGGCTGTTGACAACGCCTTACAACGCATTCGTAAAAAGCTTGCAAAAGTTTTTTTATGAAAGCATCCCAGGCAATCCAAATCTATATTATTTTAAATGAGAGGTATTAAAGATGTTCGAAGACAAGACTTTAAAATGTAAAGAATGTGGAAACGACTTTATTTTTTCTGCCGGTGAGCAGGAATTCTTTGCTGAAAAGGGCTTCGTGAATGAGCCGCAAAGATGCAAGGAATGTCGTGATAAGAGAAAGAACGCTCCGAGAGTTTTTCATGACGCAATATGCGCAACCTGCGGTAAGGAATGCAAGGTTCCTTTTGAACCCACAGGCGACCGCCCTGTTTATTGCAGTGAATGCTTTGCAAAAATGAAAAAAGAGGAAAATTAAATCTGATTTTTTAAAGACCTTCCCGGGTGGGAAGGTCTTTTGTCGTTAAAACTATTTTGTTCAAAAAACACTTGACATCCCATAAATGCTGTGTTAATATTAGTGAGCGATAAACGCAGAGGTATCGAAGTGGTCATAACGAGGCGGTCTTGAAAACCGTTTGTCCGAAAGGGCGCGTGGGTTCGAATCCCACCCTCTGCGCCAAAAACCTGTACAAATACTTTTGTATTTGTACAGGTTTTTTATATCCTAAAATCTCGGATGAGCGGAGTATAAGAATGCGCTTAGCGCTTCATCCACTGCCCTATTTATGATAAAATCCGATGCAAGCAACATCACCGCATATAAAACTATATTAAAAATGAGACCGACTAACGCATATTTTGCGCACAGCAATGCCGTTTTATGCTCATTTTTCCTTTTGGAAAAGTATAAAACCAAACCGATAACAGGAACAATTACGCAAAGCAAAGCGTATCCCGTATTTCTTTTTGGTTTATATGATGTAAACATACTATTGAAAAAGCCACATTTATGATGTTGACTATCCTGATTTTGTTTGTGATAAACTTTCTTATTTTTGTCCGTCATCACCAAATCCCCTGTGCTTTTATTGTCCTTATGTTATCATATAATCCGATTTTTGTCAACATATGTATTCATACTTTCGTGTTTTTTAGCATACACTAATTATGAGGTGATGCTAATGTTTATGCCAATACTTGATGCAAAAATTGTCGGAGAAGTAATTGCAGACCTTAGAAAAGAAAAAGGAATATCCCAGGAGGTTTTGAGCGGACTCGCTGACATCGGACGAACGCATCTTTCTGCTATTGAAAGAGGAGAACGAAAGCCTACTCTTGAAACACTTTACCGCATATCGTGCGCTCTTGAAATAAAAATGAGTGAAATTGTCAAACAAATTGAAAATCGTATAAATGAACAAAGTCCTATTGCATAAAGCAATAGGACTTTTGCTATGTCTCATCACAATAAAAAAATAATTTCGGCAGTTAGGTATATAGATTTGAACCCTCCCTGAAAAACGCTTGTGTTTTCGGATTTTGCAGCGGTGCGAGAGTTGCTGCGTAAGACCGTCTTGCTTTTGCAGAACAGACGAATCGACATCCCTCCACGAATTTTTATTGGGGACTGCCCTCAAGCACTACAATATTCACAGTGATTTCTCCCATCGTTTCAGTTCGGAAACGGAGTTCAGAATTCTCCCTTCGGTGATCTCGGTATCTGCCGAAACGGATGATTTCAGTCCTGCGACAGCCTTTCCAAAGCCGCTGCCGCCAGAGGTGGCGAACAGCACGATTTTCTTACCGGAAAAATCATAGCTCTCCAAAAATGTGTTAATAATGGTTGGCGCGACATACCACCAAATCGGGAATCCAAGCAGAATGGTATCATAAGCGCCGATGTTGGCATCTGTGTCCGCCAGTGCCGGGCGGCTGGACTTGTCACTCATCTCAACACTGCTGCGGGATTTTTTATCCATCCAGTTGAGGTCTGCCTGCGTATAGGGAACGGCAGGCTGAATTCGATACAGATCGGCGCCAATGGCGCTTGCCAAGTCTTTTGCAACACCGGCGGTCGTTCCGCTGGCTGAAAAATAGGCTACCAATGTTTTATTCATAATGTTTCGCTCCTTTTTAGTCTTTCCTTTCTTTCTCCCAACCGCGAATCACATACAGCTTCATCTCATCAGCAACATGGACATCGTGGGAAAATACCCTTTGCCGGGTCTATCGGCACAGGCAATCAAAGCGTTTCGTGTTCAGTTGATTTCAAGACCGTTTGCCCACGCAAGGACATCGTCCGCGGAGGCGCCGGCGGAAAAGCGGTGTCCGTCAAGCCATGTCGCTGCGCCGGCGGCAGATCGAAGCGCCGAATCGCTCTTACCGAATCCGCTGCTGGCGGAGGTACAAAACGCTGCTAAGGTCTTGCCGGAAAAATCATAGCTTTCGATAAAGGTACTCATAATCCGTGGTGCTTCACCCCACCAGATGGGATAACCAATGAACACGATATCGTACTGCTCCATATTCTTCACCGAGCCGGAGATTGCCGGGCGGGCAGACGGATTCTTCATTTCCGCAGATGAACGGCTTTCCGAATTGCCGTAGTCCAGATCTTCTTCCTTATAAGGCTGCGCCGGCGTAATCTCGTAGAGGTCAGCGTCGAGCCCGTCTGCTAATTTCTGCGCTACTCCTTCGGTGTTGTTGGTTACGGAGAAATAGGCAACAAGGATTTTGCTGCCATTCGGCTTCTTATTCGGCTCAGAGGCAGTACCGTCAGGCGTTTTGCCCGATTGTTCACTTTTATTTCCTGCTTCGGAAGGTGTTGAGGACTGATCCTCTGCATTCTGTGAGGAACCGATATTTTCACTATTTTCAGTCGTTTCGGTGTTGCCTGCGCAAGCGGCAAGGGAAAACATCATAACCAGTGCAAGTAAAACCGTTACGAGCTTTTTCATTTTCATTTCAACCCTCCATATTGTTTGTCATCCACCGGCTCCAGCCATTCGTTGGAACTGTTTTCTCCCGGTACTTCAACAGCAAGGTGGGAAAACCAGCTATCCGGCGCGGCACCGTGCCAATGCTTGACACCTGCGGGAATGTTGATACAATCCCCCGGTTTCATTTCCACAGGCTCCTTGCCCCATTCCTGATAGTACCCGCGACCGCCGACGCAGATGAGAATCTGCCCGCCGCC
>CANQZA010000090.1 GCA_947628175.1 uncultured Clostridia bacterium | reverse complement strand
CCGTGTGACCAAGGTCGCTCAATGTATCGAGAACGCGAATTCTTACGCCGTTGTTTATGTACTTCTCAAGCCGCCACTGTACTTTTTCGGCTTGTTCGTAGCATATAATGTCGATGGTGAAATCTTTATACTGGTCGTATAGGTAGTCGAAAACAATTCTTTGGTTTATGGGGTATATGATGCCTGGAAGTTTGCCGAGAGTCCATAATTCTTCCGGGACAAGAGTGGCAGAGGGAATAACAATACGCGGTACATCTTGGTTTTTCCTCATTATCTTTATTAACCTTTCCTTATCGTGTCTAACATGTATTTTGCGACAACTTCAGGAGCCCATTTTTTATTGAAACTTTCAATTATACTGTCCGGATCCGTTTCAGGCAAAGACCTCAAATCCGAAGTAAATGTTCTCCAATCCACGTCTTTCATTGGAAGATATCCCATTTCAACGGTTTCAACTACTTCACAAGGATCAAACGGCAGATACCATTTGACGCACAGCTTGTCCGTTATGATTGCTGTACCCACCATAAAACTCTCAATAAAGCGGTTAGGGATACTTTTGCAGTATCCAGAAACATTGAAATTGTATTGGAATTTTGCCACATGGGCACAAAATTCCGAAAGTGGAATGATTAAATCCTCGTTTTTGTCAAGTCCGCTGTCCGCGTATGCACGGCTTATTACTCTGGCGTCACTGTTATCAAGTTCAGCAATATAGTCGGCAACGATTGCTCTCTTTTCATTTGGGTGAGATATTCGATCCTTAAAATATCCGAGAACATCGCCCTCCCAAAGATAATCTGGTATGTCTACATTTTCTGGTTTAGGTCCGAGAGCGTTTCCAAAATAACACATCATCTTTTGAGCTTTGCTGGTTTTTCTGTCAGAAAGATATTTTTTATAGCCTTTTGTCAGCGCCTGCTTGCTTAAACCAACAGAAAGATTTCGCGGCCCTAACATAAGGGGATAAATCTTATGCTTATGCTGCGTCAAATTTTTGATTACCTTGCGTTCTCCCCTTGAAGTCAAAACCTTTTCTGTACTGTCAATATGCTCACTATCTATCCAAGGTATTTCTATATCCGGCGTCAAGTGAAACGTCTCATGGTCTATCTCACATGGATACTGTATTTTGAAATATGCGTCAGTTGCTTTCAGAAGGTTTTCATTGAACATATACGGTGCATCCGAACTGTCAATGGTAAACTGTTTCTTTATTCTATCTTCAAATTTCACATATCCTGTCATATTATACGTGTCCGTCTCAAATTCCCGCTGAAAATGATTGAGAGCACGGTATCCGAATTTTATATTCGGATATGTAAGAAGTTTACTCAAAAACGGAAGCTTGAATTTTAGTTGTATCTCGCCTAAATCCTGTAACTTATAAAACCCGAGTAAAAACCACTCGTAATATGACCAACGATATCCTCCTGTAATCACAACTTCTATTTTTTTCTTCATGAGATCGTCTCCTTTGCTTATTTCAAAGAATGCCTGAAACTTATTTTATTTATCGCATAATATACTGGCTATCCTCTCGCACGCACGTCCATCTCCATACGGATTGCTCGCCTTCGCCATGGCGTCATACGCCGTTTTATCGGTAAGCAGACGCTTGAATTCCGTGTAGATCGTCTCCTCGTCCGTACCAACAAGCTTCAGCGTTCCGGCTTTGATCCCCTCCGGGCGCTCGGTCGTGTTGCGCATGACGAGGACCGGCTTGCCGAGACTCGGCGCTTCTTCTTGTATTCCGCCGCTATCGGTCAAAATCATATAGCTGCGTGCCATGAAATTGTGGAAATCCAGCACGTCCAGCGGCTCTATGATGTGAATTTGCTCATCGTCGCCGAGAATCGCGTCCGCAGTCTCTCGCACAACGGGATTCATATGTATCGGGTAGATTGCCTTGATATCGGGGTGTTCGTCCATCACGCGGCGGATCGCGCGGAACATATGCTTCATTGGCTCACCAAGGTTCTCGCGACGGTGCGCGGTGATGAGAATCAGTCGGCTGTCATCTGCCCAGTCGAGCTCGGGGTGATGATAGTCCTTGCGCACCGTCGTTTTCAAAGCGTCGATTGCTGTGTTGCCGGTAACGTAGATCGTATTTTCGTCCTTGCCCTCGCGGATGAGGTTTTGCTTCGACAGTTCGGTCGGCGCGAAGTTGTATCGGCTAATGATACTGACTGCTTGCCGATTGAATTCTTCGGGGTACGGGCTGTAAATGTTATAAGTGCGCAGCCCTGCCTCGACGTGTCCAACCGGAATTTGCAGGTAGAAACACGCGAGTGCGGTCACAAAAGTCGTTGTGGTATCACCGTGGACGAGTACGACGTCCGGCTTGACTTCTTCGAGGACTTCCCTAATGCGGTTCAGGATGTTCGTCGTGATGTCGAACAGTGTCTGCTTGTCCTTCATGATTGATAAATCGTAATCCGGGACGACGTCGAAAGCTTCAAGCACTTGGTCGAGCATCTGGCGATGCTGTCCTGTAACACAAACGACGGTTTTTATTTCACTGTACAGTTTAAGTTCATTCACGAGCGGACACATTTTTATGGCTTCGGGTCGTGTCCCGAAAACAAGCATGACGGTTTTCATTCTTTATCTAACTCCTATTTATATAAGTATCTTTATATCGCTTCCTATTAATTACATACCAAGCTACACCTCTGCATAAATAATACCTTTTATGTATCGCCAACTGATAGCATACTCGATCTACAGATGAAGAAAAGCTGTTATATTCGTCTTTAACAGTAATGATACGGGTCTCAATCTTTTCAACAAGCTGCCTGTATTCATTTCGGCTGTAAACAATAGTTGATAGAATAAGCCATCTCGTAAGATGATGATAATAATAGCAGTAGAATTCCTGTAAAGTCGAATCTTCAGTACAGCATTTCAATACAAAGTTATAAAATCTATCAGAAACTGTAATAAAATGGTGAATGTAATCTCGGCGAATTTGACGTGACATGCTGCCCGGTAGAACGCGGCAGAAATATAGCGGCTCTTTGATCTCACATATTTTTCCCGCTTTTTCGATCAGCGGAATAGACTGAAAAAGATCTTCCCCCATCATCAGGCGTCCATATATTGAATAATCAGCATCAGAATCTACGATCGTCTTTTTTGCACACTTTGCCCACAAAGGATTATATTGTGGCCCGATCAGCATAGCCCTGATAAGTTTTTCTTTAATCGTATATCCATCAGTGGTGGGCAATTCACCATAAGAATAACTTTTTAAAAAATTTCCCTCGATATCCACCTGCGAAAAACTATATAACAATAAATCACACTCAGTTTTTGAAATTTCATCATATAATCTTTCCAACAGAATATTTTTTACGTAATCGTCTGAATCGACATGGATTATATAATCCCCCGTCGCTACCTTGATTCCGACGCGCCTTGCAGCTAAAAGCCCGCAATTCTCCTGATTGATGAGTACAATGCGATTATCTTTCGCACAATATTCTTCGCAGATCTTGCCACAGCTATCAGTTGATCCATCGTTTACAAGAATCAGCTCAAAATCAGGATATGTTTGGGACAGAATGCTATCAAGACATTGTTTCAAATATTTCTCGACATTGTATATCGGTACGATAATTGAAAATTTTATTTTTTGATAACTCATTTTATTCCTCCTTCATTATCGTTGAAGGGACGAGACTCGAAGATTGTCCCATGAACCCGGGTGCTTATTAAACAAAAGCAAGAAAGGAAGGAATACATAGATTGAAATGATACTGGACTCTGTTATACCGTACAAAAGAATAGCAGTGGTGGCAATGATCGTCGCATATGCCTGATTTTTAACCAGTTTTCGGACCAAGGAAAAATATAATATGCAGATTATAACGGCTGTTACAACGCCCAAAGAAATAGGAATACCAATGTACGCACAGTCTACTGTCATATATGATGTCCACGCATGAGTAACCGGATTCTCAATTAATTCTGTCAGACCAACTGAAATGTTTTGCCCAAACAATGAAAATCCATATGTCTTCAGCAAATAATAATTCATCCATATTCGACTGGTGAACAAAGTATCCAAGAGTTGACTTATTATATTCGACGTATAAGTCATTGCAGTTCCTATCGAAAAAACAAAACAGAAGCAGGGAAATAATGCCAATAACAATTGAACTGTTTTATGTTGATGAATACATGAATAAACTCTCATATTAGAAAACAAAACCACCAGTACAGCAAGTAGACACCCAGTCCGGCTGTCAGACAAAATAAACCCTATTATACTAATTACAATTAAGCCGATCTTAGTCATTTTTGTTTTAATCGGTGACTTTTGGAAAGCATATATTGTCAACATCATGCAAATAAAGCCTATCGCATTAGCTTGAATATATCCCAGAGAAGTTGCTCCTCGACGTTGTTCGCCTGCGTCAGATATTCCTAAAATATAAAGTGAGATAGTTAGTACTATCGAAAATATATACAAAAAATATGTGCGGTTTATTATTTCCCCATAGTTTTCCTGTCTCATTATAACAATTAGCAAAACCGATTTCAGCAATTCTGCGCTGCCCGTTACAAAATAAGTTACCATAAATGCTGCGCCAACCACTGCAATTATCACAAAATCTTTGGGCCGAAAGTGTGCACGAATAAAGCCGGCAATAAAGCCAAGGAGATATATTGGCCATTCCAATATATCAAACACTTGTAGGACCATTGGGCTGCTAAACAGATATATTTTTTTTAAACACCATATTAAAAACAATATGCAGAAACATAACGCAGGCACAGATATACTTACCACCTTACCTCTACTATGCTTATTTGCAGCGTTTACCAATGACTTGTTCATTTCGTTTGACCTCATTTTCTATTTGTGCTATTATCTTTAATCTACATTTATCTTATGATGTAAAATCCGCTTCGCCTATGGTTTTCATTAGGACTTTAGTATACAACAGCTGCTAAATTCTGTTGAATAATTTGGCGATTTTATAAATGACGGAGCCAAGGTAGAACCCGTATTTTTCAGTCATCTTATGACGATATTCCTTCAATCTCTTCTGCTTATCCGTTAGCCACGAACCAGCAAAATGATGAATTGTATATGTATTGTCGGTCTCATGAACAATTCCTGTTCTGAATGATTTAGCACAGAAATAATCCATCGGATATAACGCAAACCCCTGTACTTCCTGATAACTGTTGTCCAATTTTAAGCCATACTTTGTGAAAAGGTTCGTGATATAAACGATATTTGGAGTAAAATTGAAGTCGCCATTTTCCATCATAAATGACCTGCTATCATATTCTAACATCAGTTCCTTAAAAGGTTCATATCCTTTTTCACATGCCATAATCCCAGTAGGTATATTTCCAGAGGATTCAAATCCCGAAAACGCTTTATGGCACAGGAACTTATCCAATGGCTTAAGTACTTCGACATCTGTGTCCATGTAAATGCCACCCTCATTCACTAAAGCATATAAGCGGACATAATCAGTAACGAATGCCCATTTTTTTGCATTATATGCTTCTTGAACATATCTGCAGCAATTTATATCAAAATTGCTTTCGTTCCACACCTTTAATTGATAATCGGGGCAGTATTTTTTCCAACTTTCGATGCATTTCAATGCAGAATCCGGCATAGTATTTCCGCCAACCCAACAATAATGAATGATTTTTGGTATCATTTTATTTTGAACTCCTTATCAATGCAAAAAAGCCGCTGATCCAATTTTATACTCCACATATTCGCTTCTTTTGCGAATGAACCTCGCCGGTACCCCCCCCCATACTTCAAAAGGGGGTATGTCTTTTGTTGCAACTGCGCCGGCTGCTAAAACTGCGCCGTCACCTATCGTCACGCCTTGAAGTACCATCGCGCCGGTTCCGATCCAGCAGTGATGACCGATTTTTATCGGCTTAAAATCCGCCGTGAAATTTGGGTCATCAATATCGTGACTCCCGGTTATCATTATCACATGGCTCGAAATATTCGTGTCGTGGTCCACATATATCCCACCTCGTGCGTCAATCTCTGCAAACCAGCCTACAGAAACATTCTCTGCAAGATGCAATCCTTTAGGCAGAAGCACCTCTACACGTCTGCACGGGAAAGTATGCTTGCCAACTTTTGCACCCATAATCTGCAAAAACCACTTTCTTATATGTCTGCTCGGAATCTTATTTATTACGGTATTTCCAAAAAGCACGACAGCGTAATATATCGCTTTTATCGGCTTTGGCATCGAATTTCCGAGGCTTTTGTTATGCTCTTTCATGGCATTTCCTCTCATAAAAATCTATATAAGCCTTTGACAGTCTCTTTATCGAGAACTCTTGTTCATCGCGCTTTTTGCTTCCCGCGCCATTGATTCTAATTTCTGTTGCCGTACATCTTCTCATAGTAGTTCTGGTACTCTTCCGAGATGATAGTCTCCCACCACTCGCGGTTATCCAAGTACCATTTAATCGTTTTCTTGATTCCGTCCTCAAACTTAGTTTCGGGGAGCCAGCCGAGCTCGGTATGTATTTTCGTAGGGTCAATCGCATAGCGCATATCGTGACCCTTGCGGTCAGTGACGTAGGTGATGAGGCTCTTTGGCTTA
>CANQZA010000089.1 GCA_947628175.1 uncultured Clostridia bacterium | reverse complement strand
AGTTTGCACCGTTTGCACGATACAAAGGGTAGTCGTTTCAATAAATTTTTATATATTTCTATATATTTATATAAATTTATTGTAACTGTTTAGTTTCCCACTTATGAATTCGTTTGTATAAGGTTTCATTGATAAACAAACATTTTCCTACTCGGCTGCTCCCTGAACTGCGCTTCCACCTGATATACTTAATTCCGTCACAGACAAATCCGTTTTCATACAAATCTTCACGCAATTCAGATTTAGTTTTTATCGTTTCAAAGCTGTCCGTTACCTTATACATTCCTTCGGAAAATTCAAAATATTTTCCCAGCACCGAAATATCACAAGCTTTTTCAACAGGGATATTTGTTTCAATAGCAATCAGTTTGTTGTCTTTGATACAAATATGGTCTTTTAATTCAATATCTCGCCATTGATACCCGTTTAATACATATCTGTCTTTGCCGACTTTATTATATTCCCTTTGAGCGTAACTGAATTTTACATTGATAACGTGTTGTGTATAACTATGACTCCCGTTATTAAAACTAAAATCATTACGGCGATACACTTTCTCATAAACCTCTTTTAGCTTGATAAGGTCAAGAGAATAGTCCATAGTATTGATAAACAGCTTAATATTCAGACTACCGTCTCTCTTGCGTATACTATATCCTGTTGGATTGTCATAGTGTAAGTGATTGGAATTGTACAGATCCTTTGCCTCGATACTAAGAATTTTTACAGATTTATTTTGATTTTGCAATGCTCTTCACCGTTACTGAAAACTTATAAAAAGTTGTGAAACAAACTTTTATGTTTAATTCCTTGTTCATCGTGCCCGTTTTTGAAATCACAAGCAATTTCTACTCACGTTTGGGGCAACTCTCCGAATGCGTAAATTCCCGACTAACGTATCGGTACACACCAATTACATCTGTTTTGGCTATGCAATTCGTTTTTTTATCGCATTAAATCCACACTTGCTCGGAAATTCCTGTCAATGGTATTGTGACAGTCCGGGCAAATATAGACACGCTTCGAAAAACATTGTTCCTGAACCGCTTTTGACAAGTGCCTGTTCTTCATCATGCCTTTTATATTCAAATCTTCCAAAACAATAAACTTTGGTTCTCGGTTTATAATTTCAGAAATCACAGAATACATATAGCTGTGACGAATATTCGTTAGTTTACGGGTGAGTTTCAAAAGTTTTCTTTCACTTTTTTATAATATTGCGTGTTTTACAGTAACGCTCTCCTTTCTTGTTTTTTGAGTATTTCTTTGATACTCTGCGTTGCAATATACGCTTTTTTTAGTTTTCTGACTTTTGCGGTCTTGTTAATGTTTGGGTAAGTATCATCATAAAAAGACGGTCTGTTTTTTCTGCTCTTGAATCTTGGAAATCTTGCAATGTCTTTGAAAAAATTCTGAAATGCTGTACAAGCATCTTAGTTTATTTAATTCTTTAATTTCCGCAATCATACTTCTGCACAATTATAATCCGTCCATTCACGCATATATTCTTCATATTCCTTTTGGTAAGCAAGCCTGTCGTAAACATTAGTAGTTTTAGCACGGTACTCTTTTGCCCTGAGCATATCCTTTTGGCTGTGTTCTCCGTTTATGTAGTCTGCAATATCTTCGGTGCTTACAGGTATAAAATTCCTTCCCACGTTACTCCTCCTTTCCAATAGTCAAGTAATTATCCACAATGACCTCGAACAACTCTTTTAATTCGTGGTAAAAATCCACGACATCAATTGCAGGCGGATTAGACACTTCATTGTGGCTCAAAATGTAATCGGCTGTGTAGTTATTTACGTCCATACCATAGTCGTTTCTCATTCTATTGTAAATATTTCCGTAAATTCCCTTGATCCCGAATTCATCAATTCCAAGAGAACTCGCAATATCCTTTACCTTATTAGCTATTTCCTTTTTCCACTGAGAATGTTTTGTCGGTGCAGTAAAGAAGTTACCATGCTCTCTATCCGTGCAAGTTTATTTTTTATGTACTCATTTTTACTTAACAGAGCAGATATTTGCGGAGAAACATCGACAATATGAGCTTGTTTTTGCGGTTCTTTCCCGGTACAACTATCAAACCAATCCATAAACCGGGCTGCAATAGACTGCCGAGATCAGCGACAGATTTCCATAACGCCTTTACGTGTGCAAAATATTCTTTCACGCACGACATATCTACCGCCCCGACTAATCTTGAAGTAAGAACAGCCGAAAATTTATTTAATCGTTCCGGGTGTTTCAGGTGAATATTTTTAATGGCATTAGCAGGATTTTTATATCCTAAAGCTGTTCCGATTTGCTCTCTTGTCATCAGATATTCATTATTGACATTTTTGTAGAAGTCATAAGGAATTCCGTCAAAACTCTCAGTAGCAACAAGTCTTAAATTTTCAATCATTTTAAATCTCCTCTATATCTCCTTCGAATTGCTCATAAACGGCAAAAACTTACTCACGCCGTAAATATCCTTCATTATATCAACAGTAGATTGGTATGTTTCCTTAATTTCGTTCTGCGACTGACCCAGATTAGGAACGTAAATATTAGGAACATTTTCTTGTATTTCTTTACTCCCTTTAAGATATTGCCTTGAACCTACATAATGCTTAAACAATAATTTTTTATCCATAAGCTCATTTAATAACCTGATTGCCGTGTATCGGGAAAGCCCAATATGTTCTCGCATAGTATCGAGGCTTTGATAAAAACCTATCGGGCGGTTTCCGTCGACAGATTGATGATAAAACGACTTAATATACAAGTACAATGCCATAAGACTTTCTTTGTTCTGATTGGAATTGTTTCTTATGATAGCATTAAATTCATTGTCGGTGAGTTTAGTGAAATTATCAACTATATCAAATTTCTCAGGATTTACGGTATAGACAATCGCATCAGAAAGATGATAGGGCGGAAATTTATACCTTTCATCTAATGTCAAAGTTCCGTTGTCTATCATTTCGCACATAATTTGTCGGAATACACTGTTAATTCTTCCGCCGCCCCGATGTTGAGAAAACCCACATTCGTTTATAAGGTACTGCAAAGAAATTATACCCCTGCCGCCAACACCCCTCACTTCTCCGATAAGATAATTGACGCAAATCCTTTTAATATTTGGCGCTCTGCTCCGTATTAAATTGTTAGACACTCTGTAGAAATAACTGCCCATAATTCCCTCCGAAAAATTAGCCGATTTTTGCGATATGGCACGATAAGCGTACCACGATTTTAAAAAAAATGCGTTTTTTTGGCACGATAAGCGTACCAAAAGTTGACTGTATAAAGAGAAATTATTTTATTAAGAGAAATTTATTTCTTCGACAAAAATTTTCACTATTTTTTTCTGTCCATTTTTTGTGTTTTTTTAAAATTTTCATCATAGAAATTACATCTTACTGTCGTTGTGTAAAATTTCAATTTCCTGTTTTCTCCTTATGCAATTTTTTTACCTTATTTTGTTGACAAGACTTAATTTTTACTGTTCAGTTTTACGTTTTAATTTGTTTACAATAATTGTCGTATTAAAATTATTTTGTTTTGCGAAAATGGGAAAACCAATCTTTTATTATCGTATTTTTTTCTTACTCCAATTCTGCTGCGCAGAATTAAGATTATTTGGAATAATTGTGGAATTATTGTTCCATTCTAATTCCACATTATGGAAATATAACCTTTAGAGCTTAAATTTGATAAAAAATTTTGTTTTTCCTATTGACAACGAGAAAAAATACTGATATAATAAAAAACGTAAAATATAACTTTTAGAGTTTACACTTTTATTATATCAAACAAAATTCCATTTGTCAAGAGTTTTCTTTGTGAAAAAGGGGAAATTTTTTTGAAATTGTTTTTTGGATAGTTTTTACTTTATTTTTATGCCAATGGTGAAAAATGGATAAAAAAATAACGATGATTATTTTATCATCGTTTAGGCATTTTGATTTATGTTTTTATAGGTTTTCGGATTACATCTTTTATTTAAAGGAGTTTTGCTTATTTTTATGCTTTGCGAGAAACACGGTTTTTAATTGGATTTTGACTTTCAGGAACATTTTCGGCTATTTTCTTTATTTTTACAAGGTTTTTGAATGATGTTAAAGGGAAAGAAAATATGATTTGATTTGTTTTAGGTTTGATTTAAATAGGGAATTTATAAGGATTTTCTTTTTATCGGGGAAGGAGTGATAAAATTGCTTTTTTGAAACAGGAAAGGGGAGAGTTTGAATTAGTTTTTATGTAGTATTTCCCGAAGAGAGGAGTCGAATATTTTTCGTATGAATGAGGGGGAACTACTATCCTTTTTTTACGGCTTAATAACTAGCTTTTAAATGTAAACTAACCCCCTATAAGCTTTTAACTTGCAAAAAGTCCAAAAATGCAAGTTAAATTGCGCTGAACCTGCGCAGCAATTGCACAGGAAACTGCGCAGTAATTCTAGAATACAACACCTGCCACAGACAGCGAAAGCATCAATTTCGTTTCGGCAAAACACTTATTTTTATGCTTTCCCGATTTTTACCCCACTTTTTATACTCGTTCCCCAAATTCCTGACTCCGAAAATACCTTTCCCAAATTTCAAATTTCAAAACCGATACATCGATCCCGAACCATATCCCAAAAAAAATATTTATCGTTTACCCTTAATTTATAATCGTTCTACTTTATCTTTGGGTACAAGTTCTATTTTTAAATCGCAGTTTAATGCGTCAGCAATTAACCGCATTTTGTCGAGAGATATGTTATCACGGTTTAGCAGGCTGTTAAAGCCATTTGGCGACATATTTATTTTTTTAGCAATATCTATTTGTTTACAATTTTTGTCAATTAAAATTTTCTTAACCAAAAGCCCGAAAGCGTTCAAAGTATGTCAACTCCTTTGTGATTTTATACAATCCATTAAATAAAATGTGCTTTAAAATATACATTATATACAAAAATTCTTATATTTGCGAATTTATCATAAAAATATATTGACAAATCCGCATATATGCGGTATAATATAATTAAGATAAAGAAAGGGATGTGATCGAAACTAAACCAAAACCAATTCAGACCCCAGACCCAAACCCAGACCCAAACCCAAAAGCAGCTACCTTGATTATAGCATATAGCTGTAAAAAAGTCAAGTAAAATTTTAGGAGGAAATACATATGAATAAATACGATTATTATAAAGCAGTCGCTGATGATGTATACGACTATATCACCGAAGAAATTAATCTCCGCGAGTGGGAAGAAGACTTTGCCGGTCTAGAAGAAAAACTTAACGAGGATTTGTAGGACAATGACAGTGTAACAGGCAACGGCTCAGGCTCCTACTTTTTAAACGCCCATAAAGCTGAAGAGGCAATAGCTCACAATCTCGATTTGCTTGCTGAAGCCATCAAAGAATAATGCAGTTGAACTCGCCAGACGATGAAACGTTGCCTAAAATACTAAATTGCTCACGCTGCGGGCGAATTCTTAAAAATCCCAAAAGCATTAAGGTGGGTAGGGCAACGTGTGCAAGCGTAAAAGCGAACAAGAAAATCAAGAAAGGACGGAACAAAATGGAAAAAACGTTGATTGACATTCCGCGCGGCACGGTATTCAGATTTTGCGGAATGGAATGGATTTTGCTGGAGCATACCGAACAAGGCGGCAGCTTGGCACTATCAAAGGACATTGTGTGCAACAAGCCTTTTGATGAGGATAATTGCAACAACTTCGCGCAAAGTTCAATTCGTACATACCTTAACGGGGAATTCGCGGAAAGTATCGGGGCAAATGCCACCGACTTTTTGCCCTATGAGCTGGATTTAATCGCAGATGACGGCACAACCTACGGGAAATGCAAAGACCCCATACTTTTGTTGACAACCGATATATACCGCCGTAATTGCGATGTGATAGAGCCGATTGACAATTGGTGGTGGACGGCTACCGCATATAGTGCGAACGCCGCCCACTCGTACGACGTTCGCTGCGTCTACACGGGCGGTACGCTGTACGGCAACTACGCTTACCATGGGAACGGGGGCGTGCGCCCGCTTTGCCATTTGAATTCTGATATCTTGGTAGAAGTTGACAGGATATCCGATGACATCAGCGCAAACAGAGCCGGAGAAATTGTTAAAGAGATGTTCGAGGAATGCCCTTTGAAGATTGACGAGAAGCAATTTCGGATTGTTGTTGCAGTTGCTCTAAAGGTTTTGGAAAAGGAGCAAGAGGACGCGGAGGTGTGCGAAGATTGAAACGAATCATCACCGCCGCAATCATCGCGGTAATTGTTGCCGGAACGCACCCTGCGCTTAATCGGCTCGCCGTAGAAAGCCGAGGATATGACGCATTCGGGGGCGAGGATTTGGTGTTGGCGTTCGGAATCGTAATTGCGATTTTGATTTTGGTAAGCGGTACGGATAAAAAACGTGGGGCGGCTCGCCCGAAAGCAAACCGCCCCACTACCGAAAGCGAACACAGCAATAAACACTATGACGCATAATCATTATAGCACAATAACGACAAAAAGTCAAGTGCTTTTTTGAGAAAGGAAAATAAATATGGCAAATGAAAATAATACACAGCCTGCGGTGGTAAATGCAGGCGGCGGTTCGGAAACTCTCGTGTACAGCACGAGCAAGAATTCACACCACACGCAGGCAGATGAAAATATCGCAAA
>CANQZA010000088.1 GCA_947628175.1 uncultured Clostridia bacterium | reverse complement strand
CAAGGGTAGCGCTGCTGAAGCTGATGCTCGGAGGATATAATTTCCTGCTTCTTGATGAGCCTACTAACCACCTTGACGCTTATTCAAGAGAAGAGCTTGAAAACACACTGCTCCATTATCCGGGAACGATGTTGATTGTTTCCCACGACAGATATTTTATAAATAAACTTGCGACAAGGATTATTGAACTCACACCGTCAGGCTGTAATTTTTGTCTTGGAAATTATGATGATTTTTATAAAAACAGAACTATTGTCTCTGATGAAAAAAAGGTAAAGCTGAAGCCTAAAGAAAATGAGTATAAATTAAAAAAAGAGCGTCTCAGTCATTTTAGAAAGCTTAAAACACAGCTTTCCGCGACAGAACGGGACATTGAAGAACTTGAAACGACTATTGCACAGACTGAAAAAAATCTTTCCTTGTGCGGATACGAGGAACTGATTAAGATGACGCAGGAGCTTGATGTATATATTGCAAAAAGAGACGCGCTGTATGAAAAATGGGAGCAGATTTCTTCACAGCTTATGGAATATGAGGAAGGGTTTTCATCTTAATTTTGATGAAAGGAGCGGTAAATTGTCAGATATAGTTGTTATCGGAGGCGGAGCATCAGGATTACTTTGCGCGGCAAGAAGCGCTCAATGCGGCAATCATGTTACAGTTGTTGAAAAAATGCCCCGTCCCGCAAGAAAACTGATGATTACGGGCAAGGGCAGATGCAATCTGACAAACGCCTGTTTTGAGCTTGATGATTTGATTGCCAATGTTCCCACAAATCCGCGTTTTCTGTATTCGGCATTTTCAAATTTTATGCCGTATGATACGATGGCATTATTTGAAAAACTCGGCGTTCCTCTTAAAATTGAAAGAGGCGGCAGAGTGTTTCCTCAAAGCGATAAAGCGGTTGATATCGTTGATGCTCTGATAAACTACTGTGTTACAAGCGGCGCGAAAATTATTCAGGGAGCCGCAGAAGCATTTGAATTTGAGGGAAAAAGGATATTATCCGTAATTCTTAAGGATAAAACAAAAATCAGGGGAGACAAATTTGTTTTGTGTACAGGAGGTAAAAGCTATCCGCTAACCGGCTCGACAGGCGACGGCTATGCTCTTGCAGAATCCGCGGGCCACTGTATCATACCTGTTAAACCGAGCCTTGTCCCTCTTGTCGCCGAAAATAATTTTATCACGCAGCTTCAGGGGCTTTCCCTTAAAAATATATCTTTAAAAGTTTTTGAAAACGGTAAACAGATTTATTCGGACTTCGGTGAAATGGTTTTTACGCATTACGGCGTTTCGGGTCCTGTAATTCTTTCGGCGTCAAGCCATATGCGAAATATGGATAAAAAGAAATATAAACTTGTCATTGATCTGAAGCCTGCCCTTGATGAGAAAACGCTTGATAAGAGAATCCAACGCGATTTTATGGAAAACGCAAATAAAAATTTTATGAATTCTCTGTCAAAATTGTTGCCTAAAAAGATTATTCCTGTTATAGTTACTTTAAGCGGAATAAATCCTTCGCAAAAGGTAAATCAGATTACAAAAGCACAAAGACTGGAGCTTGTAAGGCTGCTGAAGAATATTGTTATTGATATATCAGGCTTCAGACCTGTTGATGAGGCAATCATTACTTCGGGCGGAGTAAATGTGAAGGAAATTGATCCCAAAACAATGAAATCAAAATTGGTTGATAATCTCTATTTTGCAGGAGAGATTGTTGATGTTGACGCTTATACGGGAGGATTTAATTTGCAAATTGCATTTTCAACCGCCGTTTTATGTGCTGATAATATGTAGGAGAGGAATGAATATTATGATTAATGTGGCTATAGACGGACCTGCAGGCGCAGGCAAATCAACTATTGCGAGGGCGGCAGCCGAAAAACTCGGTTTTATATATGTTGATACGGGGGCTCTTTATCGCACTGTCGCTCTTTATGCGTTAAAAAACAATATCCTTGACGACAAGGATAAAATTGTCAGTATGCTCAATGATATTGAAGTCAATCTTGGATTTGCAGATGACGGCGCTCAGTGCGTGTACCTTAACGGTGAGGATGTTTCGCCGCTTATCCGAACACCTCAAATTTCCATGGGTGCTTCAAAAGTTTCGGCAATTCCTCAGGTGAGGGAATTTTTGCTTGATTTGCAGCGCAGTATTGCCAAAAGCAATAATGTGATTATGGACGGCAGAGATATCGGAACGGTCGTTCTGCCCGATGCGGATTGTAAAATTTTTCTTTTCGCCTCGCCTGAGTGCCGTGCCCGCAGAAGATATAAGGAACTCGTTGAAAAGGGCGAGAGCGTTACCTTTGAGGAAATTCTTGATGATGTAAGCAAGCGTGATTATCAGGATACGCACAGAGAGATTGCGCCGCTCAGACCGACCGATGAATCGATTATGGCAGATACCTCCGAGCTTACGCTGGAGCAGTCCATTGAATTCATTGTAAATATTATTAAGGAGAATATGTAAGTGAGGGAATTTGATTATTCAACAATTAAGCATTATAAAATGTATAACTTTATAAAAGTTCTTTTCAGACCACTTGTGAAGCTTGTTTACGGCGTGAAATTCAAGGGACTTGAAAATGTTCCGAAGGGCGGTACAAATTACATAGTCGCAATTAATCATACCTGTGCCTTTGATCCTGTCTTTGTTGCCTGCCCGAAGCAGATTCCCCCCCTTCACTTTATGGCGAAGTCAGAGCTGTTTTCCAATCCCTTTTCAGCCTGGTTTATCACGCATATGTACGGCTTTCCCGTAAAAAGAGGCAAGGGTGACACTTCCGCAATAGACTACGGTGTTAAAATCATTAAAGAAGGTCATATTATGGCAATATGTCCCGAGGGAAAAAGAATTACCGATAAAAATGGTGTTCCGCAGCGCGCAAAGGCAGGCGTCGCAATCATTGCAAAAGCGACAGGAGCTGATATTTTACCTGTCGCAATCTGCTGCGACGGAAAAATAAAAGCGGGAAAAAAAGTTGTTGTTTCATATGGTAAGGTTATAAAAAACACAGAACTCGGTCTTAATAAAGAGGAAACCATGCCGGGCGATATAAAAAATGCCGCCAATATGGTTATGAACAGGATAACAGAGCTTTGGGAGGCTGAACGAAATCTTGGTTAAGGTAGCTGAAACAGCAGGCTTCTGCTTTGGTGTGGACAGGGCAGTCAATCTTGTGTACGATTTGATTGATAAGGGTGAGAAAGTATGCACACTCGGGCCGATTATTCATAACAGTCAGCTTGTTGAGGATCTGGAATCAAAGGGAGTCAGGATCATTGACGATGTATCGCAGTGCCCCGAGGGGCATACTCTCGTAATCAGGACTCACGGCGTTGAAAAAAAAGTCATAGATAAAGCCAAGGCGTTAAATATCCATTTTATGAATGCGACCTGTCCTTTTGTTTTGAAAATTCATAAAATTGTTTCAGGGCAGACCGACAATACCGTAACTCTTATTGCCGGTGACGAAAATCACCCTGAGGTTTTGGGTATTCGTTCCTATTGCAGAGGAAAAAGTTTTGTATTTAAAAATGAAGAAGAATTAAAGAATATTATCGAAAACAACAAATTATGTGAAGAAAATTCACTGATATGTGTTTCCCAGACGACTTTTTCGCTCTCAGAATGGAAAAAATGCGAGAAAATTCTTAAAAAACTATATACAAATTGCAAAATTTATAGTACAATATGTAATGCGACCGCTGACAGGCAGGAAGAGGCTGCTGCACTTTCCAAACAGTCACAGGCTATGATTGTAGTCGGCGGAAGACATTCATCAAATACATGTAAGTTAAGAGATGTGTGTGCCCGCTATGCCGATACATTTCTTATAGAAACGGCTCAGGAACTTAAAAATATTGATCTTTGCGCTTATGATGTAATTGGTGTTACTGCCGGGGCATCGACACCCTCGGTTATTATCAAGGAGGTACTAAAATCCATGTCCGAAGAAAATTTAGAAAAGGAAGTTGAAACAACTGAAGAAGTTGTGGAGATAGCAGATACTGCTGAGAAAGCCGATAAGGCTGCTGTCAAAGCATCTGCTGATGGTGAGGCAACCTTCGAAGAAATGCTTGAAGAATCATTCAGAGAAGACGAAAACAGCAAGGTTGTAAAGGGTACTGTTGTAAATATTACCCCTACAGAGGTTTTTGTTGATGTCGAGGGAAGAAAGCAGACAGGAGTAATCGCGCTCGATGATCTTTCCTCAGAACCCGTCAATAAACCCGAGGATGTTGTTGCTATCGGCGATGTTCTCGACCTTGTTATCATGAAGACGGATGACAGCGAAGGTGTACTCAAGCTTTCCAAGAAGCTTGTTGACGCATTTAAAGGCTGGGAAGATATTGTTGCCGCCAAGGATTCACAGGAAATTCTTGAGGGTACAGTTGTTTCAGTAGTAAAAGGCGGTGTCATTGTTCTGACAAAAGGCATCAGAGTTTTTGTTCCCGCATCTCTGACTGGCATTGCGCGTGGTCACGATCTCGATATACTTAAAGATACTACCGTGCGCTATAAGGTAATTGATATCAACCTTGCAAGACGCCGTGCAGTCGGTTCCATTAAGGTTGTTGTAAATGAAGAGAAAAAGGCACAGCAGGAGGCATTATGGGCTTCCCTTGAGGAAGGACAGAGACTTACAGGAACTGTCAAGTCCCTCACAAGTTACGGCGCTTTTGTTGATATCGGCGGTATGGATGGTATGATTCATATTAGCGAGCTTTCCTGGAACCGCATTAAGCATCCGTCGGAAATCGTTAATCCCGGCGATGTGGTGGAAGTAACTATCAAAAAGCTTGATGATGAAAATAAAAAGATTTCACTCGGCTTCAAGAAGATTGAGGACAACCCATGGGAAATCCTTAAAAGAGATTATCCTGTCGGCACAGACTGCAAGGCAAAGATTGTAGGTCTTGCCGCGTTTGGTGCATTTGCAAACATTATTCCGGGTATTGACGGTCTTATTCACATAAGCCAGATTTCATGGGATAGAATTAAAACGCCTGCCGATGTTCTTTCAGTAGGTGATGAGGTCAATGTCCGAATCATTGAAATTGATTTTGACAAGAAGAGAGTTTCCCTTTCAATGAAAGAGCTTATTGAAAAGCCGGAGGAAGTTATCAGTATTCTTGCTGATGAGCCTACCGCTGTTGAAGAGGCTGATGATGTTTCCGGCAGTGACACACCTGACTCGCCTGTTGCAGAGGAAAATGATGATGCTCCTGCTGTCGGAATCAGTGAAGAGACCGAGGCCGAGTAATCCTATTACATAATACGAACCTCTGATTGTTTTCAATCAGAGGTCTTTTTAAATCATTCAAAAAAGACCTGCTTGTGAAATACGCAGATATGGCGGATAGCAGAAGTTTTCACAGGTTGTTTTGATTGTTGCGCATCCTGCACGGCTACACAGGATGTTAGCGGTCGTTTGTTTTTTGTAGCCGGAAAGGCGTGTGGATTCATATGAAAAAGTTATTAAGCTTGCTTTTATCCATTTCAATGCTTGTTACAATTTCCGTATGCGTCGATTTGTCTGCATATGCACTTTCGGACGGAGCGTTCGAATATGAGCTGACAGATGATAATACGGCGCGCATCACGGATTATACAGGCCTTGTTGAAGAACTGTCCGTGCCTTCGGTTATCGATGGTTTTACGGTAACGGCAATAGGAGATTCCGCCTTTGGTTACTGTTCAACTCTGATAAGCGTGAATATTCCCGACAGTGTAACCGATATAGGCAACTATGTTTTTGAAGAGTGTAACGCCCTCACGAACATCACGATAGGAAGCGGCGTCACAAATATATCGGAATATGCCTTTGACGGCTGCAGTTCTATCGAATATATTGAGATAAGCAATGCCAATACGGTCTATGCGTCTCAGGATGGTGTTTTGTTCAATAAGTCCATGACACAGCTTATTCAATATCCGCAGGGAAACAAAGGGAAATCCTATCAGATTCCCGACAGCGTAATCTCGTTAAACGATGATGCTTTTTTTGCGTGTGAAAATTTAACGGAAATTACAATACCCGATACCGTGACAAATATAGGGGATTATGCCTTCAGATATTGCACAAAGCTTGCGGGAATCTTTATTCCGTCAGGTGTTGAGAAAATAGGTTCCCATGCTTTTTTCGGTTGCAGTGCTCTTGCGGGAATTGATGTAAATGACGGCAATTCGGTTTATTCGTCCTTGGGCGGCGTTTTGTTTAACAAGGATAAGACCGTGCTGCTGAAATATCCGAGAGCGAAAAATGTCAGCACATACGAAATGCCCGATAGCGTAACTGCTGTTGGGGAACAGGCGTTTCATGAGTGCGACCGTTTAACAAGTGTGACATTATCTCATACCTTAACAGATATAGGAAATTTTGCATTTGAAAACTGCGGTGCGCTCAAGGCAATTTCCCTGCCTGATACGGTTGTTTCAATAGGCAGCCGTGCGTTTGCGGGCTGTACAAAACTTGAAAGAATAGATGTTGACGGCAGTAATCCGATGTATTCCTCTCAGGACGGTGTTCTTTTTGATGCGGATAAAAGTACACTGGTTCAATATCCGTGCGGAAATACGAGGTTAACCTATATAGTTCCTTCGTCTGTAAAAAGCATTGATATTTCCGCTTTTTCATATTGCGATACACTGAAAAATGTAACAATATCCAAAGGTGTTTCGGATGTCGGAAGCTCTGCTTTTTATGCGTGCAGTGCTCTTTCGGATGTCAAAATAGAAGAAGGAGTAAAGACAATAGGCTCCTGGTCTTTTGCTTTTTGCAGCGCACTTGCAACAGTGACGCTCCCTGAAAGTACAGTAAGTATCGGTGACGCGGCATTTACCGGATGCGGTAATCTTGAAAGTATATATATTACGAATAAAGCCTGCGATATCTATGACTTTTCAGATACTTTTCCGTCAATAACGGTCATTCACGGATATAAAAATTCAACCGCAAATCAGTACGCGGATAAATATGCAAGGCAGTTTGTCCTTTTAAAATGTAAAGTTCATACATGGGATTCGGGCATAGTGACAAAGATGTCAACCTGCACAGCGGCAGGGATAAAAACATATACCTGTTTATTTTGTGATGAAACAAAATCTGAGTCGATTGCAAAAACGGCACATAAGTATGATAACGGCAAGGTAACAAAGGCAGCGACTTGTA
>CANQZA010000087.1 GCA_947628175.1 uncultured Clostridia bacterium | reverse complement strand
GCGCCTGCTGTGTCTATTGCCCAGTCGGCTGTCTGGCAAGACCTTCCGTCAACAAATATCTGGTGTATTTCATCTGTTACCGCATATATGGATGTAAAAACTGTAGCCTGTATAGGACTTATTTTCTTTCTCGTCTGGAAAAGTGCCGTGTTGAAAAGAAAACTTAATCCCGTAAATTCAAGGCAGTGCGCCGATTTTCTGACAATAAAGGTCGTGAAAACATTTTCACCGAATATTTTTGTAAGCCAGTTTAATACCGTATCACTTTGCTCGGAGGATTCATAGGCCGTGCGTGAGGAAAGCCAGAATATTACTCCCATACATATAGCCGTCAGCAGCCAGCAGACAGCCGTTTTAATTTTCTCGTGTCGCATTTACAAAACTTACCCTTCCGCTTCCCGGATGAAACTGAACGCCGCTTACGCCCTTTGCCTGTGCGTAATAGGATGACTCATAAAGTACGGGCATTATTGAACAGTCCTCCATCATTGCTTTCTCACAATTTCTGCACGCAGCCGTAAGCTCACTTGCAGCCGCGCTCTGAGCATTTTTTAACGCGTGCTCAACATTGTCCGCAGTGCCTGTAAGAGTACTGTCGGCAACGGATGTGAGAAATGTGACTGCGTTCTGGCTCTGTGCTGTGAAGTCGCACAGTGCAATATCATATTCTCCCTTTGACAGTGCTGTGTTAAAATCCGATTTTTCCAGTGTTTCTATTTTTAAGGAAAAGGATATACTGCTGTCGCTGCCATATGTGGTTACACTACCTATGCTCGCCTGGATTCCCTGTACAAGCTCCTTGACATATTTCTCCATTTCTTCCGTAGTAATTACCGTTATGTCAGCAGATGTGATATTGGTCTGTTCAAGTCCCTGCTTCCATAATTTTATTGCACCTGTGCCGTCTCTTCCGATAACGGTAGCGCCTATTGCCTCGGGTGCGCTTTTGTCCGATAGGATGCAGCTTGCGGGGACAAATCCCTGTGCTTTTGACAGGTAGGATGATGATGACAAATCAATATCCGAAAGACTCATACATATCGCGCGGCGCAATTTTTTTTCACGGAGAAGCGGCCTGTTTTTATTCAGAACAAATGCCCACAGCTTGTTTGAATAGGGGATTGCCGTTATGCCGCTTTTTGACAATTTTTCATAATCTCTGCCTGATATAAAAGCACAGTCGTAATATCCGCTTTCGAGTTTTTCGGAAATTTCCGAATTCTCATCTGTGATATTCAGTGTTATGTCCGTTACTTTCGACGGATAATCACCGACATACATCTCATTGTTTTTCAAAATATAGGAATGATCAAGAATGGAATCGACATAAAACTGACCGTTAAACATTGTATAGTCCAGACCGAGACCGTATCTGCCCTTTGTCGCGTTAAAAAACGCCTCATTGCACGGCATTGCGACTGCTGTTGAGAGTATGTTTAAAAATGAATTGTCAGGCGATTTCAGATTGATTTTCAGTGTGTAATCATCAACGGCTTTTACCGCGAGTGAGTCTGATTTCATCTTTCCCGCGTGAATTTGCGGCGCGTTGACTATATTTGAAACAGAGGAATATAAAGGAGATTGCGTGTTTTTTTCAACAGCCCTTCTCAAGGCGAAAACAAAATCGTTTGCCGTGATGTCGGGATTGAACTCATTGCCCATCAGTTTTTTGACGGCGCCGTCCTCTTTGATATGCCATTTCGCGCCTTTTCTTAAATTAAATGTATATGTAAGACCGTCGTTGCTTTTGCTCCATTTTTCGGCGACTCCTGCCTGCACAGAGCCATCGTCGTTGACTCTCACGAGACCTTCAAAGCAGTTTTCTATAATCAAAAATTCATCGGATTGAGATGATATCTGAGGATCAAAGCTTACAATACTGCCTGAAAAGGGATAGATAAAATCAACCTTTTCTTCCCCTGACGAACAGCCTGAAAACAGAGATACCAGTATAATAACAATTGATATCAAAGAAATACTCTTTTTAAAATTCTTCATTTTTTTCACCTTTTGTATTATAGCAAAACAAATATATTAAATCAATCAAAACGACGCTTTTTATTTCTTTATTTAGAACACACGGGCGCGTGTTCTAAAAAGTTTTTTAAAATAATGAAAATAAAGTGAAAAAAATGTTGACATAATCTTTTCTATAGTTTATATTAAATAGCAACTTTAAAATGGAAATTTATGCGTATATAGGATTTTTAAATATTTTTATTTATGCAGTATCAGCGCAGAATATTATATTTTTTGTTGTAATCTGCGTTTTTCCGTTTTTTAAAAACTACGATTGGAGTGACTCTTATGGTAAATGTGAAGGATGTACAGCTCGGTACAACCACACGAAAGAGCTTTGCGAAAATCAATGAGGTTATGCAGATGCCTAATCTTATTGAAGTGCAAAAGCACTCTTACCAATGGTTTCTTGATGAAGGTCTTAAAGAGGTGTTCAAGGACATCGGCTCTATTACCGATTATACAGGAAATCTCGTGCTCGATTTCATTGATTATTCAATGGACGACGAACCAAAATATTCTATAGCCCAGTGCAAGGCACGCGATGTTACTTATGCAAAGCCTTTGAAGGTGAGAGCGCGTCTTGTAAATAAGGAGACGGGTGAGGTTAAGGAAAACACTGTTTTTATGGGTGATTTTCCTCTTATGACAGAGGCCGGAACCTTTGTAATCAACGGTGCTGAAAGATGTATTGTTTCGCAGCTTGTCCGTTCGCCCGGTGTCTATTATCATATGGATCACGATAAAACCGGTAAGGAGCTTTTCACCAATACTGTAATACCGAACCGCGGTGCATGGCTTGAGTATGAAACCGATGCAAACGATCTCTTTTATGTGCGCATAGATAAAAACAGAAAAATCTACATTACAACTTTTCTGCGCGCATTGGGATTAGGTACGGACAGCGAAATCCGTGCGTTTTTCGGTGATGACGAGAGAATAGAGGCTACAATCGAAAAGGACACAACAAAAAATCAGGAGGAAGCCCTGCTTGAGGTTTATAAAAAACTCCGCCCGGGCGAGCCTCCTACGCTTGAAACGGCTCAAGCGCACCTTGACGGACTGTTCTTTGATGCGCACCGCTATGATCTTTCACGCGTAGGCAGATATAAGTATAACAAAAAGCTTGCAATAAGCGACAGACTTGCGAATCAGGTTCTCACACAGCCTGTTATTTCTCCTCAGGGTGAACTTCTTGCGGATGCTAGAGAAAAAATTTCAGAAGAAAAAGCCCTTGAAATCGAAAACGCCGGTGTTATGTATGCGTTTGTAGATGTAGACGGCAGGGAAATCAAAATAGTATCCAACGGTATGGTGGATATTAAAAAATATATTGACTTTGACTGCAAACCGCTTGGTATAAATGAAAAAGTATCCTACAGGGTTCTGTCCGAGATCCTTGAAAAGTGCGGTGACGATGAAGCCGCCCTCAAAGAGGAAATTGAGATGCGTCAGGATGATCTTATTCCAAAGCATATTACCATTGACGATATCTTTGCAACAGTATCCTATCTCATCAATCTTGCCTTTGGTTTGGGTTCTCTTGATGATATAGACCATCTCGGCAACAGAAGACTTCGTGCGGTAGGCGAGCTCCTTCAAAACCAGTTCAGAATCGGTTTTACAAGAATGGAGAGAGTCGTTCGTGAAAGGATGACGCTTCAGGCGCAGGATGACGATGGTGCAATCACACCTCAGGCTCTTATCAATATCAGACCTGTTGTAGCTGCCATAAAGGAGTTTTTCGGTTCATCTCCTCTTTCACAGTTTATGGACCAGGGCAACCCGCTTGCTGAACTTACTCATAAAAGAAGGCTTTCCGCCCTCGGTCCGGGTGGTCTTTCAAGAGACCGTGCAGGATTTGAGGTTCGAGATGTTCACTACACGCATTACGGCAGAATGTGTCCTATAGAAACACCGGAAGGTCCCAATATCGGTCTGATTTCATATCTTGCGTGCTACAGCCGTCTTAATGAGTACGGATTTATTGAGGCACCTTACCGTAAGGTGGATAAAGAAACCGGAATTGTCACGGATGAAGTCGTTTATATGACTGCTGATGTTGAGGATAATTATGTTGTCGCACAGGCAAACGAGCCGCTTGATGAAAACGGCAGATTTGCAAACAACAAGGTAACATGCCGTTACAGAGATGAATTCCTCACATTTCCTCCCGAAAAGGTGGATTATATGGATGTATCTCCTAAAATGGTAGTTTCTGTTGCGACTGCCATGATCCCGTTTCTTGAAAATGACGACGCAAACCGTGCGCTTATGGGCGCGAACATGCAGCGTCAGGCAGTACCGCTTCTTAAAACAGTGGCTCCTGTCGTAGGTACGGGTATGGAGTATAAAGCGGCATACGATTCAGGCGTTGTTGTTGTAGCAAAGCGCGGCGGAACGGTAACCTCTGTTGATGCTGATACTATTGAAATTACAGTTAATCCCGGTGAGGTTGATAAGTATGAGCTTATCAAGTTTTCAGGCTCAAACCAGGGAACCTGTATCAATCAGCGGCCGATTGTTTCTCTTCATCAGAAAGTTGAGGAAGGACAGGTCATTGCAGACGGTCCCGCTACAAGCAACGGTGAAATATCACTCGGTAAAAATGCCCTTATTGGATTTATGACATGGGAGGGCTATAACTATGAGGACGCTGTTCTTATAAATGAAAAGATAGTCAGAGATGATGTTTACACCTCAATTCATATTGAAGAGCATGAGGTTGAGGCAAGAGATACAAAACTCGGTCCCGAGGAAATTACAAGAGATATTCCCAATGTCGGTGAAGACGCGTTGAGAGATCTTGATGCAGACGGTATTGTCCGCATAGGCGCAGAGGTTCATTCAGGTGATATTCTTGTAGGTAAGGTTACACCTAAGGGGGAGACAGAGCTTACCGCGGAGGAAAGACTTCTTCGTGCCATTTTCGGTGAAAAGGCAAGAGAGGTAAGAGATACTTCTATGCGTGTTCCTCATGGAGAGTACGGTATCGTTGTTGATGTTAAGGTGTTTACGCGCGCAAACAGTGACGAGCTTTCACCCGGTGTCAATAAAGTCGTAAGAGTCTATATTGCCCAGAAGCGTAAAATTCAGGTCGGTGACAAAATGGCAGGTCGTCACGGAAACAAGGGTGTTGTTTCAAGAATTCTTCCTCAGGAGGATATGCCATTCCTTCCTGACGGCAGACCGCTTGATATTGTTCTTAATCCTCTCGGCGTTCCCTCGCGTATGAATATCGGTCAGGTGCTTGAGGTTCATCTCGGATATGCCGCAATGGCGCTTGGATGGAAAATGATGACGCCTGTGTTTGACGGCGCGCATGAGCAGGACATCCGAGACTGTCTTGAGCTTGCGGATATAGGATATTATATTGATGAAAACGGCAATAAGGTATTCGACGGTAAAACAGAGCTTATTGACGGCAGAACAGGTGAAAAGTTTGACAATCGTATCACAGTCGGTTATATGTATTTCCTCAAGCTTCACCACCTTGTTGATGATAAAATTCATGCCCGTTCAACAGGTCCTTACAGTCTTGTAACGCAGCAACCTCTCGGCGGTAAAGCGCAGTTCGGCGGACAGCGTTTCGGTGAGATGGAGGTATGGGCTCTTGAGGCATACGGTGCTGCATATACCCTTCAGGAGATTATTACAATCAAATCCGATGATGTTGTGGGAAGAGTACGCACCTATGAGTCCATTGTCAAGGGCGAAAATATACCTACAGCCGGTACCCCGGAATCCTTTAAGGTACTCTTCAAGGAGCTTCAGGCTCTCGGTCTTGATACCAAGGTACTGGATGCTGACGGCAATGAGATTGAGCTCAAGCAGGATCTTGACGATGATACCGGTATTCAGCCGATAGATGAGCATGCGTTCACACAGGTCAATGACTTTGAAGGCCAGGAGGGCTACGGAGTCGTCGATGCCGACGATGAAGACCAGGAAGCAGGTCAGTCAGATGAATTTTCGGATTTATTTGATGATGATTACATCAATGATTCCGAATATGAAGAATAATCTGATAAGACTTCCGCAGTAAAAAATAAAAAAGGAGTGCTTCCAAATGGATAATAATTTTCAGAATGAATTCAGTTCAATAAAAATCGGCCTTGCTTCACCCGAACAAATCCGCAAGTGGTCTTACGGGGAAGTAACAAAGCCGGAGACGATAAATTACAGAACTCTTAAACCGGAGCGTGACGGTCTCTATTGCGAAAGAATTTTCGGACCTACAAAGGACTGGGAGTGTCACTGCGGAAAATATAAGAGAGTTCGCTATAAGGGTAAGGTCTGCGAGCGCTGCGGAGTTGAAATCACACGCTCAAAGGTGCGCCGTGAAAGAATGGGACATATAGAACTTGCCGCTCCCGTATCTCATATCTGGTATTTTAAAGGAATACCAAGCCGACTCGGACTTGTTCTTGATATCAGTCCGAGGTATCTTGAAAAGGTTCTTTATTTTGCTCTTTACATTGTAACGGATCCCGGTGATACCCCTCTTGAAAAGATGCAGATTCTTAACGAAAAAGAATACGCAGAAATGAGAGAAAGATACGAGGATGATTTCAAGGCAGGCATGGGCGCAGAGGCTATAAAAGAGCTTCTTGAGGATATTGATGTTGCCAAACTGCGTGAAGAGCTCACTGCGGAGCTTGAAAACGCGACAGGACAGAAAAGAGTACGCCTGCTGAAAAGGCTTGATGTTGTGGAGGCTTTCTATAACAGCGGCAATAAGCTTGAGTGGATGATACTGGATGTAATTCCCGTAATACCGCCCGATATCCGTCCTATGGTTCAGTTAGACGGCGGTAGATTTGCCACATCGGATCTCAATGATCTTTACAGAAGAGTCATTAACAGAAACAACCGCTTAAAGAGACTTCTTGAGCTTGGTGCTCCCGAGATCATTGTCCGCAACGAAAAAAGAATGCTTCAGGAATCTGTTGACGCGCTCATTGATAACGGACGCCGCGGCAGACCTGTAACAGGTCCTAACAACAGACCGCTCAAATCACTTTCCGATATGCTCAAAGGTAAGCAGGGCCGTTTCCGTCAGAATCTTCTTGGCAAGCGTGTGGACTATTCAGGTCGATCGGTTATTGTTGTCGGTCCTGAGCTTAAAATGCACCAGTGCGGTCTTCCTAAAGAAATGGCAATTGAACTGTTCAAGCCTTTTGTTATGAAAAGACTTGTTGAGACAGGCGTTGCGTCAAATATCAAATCAGCAAGAAAAATGGTCGAAAGGGCGAATAACCCTGCTGTATGGGATTGTCTTGAGGTTGTAATCAGGGATCATCCCGTAATGCTCAACCGTGCTCCCACACTTCACAGACTCGGTATTCAGGCGTTTGAACCCGTTCTTGTTGAAGGAAGGGCAATCAAGCTTCATCCTCTTGCCTGTACCGCGTTTAATGCCGACTTTGACGGCGATCAGATGGCCGTTCATGTTCCTTTGTCAGCAGAGGCACAGGCAGAAGCAAGAATGCTTATGCTGGCTGCAAATAACCTTCTCAAGCCTTCAGACGGTAAG
>CANQZA010000086.1 GCA_947628175.1 uncultured Clostridia bacterium | reverse complement strand
CTGGAATGATACTGTAAAAAACTGGCAAGATTTTTGACAGCTGGGGCATGCTGTTGCAGTTTGGGTCGGTTGGTGCAGTTTTCAATTTTCAAATGTTAGAATTATTAAAGGGTGTTTAGAAATTATGGGCGTCCCTGCTAATGGGGAAATTTTACATTTTCAAAATTTGACTACCACCGTCTAAAAGGGGGGCTCTCCCATTATACATATATTATAGCATTATATTGTGAATAAATTATGTGGTAAATTGTAAATAAAATATTAACAATAAATTCTATAATTATAAATTGCAATTCATAGAAATATAATATTTTATTTACAAAAAATCCCTTTTTTATTGTTCCTAAAAGTGGTATAATAGTAACAATGAAAAGGAAATATCCTAAACTTATTTATAAAAGAGGTACTTAAAATGAAAATTGAAATCACTGCTCGTTCTAAGGATCAGCTTAACCAGGATGAATTAGCAATCGCCCAGCTAATTGTAAAGAATATGAAAGGCGAGGATGGCGATCATTATGCGGACACTATAGCTTATATAGTTTCTGGGCATGGTGGATGTGAGATTTTAAAGTTTGAAAGTGAGATTGATAAAAACCCGCGAGTATGGAATATTTTGGGAGAATATTCTGGATTTATTGATATACGAATTCACGTTTACGCATATCATAGGGTTTATGGATTTTATGACGTTCAATGCTATATTTCGGACCTTTGGGATTTTGACGGGCATAACAAATGGGAAATTCGCAGAATGATGGATGTGAATCATTATAAACCTTGCTCCAATTATAGTGATTAACGCAGAGTGACGGGAGGAAACTCCCGGTAATGCGGAGAGACGGTCACAATCCCGTCAAGCTAATGAAGAAAGGATTTAAGGATGATAATTATTAAGGATAAAGAAACGTTTAGCCGTTACGAGTTAAAGATTCGTTTTTGGAATGGCTCACGCTACGAGCGAGAAAACACCAACGCTTTCTTTAAGGGGTATTCTCTTAAGGACGGAGAAATACAGGTCTCTGATACCCATGAATTTATCGAAAAGGTACGAACGATGGTTCGATCTATCAATCAGGCCTTATACAGTGAAAACTACTGCTATGAATTATTTGTTACATATATAGGCATGGAGGAAAAAGAATGACAGTATCAACTTATATCGAATATTTTGCAAGGGGTGAAAAAATCGTTCTCGTTCAAGGATTGAACGTATATATCAGTGATGACTACATTCCAGAACGGTTTCAAGCATGCAGAATTAAGAATATCTCCACCATTTATGACGAAAGTTTACCATGCGGATTTTTAACAATTCTATTTCTTTATACTGCTTAATTCGTCATATTTGTTGTGAAATTCATACATATTTTACATAATTCCCATTGAATTTTCCCCTTAAAAGTGTTATACTTATACTGTCCCGATAAGGGCAAATTCTCCATATCAATCCGCCGTTGTATGTGGTAATACCACAAATAAAAATAAAATCCGTTTTTTCTCTCGGCGGATTGACCATGAAGGGTAACAGTTTGACGGCGCTTATAGGCTGCGTAAAAGGTGCAATTCCTTTTCCCTTCACCACTCTCGCAAGGAGATACACGCATTCCAAATTAAGCTGTAAACTCGCAACAGTGAGAAATCCAGAAAGAAAAGGAGAAAGAGTAATGCCAAGAGTACCACAGGTAACAAGAACGATGAAAGTGACAAACGTTCATGCGTTGGTAGGAGACCCGGAGACTGAAACAATGCAAGAGATTGATTTAGTTCTTCCGCGAACCTATCGTAGTTATGAGTTACTTTCAAAAGCTATTAAGACAGAGCTTTCCGGTCAGTCGCTTGTATTGATGAAAGTTTTGCACAGTGAAACACAAGAACATCTCTTTACAATGTCGGAAGCTGAATTTGTTAAGGTAGCTAAGCCTTTACCGTTGCGCAAGCAGAGTAAAGCAAACAGCGAAAATGTGGACGCTGAAATTTCTGCATAAATAAAGACGATATTTGGATGGTACTGTACAACCTAACAGAAAGACGAAAGGAAAGAATATCATGGAAAGAAATAACGGGTACAAAGCAAGTGTAAAAGAAAGCTCTAAAGAACTGACGGCAAGAGAGAAACTCATGATGTGTGACACGTCCAACGCCATTTCCCTTGACACTGCCATTGATGATGCAACAGACAGCCCTCTGGTTTTTGCCCCGTCTGCTTATGCTGTCATTGGTATACACAATGAGAGAGTGAAGCAGAAAGACGGCGAGACGCCACGAAAGGATTATGACGTCTATGTTGTTATGGATGCTGATGGAAATAAATATGTAACTTCGTCTTCGTCCTTTTTCAACTCTTTCATCGATATTTGGGACACGATGGGCGGCACAGATCATGAACCCTATGAAATAGAAGTATACAAGCAAGAATCTAAAAACTACAAAGGTAAGTCCTTTATCACCTGTTCTATTATTTAACAGTGTGAGAGATTATAGCGCGGGAACAATACCCCATTCCCGCGCTATAATTAGCTCTTGTTAATAGGGGTAAATCATAACGAATAGGAGGTACAAGAAATGGCAAAAACTAACAAAAAGCGTCGGGAGACGCCAACGCAGAAAGCCAACCGTGAAGCATATAACAAGGAATTAAGGCGAATTCGCAAATTTATTTCCCGTGCTGAAAAACGTGGTTATTCGTTTGACTATACTATTCCAACCCGTCCAAAAAGAATCACAAAAACGAGCGTGGAGCGGCTTCGTAAAGTAACACCGGATATACTATATCAGCACAGCACCTATGTTCCACCTGAATACAAAAATATTTCTAATGCTCCCGCCCCTATTTCCGGCACGGAAGCAAGGAAAGCGGAACGGAAGAGAGCGGCGCAACGGGCGGCAGAGACAAGGCGGCTCACGCCCGAACAGCGAAAAATTCGTGATTCAGAAAAACAAAAGCGTAGACGCGAGGTAACACTACCACGGGAAGAGGATATTATTCTCGCGAATGTGGAACAAATGATAAGCGAATTTGACCCGTCTCCACGATGGACAGAATGGTTTAAGCAAGTAAAACAGAATGATGTGAACACATTACAGAATATTTTAAACGGGGCAATTAAGCAATACGGAAGGACGGAAGTCGCGCGCCGTTTGGCGGCTCATTCTGGTGAAGTAATCGCACTTGTCAATGAAATTATGTATGACAGTGGAGGGGGACTTCGTGGCGGTCTGGATAATACAAGGAACGTAACTTCCCGTAACATGGTAGCATTTTCCAATATCGTCAATGCACGAATGGCAACACGTGAAGAAGCGAAAGCTCTCTACGATGAAACGAATGACTATTTAGAGGAAGATTTTGACGTAGATTCTTTGGAAGAGAGGTGAGTAAAGCACAATGGCGAAACGTCAATATAAATACCTCGTTGGAGACTTTGAGACAACAGTTTACAAGAATCAAGACCATACAGAGGTATGGGCGAGCGCCGTTGTGGAATTATTCACGGAGGACGTGCAAATTTTTCACAGTATTGATGAAACCTGGAATTATCTGGAAAAGCTTGACGAAAATATCATTATTTACTATCACAATTTGAAATTTGACGGGTCCTTTTGGTTAAGTTATTTTTTAATTGATAAAGGTTTTCAACAGGCTGTGGAAATCACTGGGGAAAACGTGGATGATATTCGTTTTATTGAGCCGAAACACATGAAGAATAAAACGTTTTCTTATAGTATCAGTGATATGGGACAATGGTATAGAATACTCATAAAGATTCATGACCATTTTATTGAAATTCGCGATAGTTTAAAGTTACTTCCTTTTTCTGTAAAAAAGATCGGAAAGAGTTTTGGAACAAAACACAAAAAACTTGAAATGGAATATACAGGTTTCCGGTATGCCGGGTGTGAAATCACGGATGAAGAAAAGCAGTATATTTCAAACGATATTTTAGTGGTTAAGGAAGCATTGGAAATCATGTTTCAAGAGGGCCATACTAAACTCACGATCGGCTCATGCTGTTTACAGGAATATAAGCATCTTTTAGGTAATAAAGCATATTATGAAACGCTATTTCCTAACTTGTATGAAATTCCAATAGATGAAAACCTTTATGGGAGCCCAACCGTTGGAGACTATGTTCATGGAAGTTATAAAGGGGGATGGTGCTATTTAGCACGTGGGAAAGAAAATAAACTATATCATAATGGAACCACGGCTGACGTAAATAGCTTGTACCCTTCTATGATGAGTAGTGAAAGTGGCAATATATACCCCGTTGGAAATCCTACTTTTTGGAAAGGTGATTTTATTCCAGATGAAGCTCTTGCTCAAACTTCCTATTATTTCATCCGTATTCGTACACGGTTTTATATTAAACCTGGCTATCTCCCTTTTGTACAAGTAAAACATAGCCTTTGTTATAATCCTACGGAAATGCTGGAAAGCTCTGACATAACGGACATAAGAACCGGAAAGAAATTTGAGGAATATATCGACCTTAACGGAAATCTTTCTTCCTCTGCCCTCACTTTAACTTTGACCATGACTGACTTTATTCTTTTGAAAGAGCATTATGAACTTGTAGACTTTCAGATTTTGGACGGGTGTTATTTTGAGGGAATGATCGGAATATTTGACAGTTATATAGAGAAATACAAAAAGATAAAGATGGAAAGCACGGGGGCAGTGCGAGAGCTTGCAAAACTATTTTTGAATAACCTTTACGGCAAAATGGCAAGCAGTACAGACAGTAGTTTTAAAGTGGCCTACGTGAAAGATGATATGACTTTAGGTTTCTATATTGCAGTTGCAAATGATAAAGAGCCGGGATATATTGCAGTAGGCTCCGCTATTACGAGCTATGCAAGAAACTTTACAATTCGAGCCGCTCAAGCGAATTATTACGGGCCTGACAAACCGGGGTTTATCTATGCGGACACTGACAGTATACACTGTGATTTATCACCAGATGAATTAAAGGGAGTGAAGGAAGATAGTAAAGAGTTTTGTTGTTGGAAGTTTGAAAGTTGTTGGGACACAGGTTTTTTCGTTCGCCAAAAGACATATATTGAACACGTGACGCATGAAAATCGTGAACCAATTGAAAGTCCATTTTATAACGTAAAATGTGCTGGAATGCCTGACAGATGTAAAGATTTATTCTTAAAATCTATGGAAGGTTACCAGCCACAGAATGACGATGATTATGAAGAAGAGGAAATAAAGTTTTTGCGCCAAAAACGGGAAATCACTGATTTTAAAGTTGGATTAGTAGTACCCGGAAAGTTACTCCCAAAAAGGATTCAAGGTGGAATTGTTTTAATGCCAACAACTTATGAAATGAGGTAATTATAATGTTAATATATGGAAATTAAGGAATTTCTGAAAACAAATTATCCAGAGACTTTAGAATCGTGCTCTTTTTCAAAGAATTATGCGGAAATAAATGGAAGGCTATATTTTATAAACGTCATAAAATTTTTAAAAATAATAGGAGAAATTGAAAATGAAAATAACAACATGGATAAAGAATCAGATAAACGAAAGCATTGAAATGAAGCGTTTTAAATGTAATGAAGCGCGTGAAAAACGCTTAAACAAAATAAGAAAGCATACTGATAGAATAGTAGACCAATACATGGAATTAACCGGGGAGACAGATCGGAGAAAAGCCGAAATAGAATTAGATGTAACAAATGCTTTAATTGGCATGTTATTTGATAATAGAAGATAAGTGAAACCCCATCACGGTGAATCAAAAGAAACAATCCGTGGTGGGGTTTCTGTTATCGAAAGTATATAGTCTGTAAAAGCGAAAAGCATATTCGAGAATTCATTGGGCAGTATATTCCACCTGTGCTACCCCAATTTATCAGATACAGAAATATATACGGATAACCTTTAATAGGAAAGGGCTTTTAAAACAGCTTCTTTACAACGGAGGTCCTTAAAGCGGAAACAGCCTTTTTCAAAATAATAACGTAGATTTGACAAAAAGAATTCATTCTGTTTCAGCATCACATAATTGATACCGTGGTCCTCCGCAGTGACCGTAATTCTGACCGGGTACGTACCGTCTACAGAATCGTCACAATATACAATTCCGGTTTCAGGGTATTCCCGGACAGCATAGTCTTTTCCATCGAATTTCAAGGTACAGACATAAGAACTTTTACCAGACGGTTTTTCGATAAACGATTTGCTATCATTGAGGTACACCGCTTCACTGGAATAAGCGATATATGCGTTATTTTTGAATGCACGGTTGAACGGGCTTTCTTTTAGTGCTCTACTCGCTGTTTCAACGAAACCTTGTTCAAGCACATACCCGTCACCTTTTAGAAATTTTGTATCGTCCCGCAGTCTGGAAGAAATTCCTAATTCAACATAATAAGGGTTTATAATAGTTACAGGATTCGCTATCATAACAACGGGAACGTATCTGGTTTGTTGACCCTGACCACGTGCTACAGAGGTATGAACAGAAATAAATTTTCGTATTTCATTCGGACAATAGTGGTTTGTTTCCGATTGAAATTCGTCAAAAATAATACGTTCTACGTCATTAAAAATATGAGATAATTTCTTTATCTGGTCAGAATTGTTCAAGGCTACTGCATAGCCGCATGACGTTCCCTCGTAATTTTCGCATTCAATGAGATTTTTATCCATGAGTATCAATTCATGATAAATTCCTTTAGAACGGCGTATACTTTTCATGCAGTAACCTTGAAAGAAAAGGTCTTCTATATCTTTAAAAAATTTGTCCGCTACATCGTCCAATTCGTAAGAATAGCGGTACAAAAGCATGAATTTTCCTTTACCCTGTTGAAATTTATTCACGGCCCAACGGTTAAAGAATGTCGTTTTTCCGCCCGTTCGGTTTGCAGTACAGATATAAATTTCTGGATTATTCCCGTTAATATCCTTTAATGAAAGCAGTTTTGTTCCGTCATAATATTGTTTATTTACCACGATACCACCTTATTTACAAATATTTCCACATATATTATACCACAACTCTTGACAAAATGCAATAGATATGATATAATATAATAAAGGAATTTTATAAATACAGGTGACTGAATTGGGCGTTTATATCGCGGTTTCCGGGTTTATTCTATTTGATGTTTTGACCGGACTTTTAAAAGCTCTTTATCATGGCGGGATCAACAGCACAAAATTAAGATTAGGACTGTACCATAAGGCCGGGGAAGTTTTGGCAATTGTAGGCAGTGCCCTTTTAGAATATGCGTTATCATATATACAGATCGGTATAGACTTGCCTGTCATTGATGTTGTTTCCGTTTATATTTGCGTGACGGAGTTAGTTTCTATTCTGGAAAACCTCGCGGAGGTCAATCCAGCTTTAGCAAGATTATTTAAGCCTTACCTTGCGAAATTGAATGAAATAGAACCGAAAGACAGTGAGGATAAAAAGGATGAGTGAAAGAGACAGCTATTTACAGGGTATTGATGTTTCCCACCATACCTTGCGAAATTGAATGAAATAGAACCGAAAGACAGTGAGGATAAAAAGGATGAGTGAAAGAGACAGCTATTTAC
>CANQZA010000085.1 GCA_947628175.1 uncultured Clostridia bacterium | reverse complement strand
CCTGAATGAGCAGACCTGGGAGGAGCTGTGGAACAGCAAGGAAGCTGAAGCAGTGCGCAAAAGGGTGCGCTGCTGTGATAGAGATTGCTGGATGATAGGCTCTGTTTCTCCTGCTATGCATAAGTACATATGGATGCCTGCGTGGTGGGTCATTAAGCATAAGTTTCTTTATTTCTGGAAAAAGAAAAAATACTCAATGTATGAAAATAAGATAGTCAGAGATTACAGAGATGGAAAAGTCACAAAAGAAGAACTGGATAAGTGTTCTACCTGTGATATGAATGCAGTTATAAATGATGGTTTGTCTGATATATCAAGAGAACAGTTAAAAGACAAAACAGGAGAAGAAATAGTTGATACTGATATTGCGGCACAATTAAAGGATGTGAATATATTGTGAATGAGGACGAGTTGCAAAAATACATCAACTTACAAGTGAAAAAGAGACGATTTAAAGCACCAATAATGAATTGTATTCGTGGAGTCAGATATTTTTTGTTCCAATTTTCTTCATATCATAGAAAAATTAAAAAACTAAAAAATAAATATTGGGGCGAAAGTTGTTTTATTGTTGGGAATGGTCCCAGTTTAACTATAGAAGATTTAAATTTGATAAAAAGAGAACATTGTTTTGCGTTTAATAAAATATATGAAGTATTTGATAAAACTGACTGGCGACCGGAATTCTATATGGTCCTTGATAATGGTATTTTAAAGTCAATATCAGAAAAAATAAATTCTATTAACGTGAAGTATAAATTTATAAATATAATGGGGCGGTTCGCCGGAGTTAATCCCGGCAACAATCTAATATTTTTTTGCCATTTTGGCCCGTATAGAGCAAAAGAATATAATTTTATAAAAAAAACAATAAGCCGTGATGTATCCAAATATGTCTCATTAAATTATACAGTTGCATGCGCTGCAATAGAAATGGCTATTTATATGGGGTTTAAAAATATTTTCTTGCTTGGGACAGATAATAATATTACTAAATGGATCGATAAAGCCGGACGGGCTCATATTGAAAGCGGTGCAGATTATGGAGTAACAAGTCCACATGATATTGTTTATTTTTCTTATTATGATGCTGTAACATCTTGTTATGAATGTTACAAAGAGTATGCCAATAAAAATGGAATAAAAATAATAAATTGTACTCGCGGCGGAAAATTAGAAGTATTTCCCCGATTGCAGCTAGAGGAAGTTGTTAAAAACAAATGCAAATTTATAACACAAAGATAGAAAGGAGAAGTTATGAAAATAGCAGCCTATGTACCTATTAAATTAAATAATACTCGTACTCCGGGTAAAAATATAAAGCCTTTGTCTGATGGTAAACCGTTATGCAATCTTTTGTTTGATGCTTTATCTAAAGTAAGTAATATAGATGAAAAATATTGCTTTTGCAGTGATGAATCAATTAAGGACTATTTAACCCCGGAAATAGAATTTCTTAAAAGAGATAAAAGTTTAGATAGTAATAATACGCAATGTCATGAAATTATGCGGGCGTTTGTTGATAAAATAAATCCTGACATAATTGTGTTAACTCATGTAACAAGTCCTTTCTTACGTAGCGAGACATTAGAAACGTGCATTAACAAAGTAGTTAGCGGAGAATATGATTCTGCATTTACTGTTGAAAGAGTGAGAGATTTTCTTTGGAAAGATGGCAAATCTATGAATTTTGATGCCTCAAAAGCTCCTCGCACACAAGACTTACCTGAGATATATCGAGAAACTAATGGATGTTTTGTTCTGAAAAGAGAAGTGTTTGAAAAAACCAATCGTAAAGTTGGATTCAAACCTTATTTATGTGAACTAACCTTTCCGGAAACAGTTGATATTAACTATCCTGAAGATTTTTTAATGGCAGATTTGATTTACACAAGTAAAATGTTTTGATATATAAATCGCGGAGATGATTCTATGAAAGAAATAAAAATATTGGATTGTACATTAAGAGATGGTGGACGAATCATAGACTGTCATTTCGAGGATAATGATATCAAAAATATTACAGCAAGGTTAACCAACGCAAAAATAGATATAATTGAAGTTGGGTTTTTACGTGATCGTAGAAATATTAAATATTCTTCTAATAGTACTTTTTTTACAGACGTTGATCAAATTAAGCCATTTTTGACAAAGAAAAGCGGTTCGTTGTATGTTGCTTTTATAGATTATGGTATGTTTGATATCAATTCATTGAAAGAATGTGATGGTACTTCCATTGATGGAATTAGATTTGGATTTACCAAAAAAGATTACGATGAATCCCGAGAAGATATCCTTTTCTGGATAGAGACAATAAAATCTAAAGGATATAAACTTTTTATACAAGGCGTAAATTCGTTAAGTTATACAGATAAAGAACTGCTAGAAGTTGTCGATATGATAAATAAAGTAAAGCCTTACAGCTTTGGCATAGTTGATACTTATGGTGCAATGTATATGGATGATGTAGATAGAATATTTGGAGTGATAGATCATAATATGCATTCTGATATCCATATTAATTTTCATTCTCATAATAATTATCAGCTTTCGTTTGCGCTTGCTCAAGAAATAATACGGTTAAGCAGGAACAGTGGAAGAAAAATAATTATTGACGGTACTTTATATGGTATGGGTAAAGTAGCGGGTAATCTTAATACTGAATTATTGACAGATTTTCTTGTTAGAAAATTTCGCTATGATTACGATACAGATTTGATATTTGATACTATAGATGATTATATATACAAATATACATTAAAATACAAATGGGGATATTCTGTGCCGGCACTAATGGCAGGTGTTTATAAATCTCATCCCAATAATATAATATATTTGACAGAAAAATTTCGCCTTAGGGCAAAGGATGTAGGAAGACTGCTTGCAATGATAGAGCCCAAAAAAAGGCAAAGGTATGATTATGAGAATATTGAGCATATATATCGTGAATATGCAGGCAAGAATATTAATGATTCAAATGAAATAGAACTATTAAAAAATCTTTTTTTTAATAGGGAGATATTGGTTTTAGTACCCGGCAGTTCTTTAAAAAAATACAAAAAGCAGATACAAGAATATATTACGATATTTTCACCGCTTATTATTAGTGTGAATTTTGTAAGTAATTATATGGATAGCTGGATATTTTATGGAAACAACAAAAGATATCATAGTAATAAAAATGAACATAATGGAAAGAAGATAATTATTTCATCAAATATTGATTCTGTTAGTGAGGAAGATATAGTTGTAAATTATTATGGATTGATTAACAGAGATTTTAAGTTTTTTGATAATTCGACTATAATGCTGCTTAATCTTTTAAAGAAAACAGTACCTAAAAGGATTTTGCTTGCCGGATTTGACGGTTTCAGTTCAATGATTGAAGATAATTTTGTAGATAAATCTTTTCAAAATGACAGACATAATACCGATTTGTTTGACTTTGTTAATCGCGAAATAAGTCTAATGATAAAAGATTATGCACAGCAAGTTATTGATAAGACAGAGATTGTTTTTTTGACGCCAAGTTATTACAAACCATTTCTAAAAGACACAAAAATCAAATTCATAAATATTAAAAAATTTATTGGCATAAAGGAAAATATATAATCTGTTTTAAATAATATTACATATAGCTATTTAACATATGAAACTAATTTCAGAGAGGTCTCTAGAATGAGTAAAGTAATAGAATTGTTTAACAAAGCCGGAGGAAAAAATTTACTGAAAGAATATGCGAGAGCCGGTGTGCTTCCGTTTGCCGTAATACAATTCATAATGTTAGGCCATTCGGTCAAGTCATTGGAACTTCTTCGCAATTCCGTTAAAATGAAAATATACAATAAACTAAAAAAGAAATATAAATATGTTTTGGAAAACTTCTGTGCGTCTTATGATGTCTCTATGGAACAATACCATTGTGGCAAGATTTGGTTTTGTTGGCTTCAAGGGCTTGAAAATGCACCTGAACTGGTGAAATGCAGTTATAATTCGCTTAAACAAAATTTATGTGATAGAGAAATTATTGTTCTTACGGAAAAAAATCTAAATGATTATGTTAATATACCTGACTATATTATGAGAAAACTTAATACAAATATCATAACAAAAACTCATTTTTCAGATATATTAAGATTAGAATTACTTACAAAATATGGCGGAACATGGATCGATGCTACTGTTTTTTGCTCAGGTAAAGAAATACCTGATTATATGTTGGGACAAGACTTATTTATTTTCCAAACATTAAAGCCGGGCAGAGATGGGCATGCCAGTACCATTTCCAGTTGGTATATTAATTCCTCTACAAATAATCCTATACTTATGGTTACCAAGGAGTTGCTATATGAATATTGGAAAACACATAATTATTTAATAGATTATGGTTTAATACACTTGTTTATGAGTATGGCCTTAGAGTATATGCCTGATGAATGCAAAAAGATACCGGAATTTTGCAATTCAATACCACACATTTTGTTACTTAAAGCCTTTGAACAATTTGATATTAATGAATACAAAAGAATAATTGGACTTTCGTGCTTTCATAAACTTAGTGATAAACGTCCCACAGAACTATTGGAACGCAAGGGAACTTATTACGACATAATTGTAAGGAAAGGAATAGATTCTTACATTAAGTAAAATTTAGTATTGTTGTTTTATGGAGGATCATATTTATGAATAATATTAAATATTTGTTTTTAGATGTAGATGGTACATTGACTGACGGTAACATATATATTAGCAGCAGCGGTGAATTGTTTAAGGCTTTTAATGTAAAGGATGGCTATGCCATACATGATATTTTACCGTCATACAATATAGAACCTGTTATAATTACATCTCGAAAATCTAAAATTGTAGAACAAAGGTGCAATGAGTTAGGTATAAAACATTGTTATCAAGGATACTCAAATAAGAAAAATTTATTTATGGATTTAATGTGTAAATTTGGTATACCTTTTATTGACGAAAAATATATATCTACAGCATATGTAGGTGATGATATAAACGATATAGAATCAATGAAACTTTGCAGTGTTATATGCTGTCCGGCAAATTCTTGTAATGAAGTGAAAGAAATAGCCGATTACGTTTCTCCTATATCCGGAGGCAATGGTGCAGTTAGAGATTGTATCGAATTTTTGATAAAGAATAATACATAATTCTTATGTATACTTAAATTCTTAAAAAGTTAATAAACTGCACCAAGCTTTGACCAAAGCTTAGTAATGTCTTAAAGATTGAGAGTACAAAGTGTTTAAACTAAATAGGCTCGCAGACAAAAACTACTATGGGGTGACAAATTTATGAAAAAAATTTAAAAGTATTGAATACTTTAAAAAAAATTATCTAAAAAACAGTCTTTGGGTAGCATGAAAACGCAGAGAAGGAAATTATGATGTTGTTAAATGTAATAGTGCAAATCCTATACTTTTATAAATCAGATAATCAAGAAACATTAATATTTATTCATTAAGCACTAACAGTTATATATTTTCCACTACTAAGATGATGTGGGAATATAAACATAAAGCTGTTAGCAATGAGGTATAAAAAAATGATTATTACTAAAACTCCTTTCCGTATGTCATTCTTTGGCGGCGGAACGGACATGCAGGATTTTTTTACAGAAAACAAAGGTGCGGTCTTATCCACTACCTTTGATAAATATTGTTATGTGAATGTGCGGCATCTGCCCCGTTTCTTTGATTACTCAACAGAGCTTTCATACGCAAAGACAGAGAGAGTAACTAACATTGAGGATATTAAGCATCCTGCTATCAGAAACGCTATGAAGATGCTGGATATGCATGAGATAAGGCTTTCCTATGAGGCGGATCTTCCTGCCCGTTCGGGGCTTGGTACAAGCTCCTCCTTTGCGGTAGGTATGCTCAATGCCTTCTATGCCCTCAAGGGCAAGTATGCAGACAAGAGAAGGCTTGCCGATGAAGCCATTTACCTTGAGAGAGTGCTTTGCAACGAAGCAGGCGGTTGGCAGGATCAGATAGCGGCTGCTTTCGGAGGGCTTAACAAGATAACCTTTGATTCAAACGGTTACGAGGTTTATCCCGTTATCATTTCTCCCGAAAGAAAGAGAAAGCTCAATTCAAACCTTCTTATGTTCTTTACGGGATTTACAAGGTTTTCATCAGAGGTTCAGGCTGCAAACGCTTCAGACAGAAGGAGCAAGAAAGCACAGCTTAAGGAAATGTATTCCCTTGTGGCTGAGGCTGAAAATATATTAGTTGACAAGACAACAGACCTTGACGATTTCGGCAGGCTTCTTGACCATACCTGGAAGCTTAAAAGACAGACAGGTTCTGCCGTATCGACAGACAGTATAGATATGCTCTATGAAAAGGGAATAAAGGCAGGCGCATTGGGAGGCAAGCTCTTAGGCGCAGGCGGCGGAGGTTTCCTTCTCTTCTATGTACCGTCACAGCACAGGAATGATGTATTGGCTGCCATGAGCGATCTGCTTCATGTACCCTTTAAGTTTGAAAACGGCGGTTCAAGGATAATACACTACACTCCCGAGGACTTTGTATTGCAGGAAGTTGGTGCAAAATGAAGGCTGTAATTATGGCAGGAGGTAAAGGCACACGCATTTCCTCTGTGGCAAGGGATATACCCAAGCCTATGATAAGCATAGAGGGAAAGCCTGTGCTTGAGCATGAAATTGACTGCCTCAGAGAACAAGGATTTACAGACATAATAATTACTGTAAGTCATCTTGGAGATATAATTATGAACCATTTTGGCGATGGTTCGGCTTTCGGAGTAAATATAGAGTATTACTTTGAAAAAGAGCCTTTGGGAAACGCCGGAGCGTTATTCAGAATAAAGGACAAGCTTACGGAGGATTTTCTGCTTCTTAATGCAGACTCCGTGTTTGATATAGATTTTAACAGATTTGTGAAATATCACAGAGAAAAAGATGGTTTGGCTACCCTTTTTACTCACCCAAACAGTCATCCCTATGACAGCGGACTTATCATAGCTGATGAGAATAAGGCTGTTATGAAGTGGCTCACCAAAGAGGACAGCAGACCTAAATTTTACAGAAACAGAGTGAATGCAGGACTTCATGTTATATCTCCCAAGCTTCTGGAACAGGAAATAAATACGCCTAAGATAGATCTTGACAGACAGATTTTAAAGCCTTTGGCAGGCACGGGCAAAATGTTTTGCTATGACAGTCCCGAGTATGTAAAGGACATGGGAACTCCCGAGAGATACGAGGCTGTTTGCAAGGACTACAGAAATGGCACAGTAAAAGCCAAGAACCTTAAAAGCAAGCAAAAAGCCATATTTCTTGACAGAGACGGCACTATAAACAAATATGTGGGATTTCTCAGAAATATAGATGATTTTGAACTTATTGACGGTGTTGCCGAAGCCATACGAAAAATAAATGCTTCGGGCTATCTTGCCGTAGTAATTACCAATCAGCCTGTTATTGCAAGAGGAGAAGTAACATACAAGGAACTGGAAGAGATACATAACAAAATGGAAACTCTTTTGGGCTTTGAAGGCGCATACTTGGACGCCATATACTTCTGCCCTCA
>CANQZA010000084.1 GCA_947628175.1 uncultured Clostridia bacterium | reverse complement strand
TTACCATCGCAAGGGGGGCGCCTGTTGTAACATTATCAAGAACACCCGAAATGATATTCGGTATATCCTTTTCAAGTCTGGGCGTTGAAAACTTATCCTTGCCCGGCGCTCTTCTTGCCATATTCTTATGGATTTCATCCATATTCAACTCAATACCTGCCGGCAGACCGTCTATAACACAGCCTATTGCCTTGCCGTGGCTCTCGCCAAAAATGGAAAGCTTTATATTTTTACCGAACTGTGATGACATCGGCTTTACCTCCAAGCATATTATAATCATCAAAAAAGGAAGGATATGTTTTGTTGACGCTGTCCGGCTCAGTAATTCGGGTTTCTCCGTCTGCGCATAGCGCGGCAACACTGAACGCCATCACAATGCGGTGATCATTATATCCGTTAAGCTGTGCGCCGTGGACAGGTGATCCTGTAATCACCATACCATCCTCATTCACTGCAACATCAACACCCATTAGTCTCAGGTTTGAGGCAACACTCTCTATTCTGTCTGACTCTTTATATCTGAGCCTTTTCGCACCTGTTATTACAGTTGTTCCGTCTGCGAACGAGGCTGCAACGGCAATTGCAGGAACAGTATCGGGAATATCGGTGACATCAACCTCAATTCCCTTCAAAGGGGATTTTTTACATCTTACAGACTTTTCATCAGCCTGAATGTCAGCACCGAAGCGTCTCAGAATATCCACTATTTCTTTATCACCCTGGGTTGAATCCAAATCGAGTCCCTTCAACTCAATATCTGAATTGATTGCGCCTGCGGTGAGGAAAAAAGCAGCCTGTGACCAGTCGGATTCCACATAATAATCTCTTGGCTGATATTTCTGCTTTCCTTTTACAAAATACCCGTTGTCCGTTTCCTCTACCGTGACGCCAAAATCCCTCATAACCTTTAGCGTCATATCGACATACGGTTTACTCTCAAGCTTTGTTGTCAGTACAATTTCGCTGTCGCCGTCAACAATCGGCAGAGCCAACAGCAGTCCCGTAATATACTGAGAGCTGATATTGCCCGCGATTTCATATCTGCCGGCAGTGAGTTTTCCCTCTATTGAGAGCGGAAGTCCGCCGTCTGAAACACATTTAACGCCATGCTCAGGCAGGAGTCTCAGATAATCACCGATAGGTCTTTCCGGCAGACGCCCGGAACCTGTAAATGTGACTTTTTTGCCAAGAGCAGCCGCAACGGGAATGATAAATCTCAAAGTATTTCCGGACTCTATGCAGTCAACAACAGATGCATCGCTTTGCAATGCTGAAATTGCCTGCAGCATAGCCCTCATATCCTTTGAATCAATAATGGGAGAAACTGTTCCCGATCCCGCCAGAAAAGAGCATACAAGCGCCCTGTGCGCTGCGGATTTGCTTGGAGGCAGAGTTAAACTCCCTTTAAGTACAGAATTCTTCAATATAACTTTTTTCATTACCTTTTCCTAATTAATCGCAAACAAATTTTTAATTTTATCATGTTTAACGGGATAAATAAAGCTATTACCTATTGAAGAGAGCATTACAAATTGAATTTCACTTCCCGTATTCTTTTTATCAGCCTTCATCGCACCGACAATCTCTTCAGTGCTGTGACAATCAGAGGTAGACAAATTATATTTTTTAAGAAGAGCCGCTATTCTGGAAGAAGTGTTCTTTTCGGTTATACCGATTTGCTCTCCTGCACGGCTTATTAAAACCATACCGATTCCAACGGCCTCACCATGACTGATATTTTCAAAATTCCACAGCTTTTCAATCGCGTGACCACAGGTGTGACCGAAATTGAGAAGCGCTCTTTCACCCTGCTCCTTTTCATCTTTTTCGACAATTTCTCTTTTTATGTCAAGACAATGATAAATGATTTCATCAATATTTTTTCTGATATCGCAGCTTTCCAGCGTTTGAAAAAGCTCTGATGACTTGATACAGCCGTATTTAATAACCTCACCCATACCGTCGGAAAAAAAATGGCTGCTCAGTGTATCCAAAACATCAGGATCAATGATGACAAGGCTCGGCTGGTGAAAGGCTCCGCAGAGATTTTTTCCCTGAGGAAGGTCAACCGCAGTTTTTCCGCCCACTGAGGAATCGACCTGAGCAAGCAGTGAGGTGGGAATCTGAACAAATTTGATTCCTCTCAGATAAATTGCGGCCGCAAAGCCTGCCATATCCCCGCATACGCCGCCTCCAAGGGCAATCACACCGTCACGGCGCGTAAGATTTTTGCTTGCCATATATTCAACCATATCCATAACCACTGACGCTTTTTTGGATACCTCGCCCGCAGAGAATATGTATACAAAAACTTCATATCCCGCCTGTTCAAGTGACTTCTTGACCTTTTCGCCGTAGAGAGGATATACATTGCTGTCACTTATGAGCGTGAGCTTTTTTGCCGCCAATACTTCTTTTACCAGCTCACCTGATTTTTCAAGAAGTCCTCTTTCAATCAAAATATTGTAATCATCGTGAACTCTGACTGTCAGCTTTTTCATTATCCGATTTCCTCTTTAATTTTATTGCCCTGCTCCATAAGAGAATGGAGCTGCTTACTGTCACCGTTAACAATGCAGTACTTAAATTTCATAAGATTTGATACAAGATCGTCAATTTCACGCACGAGCGGTTCCTTGTTATCAATAAAAAGCTCTGTCCACATATCCGCGTTAATTCTTGCCACACGACTTACATCCCTGTAGCTGCCCGCGGAATATCCGGCATGCTGCGGCGCAAGCGGAGAAAGCACATAGGAACACGCAAGCACATGAGCAATCTGGGAGGTAAAAGCAATCATCTCATCATGATGCTCCGGTGTCGTTACAACCGTTCTGGCAAAGCCCATTTCCTGTGCAAGACCTACAAGCGCATCTGTCTTGTTTCTCGGAGTGCCCTCAACAGGCGTGCATATAAAAGAGGCGCTGTCAAACAAATTGTCAAGAGAGTTGTCGTATCCGCTCACCTCACGCCCCGCCATGGGATGGGCGCCTATAAAATAAAAATCGAAATTTTCCGCCTGTAATGCTCTGCATATTTTTGTCTTGATACCGCAGGAATCGGTAACAATGCTGTTCTTTTTAAACAGATGCGCGTGTTCCTTTACAAAGGGAACAATAGCCTGCGGATAAAAATTTATTATCGTTATATCTGCCCGTGGAAGGAGCTCCTCAAGCTCGCCTGATTCATCAATAACCTTCTCATCAAGCGCACGCAGAGTAACAGAGCGTGTTCTGTTGAAGCCCATAACATGATGCTTCGTGTTCTTTTTCAATGTTTTTGCAATGCTTGCACCTATAAGTCCCAGTCCCATAATAAGTATATTCATAGCGCACTTCCAGAAATATCAAATTACTTTACAATAATAATATATTATTTATAATAAGTCAAATTATAATTTAATTATAAACATAATTTTACATATTTTTCATCAGCAAAATCACACAGATATAAAAAAAGACTGCGGTTTCCCGCAGTCTTTTGATTGAATTGGTTATCCGAAATAATCGTAGTCATCATCTTCATCAAGACCGTTATCTCCGTTATCGGAAGGGTCTGATGTCATTATAATATTCCTTGGAGGAAGAGAATAATTATGCACTTTTACTTCCGGTTCTTCATAAATTTTTCTCATAATTATCTTTCTCCTTCCTTAAAACTGCACTCCTGTTTTTGTAACCGCTGGTGAATAACACTCAATCATATCACCCTTATCATTTTTGCAAATCATATAGGAGCAATACTGCATATCAATGGAGCGACCTGCAAGGCTCTTGGCATTGATAGAGATTACAAACTGATTGCCCGGAGTATGCTTTGTTGATTTCATTCTTGCAATGCCGTTTGTGCCGACATTTTCAATTTTAAGATCCTGGCCGATCTGGGATGTAAAGAGAATACCCGTCTCAACCATGGAATATCCTTCAGGAAGAACGAAAGTACCGATAATAGAGAACTTGGCAAGTGTATCATTATCATCAAATACTTTTACGATCTCCTCCTGTACAGATGTGCCGTAGGTATTGGCATTGTCATCGAGCGTAAATCCGTCCATAACAAGCTCATCAGAGAAGTACGCGTTCGTAAACTCATCAGCAGTGAATGCTACAAGTTTAACATCCTTGCAGGCGTAGAATACATAATCACAGCCGTAATATACAGGTGTGAATTTTGTGGTCCACATATCCTCATCAAAGTCAAGCTCACACCATACGGTAGGATAATCGTTTACATCACCGTTTTCAAGAAGCTGTGTGCCGTTTGCCAGCTCTACTCTTTCGTTATAGCTGAACTGACCCTCACCTGCGTTGTAATATGCTTCCCAGCTTCTGTCACGGGCTGAATAAATCTCAACCGTGTATGTGGTTTCTGTCTTTGCATCGTAGTTGGCAATAATGGTTGTGTTCTCACTTACCTGTGCCTGTGCTCCGGCTGCAGCGCCGTTGCTGAAGGAATTAAAGGTATAATATGCAAGCGTCGGTGCGTTAGGCATGGTGAATGAACCGTCTGCGTCTGTATGAACAATATCAAATACTTTATTATTTACAGAATTGACAAATTTAACTACATAACCCTCTTCAGAGTTTGCCGCATCCTTTGTTGTAAGCCAAGTTGTACCTTTGACAATGAAGCCGAAGGAAGGAGCGGATGTCATATACTTAACCGCGGTTTTTTCAACCTGAGGTGACTCAAACTGATAATACCACGCGTACATTGTGTCACCCTTGCTGTATTCTGTATCATGATTGACATCATATGAGCTATCGCCGTGAACTTCAAGCGTTGTTCCGTAATCAAAATGACCTACAAGACTTCCGTTAAGGAATACATCATAGCTCTTGAGTGAAAGATTTGATGAATTAAGAGCATCCCTTACTGCCTTATCAAGCTGTCCCTGGTTATCATACTTGATACCGTCAACTTGAATCTCAGAACCTACAATCTCAACCTGCTCATACGGCTCAAGCTTTGTGGCAGAGGCATCATATATATCCTTATCAATCTGTGCCTTCTGTGCCTCAAGCTGTGCATCAGCGGCGCCAAGGTCAAGTGTTGATTTCGCAGGGAAGTTGTTGAGAAGCCAGCTCTGAATAGCAGCCGCTTCCTGATCAATCTGTGTCTGATATTCAATCCAGAGGAGCTTTTCTCTCTCGCCTTCGTCCTTGGTGTAGAACTGGAGACTTGTGAGATACGCATTGATTTGATTGAGCGATGCAACACTGTACTCCTTATCGGTAATCATACCGAGAAGTTCCTGAATTCTGTTGTTATATGTCGTAAAGTCGGCAGGAATAGCCACGCTTGTGTATTTTGCACGGTAAGAGAGGTTCTCTGTAAGTGTGATTGCCTCATCGAAAGTAAGTTCGGGAGCACCGTTGAGCGGTTCCCAGCTTTCGAATGTGTAGCGATAACCGTCCTTTGTATACTCAGGAGGATTGATGGCATTGTACTGTTCAACATACTGATCCAGTTTATCGCCATAGGAAGCAGAGATTGTAGATCCCGAAAGAAGACCTCTTTCATTGTAATACTCAAAGCTGATTGTTACAGGCTTGAGCGACAGTCCCTTCCATGCGGTATAAAGCTCTCTGTACTTTGTAACACAGTTGTCAACAATAGTCTGTGACGAAACATTGAGTGAAATATTTGTTTCGGCAGCAACAAGAGCATTCTGGAACTGGATCCAAGAAGCCTCGGTATAAGGCGTGCTGTCCTGTATCTCCTCACAGCGCTCAATAAGTGTGAACAGGTTATTGAGGTCAATAACCGTAACTGAGGTAGTATAATTGGTCTTCATATGACCATAGCCTACATATGTTAAGAACGGTTGATGCTTCCAATAATAAGTTGCACCAAAATCCGCATTAACGGTATAGGTGGTTGCCGCAGGCAGAGTCTGATCGGTAAGCTGGTCGGCAGTAAGAGCAGTTGAGGCAGGAACATTAACAATCATATCGCCTTCAACTACCGAACGGGCAGGACCGTTATCCTTATTTGCGGCATTAACGGCAAGTGTACCTACAGGATTGGAAGCGCTGCCTTGTGTAACAGCAAGCAAATTGGTTATATCATGACCGACATCCGCAATCTCATTGCCGCTTTCGTCTTTAGCAAAGTATTGAAGCGAGCTGTTATATCTTGTAACGGTTTTTATGTTTTGGAAAGAAATGGTAACGCCGTCAACATCTGTATTTGCAGTGAGATTACCTGCATATGTTGCTTTCTGAGAATCATTGAGATTCTGATTGTTTGCAGTTGTACCGGAGGTAATTTCAGCATTTTGTGTAGCCTCTGCCGGATCCTGCATATTGATACTGTCAAGATGCTGGTCATATCCGTCAGGTGTAGCACGGAATTCAAGAGTAGCCTGACCGTATACATAGGATTTGGCTTCACTGCTCTTTCTCAAAATAGCGGCGCCGCTTGGAGATGTAAAATCAACACTCCATGTATTACTGTTAAGCCCATTTTGTGTGTTTACTTCATTGTAGGTGATACTGCTTCTTCCCGCTACGGTACCGTCCGGAATGGTTGTGAAAGCAGGCTCAAGATTGATATAAGCAGTATAGAAAGCGGTTACCGCGTCCTTATATGCCTGATACTGTGTCTCATAATTTGTGAACGGCTCTGAAGCAGCTTGTTGCGCATATGCCTGTGCTACTTCATATGCAGCATGATAATCAGGATAGTTTGAATATTTAGCACTGTCAACACCGGCGTAAGCAGTAAACAGTTCGTTCATTGACCAGAACTCATTTGAAGCCGGCTCTACAGATGTATCCATAGAGATAATCAGCTTTGCCTGAGCAGCCTTTATGGCGTCTATCTGCTGCTGAACAAGCTGTTGTGACTCTGCACTGTCGTTGGGAGCCATTGCGTCAACACCGAAGTTATTTACATTTTCTTCTTCATTATCCGGATCATAATAGGATTGCCATACAGCGACATTGGCAGCTTCAACTGCGGCTATAACCGCATTATATGTCTCTTTTGTAAAGATATGTTCATAAGCCCATATTTCTGTCATTAATGCTTCCAAGTCGGTTGTATCAACCTTTGTAACAAGCATTGAATTTCTGAGCGCTTCATACGCTTCAATAAGATCTTTTGCCGTCTGCGATACATTCGTATCGTTATAACCGTTGGAATTGTTTAAAGGAAACGCCATTGTATTCTCAGCGGCATGATAAGCAACCTCAAAGGCTTTCCATGCATTTGCCTCATAAGTACCGGATTTATTACCGACACGGTAAATGTTACGCATTTCACTGTTCATCGCATCGCGGAGAACATCATAAGTATCTTGAGAAGGCGAAACATTGAGCGCTGCAATGCGTGCGTCCATTTCAGTAACACAGTTATTGAAACAGGTTTCCAGATTACTTGTATCAGCGCCTGAAAAATAGGAGTTCGGGTCAAAATTAACCGCAGCGTCAATGGCAGTCATAAGGTCCTTGAGACCGCCCTCCTGATAATCGGCAATAGCGTATCCGTCATAGAGCTTATTTGCAGCTGCCGTAACGGCATTGATAAGAAGCTCATAGTTAACAACATAAATTGTTGATTGACCGGTAATGATACCCATATCGTTCGTA
>CANQZA010000083.1 GCA_947628175.1 uncultured Clostridia bacterium | reverse complement strand
TTAAACTCCTCATATTTTTCATCCACAAAGCTCTTTATTTTATTTTTAAAAATATCAATGCTGAATTCCTCGGCATGATTTCTTATTGCCTTTTTATCAAATTCCATCTTCTCAAATCTCATAACGGCATCCTTTAAACTGTCCGTTGTCTGTTCTTTAAAAAACAAACCCGTTTGCTCATCTACTACCGTTTCAAGAGCGCCGCCCTTACCATATGCAATAACGGGTCGTCCGCTTGCCTGCGCCTCCACGGGTGTAATGCCGAAGTCCTCCTCGCCCGGAAATATAAAGGCTCTGCACTTTGCATAATGTTCCTTTATTACTTCATTGGGTTGTCTGCCAAGCACCTTTACATTATCCTTTGCCATAGCCTTTATTTTTTCAAATTCCGAACCTCCGCCTATTACCACAAGCGGAAGTTTCAATTCATTAAATACTTCTACAACAAGATCAACTCTCTTATATGGCACAAGTCTGGACACACAGAGGAAATATTCTTCATCTGTATCAACAGGTTTAAAGTAATCCGTGTCCGCAGGAGGATATATCACTGTTGCTTCTCTCCTATAATGCTTCCATATCCTTTTTGCAACATATTGCGAATTGGCTATGAAATAATCAACTCTGTTGGAGGAATTTACATCCCACATTCTCATATAGTTCATAAAATACTTTATAAGCTTTTTTTTGATATTTCCCTTAGCCCCAAATGAATCCATATTTTCTATATACTCATAGTAATACTCCCAGCCGTATCTCATAGGAGTATGACAATAACATACGTGCATCGTGGACGGACTTGTAACCACTCCTTTGGCACAAGAAGATGAACTGCTGAGCACAATATCGTATTCATTTAAATCGAAGCTTTCAAAAGCCATAGGCATAAAAGGAAAATACTTTGGATGATTTGTCTTTGTGCCCTTTACCTTTTTTTGCAAAAATGAAGTTCGTATATCTGCCTTTTGAAAAGCATCGCAAAGATTTTCTTTAATACACATTGATGTGTATATAGGAGCGTCTTTGTATATATCCATGAAGTAGCTGACTACATTTTCGGCTCCGCCCATATTGGTGAGCCAGTCGTGAACAAGGGCTATTCTGTTTTCATTGGTATTATTCATTACAATCACCGTATTTTCAGCATTTTATATTTACAAAGGTCATATTTCCTGCGGCAATAAATTTCTTCGGTTCAGCCGGCACAAACACACAATCACCCTTTGAAAAACACAACTGTGTATATTCACTATTCAATACTCCCTCTCCATCTGTACACAAAAGCACCTGAAAGGAAGTATCCGTTACTTCAAATTCAAATCTATCGGAAACCTGTATTCTCTCCACTTCAAACAACTCACACCTGCAAAGCAGTTCTCTTGAACAACCGGGTGTATACCGCATTATCCTGGGGTTTTGCCTTATATCCCTGCTTACACTCATGTCCAGCACATCCATTGCCTTATCAAAGTGAAGCTCTCTCTTGTTTCCGTTTTTATCTTTTCTGTTGTAGTCGTATACTCTGTATGTAACATTTGAGCTCTGCTGTATCTCGGCTATTATTATGCCTTTGCCTATGGCATGTACCGTTCCCGGAGGTATAAAAAACACATCTCCCTTGTTTACATTCACCTTGTTGAGATGTTTTGAAAGGGTATTTGTTTCCACTGCCTTTTGCAGTATTTTTTTATTCACGGGGTGAGCAAAGCCGTATATAAGCTGTGCACCGGGCTCTGCGTCCAAAACATACCACATTTCCGTTTTTCCCTTTTGGTTCTCATGTTCAAGAGCATATTTATCATCGGGGTGTACCTGTACGGAGAGCTTTTCCTTGGCGTCTATGAGCTTCACTATTATGGGAAGCTCGCCCTTGTCCTTGTATTTTGTTCCCAGATATTCGGGATGTGCCTTTATGACCTCGGCAAGAGTCTTTCCTTTAAATTCACCGCTTGCCACGATACTTTGACCGTCGGGGTGTGTAGAACACTCCCATGTCTCGGCAAGAGGCGTCATATCTATATCCTTGTTGTATTCCTCTTTAAGTCTTGTCCCGCCCCAAAGGTAGTCTTTGCCTATGGGCTTTAAAAGCATAGGTTCCATAAGTACCACAACCTTTATCTATCCAAAGTAAAAACTTCCTTGTCGCTCTGAGCTATTTCTTCGCCTATCTGCACTTCTATTATGCTCATATCCGTATCGGCGGTAATGGTATGCTTGCAGCCCGACGCAATCGTTATCACATCGCCGGGTTTTATGCTTTGCTCCATACCATCCACTATTGTTTTGCCATAGCCGGATATGATAGTCCACACCTCATCTCTGTGTTCGTGAGCATGGTACTTCATGCTGCTGCCTTTTTGCAGCTCTATCTTTACTGTCATTGAACCGGGCTGTGCGTCTATCACCGTATATGTTCCCCATGACTTTTCGGCAAAGTGTATATCCGTGCTTATCTTGTCTACATAGGGCTTCATATATCCGCTGCGTTCTTTGTCGGCAACAAGTATACCGTCGCCGCTTGCAGCTATTATCATATCCTTACAGCCCATACACAGTATGGGTATATCCAGTTCATTCACAACATTGGTATTAACACAGGTCTCGTCAAGAGCGGCATTACCCTTTGTTACATCAGACATTACTTCCGACATGGTGTTCCATGTGCCTACATCCTTCCACTCTCCCGAATACCTCATTACCTTTATGCTCTGTTCTTTTTCAACAACGGCATAGTCAAAGCTTATCCTTGTGAGAGTATCGTATTTTTCATACAGATCTCTGTAATCCGTGAAATCCACCATGCCGTGGGCTTTATCAAGAAGGTAGCTTATTTTAAAAGCAAAAACGCCCGCATTCCACAATGCGCCTTGCTCTATATATTTCTCTGCCTTTGCTGTATCGGGCTTTTCCTTAAATTCCTTTACACTGCTTACTTCCTTTGAAGACATAGGCAGTATATAGCCGTATTTCTCGCTTGGATAAGAGGGTTCTATTCCCATAAGATAAAGACTTGCGGAGCCGTTTACTGCCAATTTTTCAAGCCTTTCAACGGCTTCATAGTATGCCGTATCCACATAAGGATCTACGGGACAAACGGCAACACATTCATTTTCGTCTATACCAAGTTCATATCTCATATATGCAACAGCCAGCACAATAGCGGGGAAGGTGTCCCTCCTGCACGGTTCAACGCATACGGAGACCTTGTCATTGAGCTGATTTTTGATAGCGCTGACCTGTGATTTACCTGTAGCGATTATCACATTGGCATTCTCATCCACAGACTTAATCTGCCTGTAAACACGCTGTACCATAGATTCGTACTCGCCGTTATTCTTTTTGAAAAGCTTTATAAATTGCTTGCTGCGGACCTCGTTTGACAAGGGCCATAACCTCTTGCCGCTTCCGCCCGATAACAGGATTATGTTCATATCAATATTCCTTCTTTGGTGAATGATATTTTAATAAGCTAAAAATACAAATATTTACCCATTCAAAACATCCTCAAAGACTCTCAGCAGCATATGATCAAACATCATATGCACATCTTCAACTATCTGCATATCATCTATATTTACATGCATCTTGTAATCCGACATCTCCATTAACTTCCCGCCGCTGTAACCCGTTATGCCGATGACTTTCGTCCCTATGCCTTTTGCATATTCAACAGCATTTAAAACATTCTGTGAATTACCGCTGCCTGATATTGCAACTATCAGATCGTTAGACGTAAGTCTGTTCTCTAACTGAAATCTGAAAATCTCATCGTAACTTATATCGTTTGCTATTGCCATCACTATGGGTGTATTGTCACTCAAACACTCAAACTTAAATTTGCTGCCTTTTACACATTCACTTGCGCCCTTTGAAAAATCACATACGAAATGGCTTGCTGTCGCTGCACTGCCTCCGTTACCCATCGTGTAAACTATTCCGCCTCTGTTTCGGCAGTCTACTATGGCATTTGCAGCTGCATTGAGTTCATCCAAATCAAGAGATTCGGATATCTTTATCTCCGTTTCTATGTATTTACGCATAGCGTCTTTAAAATCCAGTTCCATTTTTATCCTCTCGTTATCAGTATTTTTTGTTTATTTCCCAATTTAAGGCGTCTTTCAATATCTCTTCAATACCGCTGTGTTCTGCCTTCCAGCCCAATACTTCCTCTGCCTTTTTATTTGAGGCTACCAGTACGGCAGGATCACCTTTACGCCTGCCCGATATTTCATAGGGCACACTTTTTTTGCTTACCGCTTCAAGCGCTTTTATCATTTCAAGAACCGTAAAACCTTGATTACTTCCCAGATTAAAAATATTTGATGCATTATTCTGCATTATCCATTCAAGTCCCAAGATATGAGCTTTTGCGATATCCAGTACATGAATAAAGTCCCTAATACAGCTTCCGTCACGTGTATCATAATCATTTCCGAATACCTTAAACGGTTTTCCGGACAGCATTGCTTTAAGCATGACAGGTATCAGATGGGTTTCGGGATTATGTGCTTCCCCTATCTTCCCGTCTTTTGAGTCTCCTGCTGCACAGAAGTATCTGAAAGCACAGTATTTTATACCATAAGCTCTTTCATAATCTGCAAGCAGATGTTCTCCTACAAGCTTTGTATATCCGTAAGGATTTATGGGTTCCTGCGGATGGGCTTCATCCATGGGAACATATTTGGGATCTCCAAATGTTGCTGCGGATGAGCTGAAAACAAAATATTTGATATCATGTTCAACACAGGCATCCAGAAGAGTCTGCATATTTGTAACATTGTTCTTATAGTACCTTGCCGGACGTATAACCGAATCGGGTACGGATGCAAACGCAGCAAAATGTATAACAGCGTCAAACTTATTTTCCGACATCAACTTGTCCAGTAACTTCTTATCACCAAAACTTCCTTCGACAAATGTTCCCGCAACAACAGCTTCTTTATGACCGTCGCTTAGGTCATCCAAAACTACCGTTTGAAATCCTTCTTCGTTTAATAACCTGTTTGTATGGCTGCCTATATAACCGGCTCCGCCTGTAATAAGTACTTTCATTTTCTTCTCCTGATGTTCTTTTATTTTGTTGACTGCATCAAGCAGGCTTTCAGCTTTAAGATGCATCATTCTGTTGCTGTCGGCTTTGACGTTATTGTGTGATGCCGTATTCTTATCGGTTATATATACTGTATTTATACCAAATCTTCTGCCGGCTTCTATATCGGAATCCGAATCTCCTATCATCCATGAGCGTGGCTTGTCAATGACCTTTTTATCTGCCATAGAGGCTTCCGCTGCCATTCTCAGCAAACCGTCTTTGGGCTTTCTGCATTCACAATTGTCCGAATCATCATGTGGACACATGTAAATTCCGTCTATATGACAATCATGTGCCAACAACTCTTCTTTCATTTTTTTATTGAGTATTTCTATCTCTTCCGTTGTTGCTATACCTCTTGCTATACACCGTTGGTTTGTTACAACAAAAATTTTACAGCCAAGCTTGTTTAAACTCTGTATTGCGCTGTAAACATCGGGCAGAAAATTAAAATTTTCCCACTTTGTGATGTACTCATGGGGTTTTGTCCTTTTGTTTATAACTCCGTCGCGGTCTAAAAAAATGATTGGTATTTTTTCAAAATCTCTCATACTCAACTAAAAAATACTACTCTGCTTCCGTTTAAGCTGACATGGAAGTCAACTCTGCGAAGCCCTATACTTTCCTCAACAGCAGGCTGAAAATCCTCATCACAATAGAAAAGTAAAAATCCTCCGCCTCCCGCACCTAAAAGTTTTCCGCCTTTGGCACCTGCGTTAACAGCTTTTTCATAGTAGTCCGATATTTCGTTATTGGATATCGAACTTGCAAGCTTCTGTTTATGTTTCCAGCCTTCATGAAGCATTTCGGCAAAGGTATCATTAAAACCATTTGAGGAAAGTTCTTCATACATATGGTCTGCCTGTCTTTTCATAAAGTCCAGGGTGTCAATTTTGCTTGATGTATTGCTTTTTTGTTCTTTTAATACATCATCTGCATTTCTTGTTATCCCGGTATAAAACATCATGAGTTTTTGTCTCATCATTCTTGCGTTCCTGTCATCAAGGAATATCCTCTTCCTTTTAACGGAATCGTCTTTATTGAATGTAAAGTAATTCATACCACCATATGCAGCGGCATATTGGTCTTGTTTTCCTATGGGATGCTTTAAAATATCTATCTCTATCTTACATGCCATTTCTGCAAGTTCGTTAGCTGACGGTCTGTAACCTATATATGTGTATAACGCATTGAGCAAACCAACGGTAAATGTACTGGAAGATCCCAATCCCGTGCCTGAAGGAATGTCCGCAATAGACGTTATTTCAATACCGCCTTTTATACCGATAAGTTTTAATGCTTCTCTGACCAGATCATGGTGAAGCTCTTTAATTTCGTCCACTATCTCGGTCTTTGAATAGCTTACCCTTATCATGTTGTCAAATTTAGGGTTAACAGCAATATAGATATATTTATTTATTCCGGCAGAAACTACTGCGCCGCCGTTTTTTAGGTAATAATCCGGCAGATCTGTACCACCTCCGGTGAAGCTTATTCTGAGAGGTGTTTTTGTTATTATCATTTTAATGCCTCATTTCTGTCCAATCTGATTGTGCCTTTTTGTAATTATCAAGTGTTCCTACATCTATCAGGTATGCGTTGTTTTCCCATCCGTACATATTTCCTATGAGTTTGGGCAATACATCTTTTCCGAGATCCAACAGCTCTTTTTCCCATAAGTATTCAAATATCCTGCTGTCGGTAACATACATTCCTGCATTTGCCAAATTGGATTTTGGCTTATTAGGCTTTTCTATGAAATCAACTATCTTGTTATTATTGTCTATCTCTGCAATACCGCATGACTGCGGATTATTTGTGCGGAACAGAGCCATTGACAATATACCGTCGTTGGATTTATGAAAATTTATAAAATCGGATAAATTTGTATCCGTAAGGTTGTCCGCATAACATATGAGAAAGTCCTCATTATCTTGTATGAAAGACCTGTTTTTTAATATCGTTCCGCCTGAGCCTATCAATACAGGCTCATATGATTCATAAAGAGCTACTCTTGAACCACTTTTGTTATGAGCATTTATAAAATCGGCAACCTGATCTCTTAGATAGTGCGTATTTATTAAAACATCCGTTATGCCGTGTTTTTCAAAAAGATCTATCCACCAACTCAACATAGGTCTGCCGCATATGGGCACCAAACATTTAGGCGTAGTATCGGTTATAGGTCTTAAGCGTGTTCCCAGACCTGCTGCAAGCAAGAAAGCTTTCATTTTGCTCCCTCCCTTTTAAGTACAACCATAAATGTTTTGAAAAATATTTTCAGATCAAGCAAAAGTGAACAACATTCAGCATAATAGAGTTCTAATTTTTGTCTTTCTCCGCTTTCATATGTACAGTTGCTTCGTCCGTGTGTCTGCCAGTAACCGGTGATTCCCGGTTTTACAGACAAAACCTTTTGCAAATCATCACCGTAAAATTCCGCTTCGTCCTCCACCATAGGTCTTGGACCTATTAAAGACATATCGCCTTTTAAGATATCCATAAACTGCGGCAGTTCATCAATGCTGGTTTCACGTATGAGTTTGCCTATCTTGGTTATTCTCGGGTCATCATCGAGCTTCATTTCCTTTTTATATTCGGTTATCTGCTCGGGAGTCATGTACTTTTCAAGATTGTCGGCATCTGTAACCATGGTTCTGAATTTGTACATGTCATAATAACCATTTTGAGAAACGCATTTTCTTTTGTATATAACGGGACCGGGCGATTGGATTTTTATTATTATCGCAATAATCAAGAATAACGGCGAAAGCAGCATCAACACTACAGAAGATATCAATATATCAAAAACCCTTTTAACAAAGAAATAGGCTTTTTTATTGGTTTCTCTTTTTGACAAAACAGCCGTGCTGTTTGTATTTTTTATAT
>CANQZA010000082.1 GCA_947628175.1 uncultured Clostridia bacterium | reverse complement strand
AGTCATAGCTTCTAAAATAATGGACAGGCTCGGCGTTGACCATACTGTCTATGATATGAAATACCAAGACGGCTGCCCGTACAGCGTTTGTGAGACGTTCGCCGACATAAATAACGAGTATGTCAGCGCGTGGCGGGTAGTGCAGTCTAAGCCGAAAGCAAATCACGAGAGCTATTATACTCATTATGTTGATATTTGCAAAGAACACGGCTTGAAGAATATCACGGACGATATTGATCGAATGATAGTCGTGGATTATATTATCGCTAACGAAGACCGCCATTTCAATAATTTCGGCATTATGCGTGATGCCAATACTCTTGAATGGGTCAAAGCTGCGCCGATCTTCGACAGCGGCTCATCTCTCGGCTATGATAAGATTTCAGGCGACATAGGCAAAGATGTTAAATGTAAGACGTTCAAAAGCACTCACGAAAAGCAGCTCGCTCTTGTCAAGTCTTTCGACTGGGTCGATTTTTCTAAACTCAACGGCATTGAAGACGACATTGCAGAGATAATGTCGACCGATAATGCTAAAGCCGTTCTCGGCGACAACAGAGCGGCTGACGTTGCAAGATTTGTCAAGAAGAGAGTCGAGAATCTCGAAAAATACGCTGTACAGAGATCAAAAGGCTATGTATCTGTCAACGGATCCCGCTTTGCAGAGCAAAGCGGCAGCATATCTGTTGAAAGCAGTTATATACCGTCAGCGGATAACGAATATAACTAAACGTACTTGATGCCGCAGTATTTGCTTGACTTACTGCGGCAAACATAGTATAATATTATAAAAACCAAGGAGCGTGTTTGCAATGTATTATCTGATGAACAAAAATAATCCTGTCGCTGCTTTCAGCGTTGACACGCCTACCGGACTTGCACCGAATCTGTCTCTTGAACTGTCGGAAACATTTGATAAACTGCCTATCGGTTTTCAAGACATCAATACATGGCTCGAAAACCGAAAAAGCTCAAAGCATAACGCCCATCTGGACAAAATAATGACCCGAATGGGCTGTAAAGATAATGCTGTCTTTCTGAAACTGACTCACGCCGCAGCAATAAACGATACGTTCTGGATGAAGTCAGAAGAAGAAAATGCGGCATGGGAGCAAGTTTCTTTGTATCAGAACCAATTTACCGATACTATTTCAGAGCTTGCCTTTGGCGGTATGGGAATACCTGACACGGCATTTTCGTCTACTTCGCCTGAACTCACATGTGAAGGCTCTTTCCGAAAATGTTTTCGTAAAGAACAGACCCTCGGTCAATACGGCTCGGATATCTATATCTATAAACGAGGCGGCGAGCTTGGCAGCGGATATGAACCATATTGTGAAATATTGTCATCTGAAATAGCAAACATAATAAGCCCTGATAATTCTGTCAGGTATACTTTATCAGATCTGCACGGCAAAACGGCGTCGAGATGTAATCTGTTTACGAACGAAAACTACGGATATGCGTCCTTTTTTGCCGTAAACGGTACGTCGTATAATAACGCGCAAAAAATGCTTGAATATTTTGAAAGCATAGGTTCGGAGCAGCAATTCAGAGAAATGCTCGTGATCGACTCTCTATGCTTTAACCAAGACAGACATTCAGGCAATTATGGAGTGTTATTTGACAACGATACTCTTGAGATCGTGAGCATGGCGCCTGTATTCGATATGAACATATCGTTATTCCCCTATGCGTCGCTTGAGAAATTCCAAAACATCGGCGATGTTATTTACAAAACTCAGCCTAAATTAGGCGATGATTTTACACGCATGGGGCAAGCGGCTATGAATGATACTATCAGAGATCGCGTAAAAGTTCTGAAAGATTTTACGTTCTCTTTTCGCGGAAATGATGTATTTCCGCCGGAGCGTGTAAAATATCTGGAAGAAATAGTACAGCGTCAGGCTGCTGCTATCCTTTCCAAAGAAACCCTTTATACAAAAGACGTATTCTTTTCGCCGCAAGCGGCTAAAGACGAAGAAAGGCAAAAGAAGCTCGACCATGCCAAAAGTCTTTTGTATGATTTTTACGACATTATTGAAGATAAATTCAATGACGAAACAGAACTAAGCATTTGCGATGATAATGAAGCGATTATTTGTATCGAGAATGACAAATATGCAATTGATGTTGACTTCCTGAACGATAACATATCACTTCGTCGAAACATGGAGTCTATATCTGTTGAAGAATTAGCGAAAGAGAACGATCCATTCCTTGAAACTTATAAAACATTGGAAAACGAATTGCAAAAATATACAAAGTCCAAGGACATCCAAATGTTTTCACAATATTTAAATAATACCGACATGACGACTGTCAATGGTACAACATTTCTCAAAGATGGTGAAAACAATGACTCCCCTGCCGAAGAAATAAACAGTACGTCATACTATGACACTCAACCAAAATCGTAAATAGCTATTGAAAGGAAGATCCTATGGAACAATTTGTGCAACAATTGAAAACACAAATGGTCAATGAGTTCGCCAAACAAGACAGAAAAGGCGTATATGCATTTACACAAAAATGTATGGCATATAACTCAAACAAAATAGAAGGCAGTACGCTCACAAGCGAACAGACAGCATCTTTGTTTGATACGGGAACTGTCATTTCTGATGGAGACTTTGTTTTCAGAGCAAAGGACATCGAAGAGATGAACGGTCATTTCAAGATGTTCAACGAAGTCCTTAAAAATCTCGACAAGCCTTTGACGCCTGAGATGATAAAAGCTTTTCACTATCAGCTCAAGTCAGGCGTTTTTGAAGATTACGCCAACGGTTATCCTGTCGGCGAGTTCAAAAACCGCGCGAATCAAGTCTCTGATATAATCACAGAGCGTCCGGAGAATATTTCAGAAAGAATAAAAAGTCTTGTAGATGATTATAACGCAAGTGAGAAAACCTTGTCTGATATTGTTTTGTTCCACGCTGAGTATGAACAGATCCACCCGTTCCAAGACGGCAACGGAAGAACAGGACGTGCGATAATACTCAAACAGTGTCTTGACAGCAATATAATGCCTGTTATCATACGCGACGAAGACAAGATAAAATATTATCATGTCCTTCACGCCGCTCAAACAGATAAACAATACGACAAGTTACAGCAATTTTTCGAAGAAACGCAGACTAAATACTATGAGCAAGTAAAGGATTATGTTCAACCGACGCCGTGCTATGACAAAACAACGATCATAGGCACACAATTCCAAAAAGACGGAAACGCTGCGAAAACCGACAGTCCGTCATTATCGTTCGATGATAACTTTCAGCCAAAACCCTGAAAAACTTGTCGAAAAATAATCTCAATATTTTGTAAAAAAACACTTGACAAACACAATATCTTGTGTTATAATACAATTGTCGGTAATATTATAGATTCCTTTCGAATTGATATTTTTGACACTTTTCAAAAACGTCCTCTTTAATTTTTGACAGTTTTGACTCCTTACTTTCCTTTACTTTTTATCTTATACTGTGCAAATAAGGCTGCCTTCACCGGCAGCTTTATTTGTGTCCAAAAACATTTAATAAGCGAGGTAAACAACCATGACAATATTATTCAAGATAAACAACAAGAACCTTTACCGCGAGGAAAATCTCGTCATTGCACAAACGCCTGTATTATTCGTTTGCAAAGATGACGACGGACAGAGATATCTCACTCTGCTTTTAGATTTTGATAGTGACGAGTATCTTGTATGTCCTATATCTGATAAAGATTTGCTTGCAATGCTCGTCGGCGAAATACCGATGCGCCAGCCGTTTGTGACAGCTGAAAGTATATATCAGATAAATGCTGCCCAAGAGCCTGATAACGATAGCATACAAACTTTTGCAGGCGCTGATCTATCAGACTACATGCTGCCAGACGACAATATAAAATTCGTCATTGACGATTATTTACGCGAGTATGCCGATAAATTAGAAAAAAATCTCAACATTTTGTAGAAAAACTCTTGACAAGCGCTATATATTGTGTTATAATACAATTGTCACATTTGATATATGCGTTTCTGATGTCCGCATATCATCAAGCGGCGAATAAACTTTTTATACCGGACGCTAAGTGAGGCTGCCCTGATCGGGCAGCTTTACTTATTTTTTTCTGTATGTCGAAATTCGTTATAAAATAATCTCAATATTTTGTATGAAAGCTCTTGACAAACACTACATCTTGTGTTACAATATATTCATCTCCTATTTATTCCGTCTTGGTTTGACATGTTTTTACTCCATAACCTCAAATTGCAAATAAGGCTGCCTGACCGGCAGCTTTATTTGTATCTTCTCATGCATCAAATCTTGTCGAAAAATAATTTCAATATTTTGTAGAAAAACACTTGACAAGCACAATATGTTGTGTTATACTATAATTGTCATAAATTTTGTCCTCTTTGATTTCATAATCAAATGATGCTATCTTTCAAAAAAATTTGTCGAGTAAGTAAGGTCGCTGTTTCCGGCAGCGGCCTTATTTATGTTTTCTGTTATGTCAAAACTCGTCACAAAATAATTTCCATATATTGAAGAAAAACGCTTGACAAACACTATATGTTGTGTTATACTATGATTGTAGGTGTTGTTTCTTACGATTGTCAATTGTGTCTTCCTCTTTATAACCAAATGCACTAAGGCTGCCGAAACGGCAGCCTTACGTTTTTATAACTTTTCAATATTTTGTGGATAAAACGCTTGACAAGCACAATATATTGTGTTATAATATATTTACAAGGTAAATTAATTACTTTCTTTACCCTGTCCTTTCAAACTAATGCTTATGCGCGATAAGACTGTCAGCTCCGGCGGTCTTATTGCATTTTATGGGCTGCCGTTCCGGCAGCCTTATTTTTTTACGCTTTCCGTCAACTCTCAAAGAAAAGAGACCGCCGAAACGGCGGTCTCTGATATACAAAAACAACAAATATTTGACAAATATTTTATGCAAAAAGTCACTTGTTTGAGATAGCCAAAATATGTTATAATGTTGACAAACAAGCACCGGATGCGGGATCGTTGACAGTTTAGAACCATTCAAAGTCGCCGTCAGCGGTCGTACCTTGAAGACCAGTGGCAACATTTTTATTTTTGTCATTTGACTTATTCCATTTAGTCGTAAGATCATTAACATATTCCCATCTCTTAGCCGAATAATTAATTTCAGTTGTTGCCAATGCATCTTTAGCTGCTTCATATTCTTTTTTGTCGTTTTCAAACTGTTCTTTTTGTGCGTCTTCTTGTTTTTTCTCCTGTTCTCGTATACTCGAATAATTTTTATAGTATTCAACTATTTTTTCATCACTGCCAAATAAGAGCATACTTTTTTCGGATATTTCACCTTTGATATCATCTACCCAGCCGCCTACCATATTTTCCAGAGAATAAGGATTGGCTTCTTTACATTTTTCTTGAGCTTTTTCATATTCTGCATCGATAGCCTCAGTAGTAGGTTTAGGTACTATTTTACCATTCTCGTCTTTTATGTAACCCTTTATTGATGCAATAGGGTGTTTAAAATTTGAAATTGCTTCTTTTTCCTTAACTATTGTGTTTTGTAAAAAGTTTTGAATACTCATATTCAAGATTCCTTTCTGATTTTTTATGAAATTCAATTTTTTTCTTTTTGTAATGAGCGTTCGCTGGTTTCAGCATATTTTATCCGTGTTCTATAATTTGATGTCTTTGTAATGTTGTTCCGGGTTCCGTTCGTGTCGCCGCGAACGGGGTCATTTTAAAAAATTGACATTTCGAAAGACATTTCAATTTGACACTGTGAAAGGACTGATTTTATGAAATTTTATGACGTACACAAAAACAGCGCAGGTGGTTATACTGTATACGAAGGACATACTATGTCTAAAAAAGAAAACAAAGCTTTTAACAAGAAAATAACCAAACGTTGGAGCATAGCTGCATTAATAGTGATTGGTATAATTGCCATGCTTGTATCAGGCAATATTGGTGTTGCTTTGATAGCTGGTGGAATTGCATTTGTAATCATGTATATATTTTTAACCATTTTATTCTTGTTTGATTAAACATTAATCTAAGCTTTTTCCAATAGGATAGATAACCTCTGTCCTATTTGTTTTCAAAATTATAAACGAGGTGGACATATGGCAGGTTATCAATATGATGATAAAGGAAACAAAGTGGGTTATACCGATAATTGCGGCAGACATTACACAGTCGACGGAGACACTATGTATGATGCCTTCGGAAATAAGTATACGCAAAAATACAAATGCAGTTTTACTTTGAAAGATAATTTCTACTCTGTTGACGGACGCTCCGTAAATACTAATCTCGGAACAACGTCTGATAATACTAAAAAAACAAAATCGTATACGAATTACAGCGCAACAAACAATTATAGCAAGACAAACAATTATTCGCAAAGCGCAAGTAAACCGTCGTCTTCATACAATTCTTATTCGTATAACAAAAGCAATGATGATCCTTATAGTTATTTTTCATCAAACAAATCATCATTCTCTTCATACAATATTAAACCTGAAAAAATGACAAGTTTGCCATGTGCTGTTGTTCTTTTCATAATCGTCGGTGCCATTGCATTTTTCATATCAAACAACGTGGGGACAGCTTTCATCGCCGGAGGCATTGGTGCCATAATAGGCTTTATCTGGAAAATCATATTTTCCGCCATAAGCATTACTACAAGCATTGCCAGTACAATAGTCAACTTTATCTGGAAAATAATATCATTTATTTTCACCTTTATCATTAAGATTTGGAAACCTGCGCTTGTTATTATTATCTTAATAACAATATGGAGTTTATCTCAATAATATCAATTAAGGCTGCTGCGAAGCAGCCTTATTTTTTTCAATCCCAGTAGTCGTCAAAGCCGTCAGGCAAATAGTCTTTAATGCCGTCGAGAAACGGCGTAAGCTCACGCCTTGCAATATCTTTGGGAGATATTTTCTTGCGATATACAGCCCATGTCTTATTATCACTGATATACGAGCTATGTGAATACACATCTAAGAAAACTACTTTGCCTGTTTCTGAAATGTAAGTGCATATTCTATTATTATATAATATGCTGTTGCCGTAACCCATATCGTCCATCGCATCATAGCCGACATAGACAAGCCGTTCGTTGTAAACGTTCGGCATTATCTCTGCGAAATAATGCTCAGGATAGCACGTTGCAAGCTCCGCTTCGTATGTATTTATGAAATCGCCGGTGTCGATATTCTCATCATCGAGTTCCTCGACAATGCTGCAAACTTTCTTGAAACGAAGTTTATCGTTCAGATAATCAAGCAGTTCGTCTGAGTATATCTGATCAACTGCCCAATCAAGCAGCTTATCATCATCGCGCTCTATCCCCGCTTGGACGCCGATGTCATACAAAAGTTCTTTATTGACTTTGTAACCCATGATCTCACGCAAAGCGGATCTCAGGGCTTCTTCGGTCAAACCGTTGTTCGGCTCTGTATATCGTTTACGATTTTTAGCCGATTTCTTCAAAGCGTTACTTACTGTTATCAGTGTCATTGTACATAGCTCCTTTCTTGTCTTACAAAGACATACCGTCGTCAGTCTTCTCGGCACTCTGTTCGGCTTGTGCAGCCTCAGCAGCTTTGTATGCTTCGCCATCCTGCATAAACGCTTTTCCTGCCAAACCATTGTATGTAATCTTGTCTAATGCGCTTTGATCACGCGAAATACCTTCAGTCAACTTATCGCTATCGAATATGTCAGCCGCAGATATTTCATCAGCCGCAGGCATTTCAGATTCTTTATTAGGCTCATCTGCGTCTATTTCTTTAGAGCTGACCGCCCCATAATAGTCTGCCAGATGATCACGCAAAATATCTTCAGTCAACTTATCGCTATCGAATATGTCAGCCGCAGACATTTCAGATTCTTTATTAGGCTCATCTGCGTCTATTTCTTTGACCCCCTCATAATAGTCTTCCAGATCGGGATACTTAGCCTTCAAAACGGGATACTTAGCCATCAAAGCATCACATAGCTCCTTGTCATTTTCTACAAGTAGGTAAGGACCTTCTCTCCTTAACGGC
>CANQZA010000081.1 GCA_947628175.1 uncultured Clostridia bacterium | reverse complement strand
GCGTCTGCCGCATCTGTTTCCCAGCTTATGAAAACGGATTTTTGTACCGGTATGCCTGTTATGGTCTATAATCCTATTGAAGCACCAAGAAGCGGGGCAGTTACAATAAGGCTTGAAAATCTCCCTCTCCCTTATGTGCGCGTCTATGATGAAAAAGGTAAGGAAGTAAAAAGCCAGATTAATTTTACGAGGGATAATATAACCGAGGTTGTATTTGCGGCTGATGTGAAAAGCATGGGCACAAGAATTTACGATGTGCGCCCGAGCGCAACGCCGTGTTGCGTAAAAAGTGATATATCCATAAATACCGATAATGTTATGGAAAATCAGAAATATATCGTTACACTTAATCGAAAGGGAAATATAACCTCTATTCTGGACAAAGAGCAGGATGATCTTGAACTTCTTAAAGAACCTGTCAGTCTGGGACTTTTTCACTATACAGGGTCAAAGGAGTGGCCCGCATGGGAAATGAATTATGACGAGGCGAATAAGGAAGCGGACAGAATTCCCAATGTTGTCACGGTAACTATTGCCGAGCAGGGTCCCGCAAGAGTTGCCTTTAAAGTCATTCAGAAGGACAGAAAGAGTACCTTCACAAATATCATTGCTCTTACTGACGGAGGAAAGGTTGTGGAGGTCTATTCGGAGATTGAATGGCAGTCTCTGCGTACCCTTGCAAAAAACAAATTCTCCTTTACATGCGAAAATGATGAGGCAACCTTTGATTTGGGACTCGGTGCAATCAGACGCAAAAATATGAACGAAAAGCTTTTTGAAGTGCCTGCGCAAAAATGGGCAGATATTACGGATAAAAGCGGTGAATTCGGTGTTTCCGTAATCAGCGAATGTAAATACGGATGGGACAAATTTAAGGATAATACTTTAAGGCTTACCGTTTTGCATACACCAAAGAGAAATTACAGAATTGATTCAATGCAGTCGTTTATGGATCTTGGACTCAATAGATATTCTTACGCGATTTTCAGTCATAAGGGTGAGGTCGGAGCAGACACACAGCTTGAAGCAAGAAAATTTATACAGCCTATGAGCGCGTATCTTTGTACAAAGCACAGCGGTGTTTTGGGCACGGCGTATTCCTTTGGTGCGGTTTCTGATAACAGCATTATTATCAGGGCTGTTAAAAAGGCTGAAAACAGTGATGAAATTGTTGTCCGCTTAGGAGAGGGTGCCAATAAGACTGTTGAAAACTTTGCTTTAACGCTCGGTGACGGTATTGAGTCCGCGAGAGAAATCTATGCAAGCGAGGAATACAAAGGCGAGGCAGTTGTCAAAAACGGTTTTCTTGTGACGGATTTCAAACCATATGAGATTAAAAGCTTTGCCCTTGTTTTGAAGCCTTCGTCAGTATCGGGAAGTAAGGCAATCAGTACGCAGGCGGATATACGCTTTGATAAAAGCATCATTACAAAGCAGGGTGAAAACGGAGATTTTGAATATACGATTCCGTATGAAATCGTACCTGAAATGATCTATGCAAACGCTGCTGAATTTGTTATAAATAAGGACGGTAAAAATGCGCTTATCCCCAACGGTGAAAGCATTAAAGTAAAAGAAAACGCTGATAAACTTGTTTTGCTTTGTGCTTCGCTTAACGGTGACAGGCAGGCAGAATTTCTTGTTGACGATAAAGCCGTCGTAAAAACAATAAATTCCTGCTTTGCGTGTTTTGCCGGATGGGATTTGTACGATTTCGGAGAGACGGCTTATATTAAGCACGGCAAGCTGTCTTATGAGGCGACGCACAGCCATAAGCAGGGCAAAGATGCCTATGCAAAGGGAATGTATTTTTACAGTGTTGAAATTCCCGTTAAAGGTGCTAAATCGGTCATGCTGCCCGTTGATAAGAATTTGGTCATCCTTGCAGCTTCATTTGTAAGCGGTGCCGACTCAGTGCTGATAACACCTTTATATGACGAGGTTGAAAAAAGACCGTTTGACTTCTCCCTGAGTCCAAAGGAAAAGATACAGTATTATTATAATAAATGCGTATGGACGCTTGGTGACAAGGATGATTTCCTGCGCCATAACAATAACGGAAAAAACGGTAAAAGATTGGAAACAAAGCACGCAAGGAGAAATCATGATGAGTATTAGAAAAAGGATAACCTCCTTTGATAAAAACTGGACGACAGACAACGGCAAAGTTCCTCTCAACAGCAGTGAGGTTGAGCGCTATATCCGTGTGACACCGAGTGAAAATCAGCTCCGCCTTGCCGAAAAGCCTTTTTACTGTTTTATTCATTTTGGTATGAATACGGCTACAGCCAGAGAATGGGGAGCGGGAACGGAAACAGTCAGTGATTTTACCATTTCGCAGATTAAGACGGCTCAGTGGGTAAAGGCCATCAAGGCGTCAGGAGCGACAGGAATAATACTCACCTGCAAGCATCACGACGGTTTTTGCCTGTGGAGGAGTGAATATACTGATTTTTGTATCAAAAATACCCTTTTTAAAGGCGACATTGTAAAACTGGTTTCCGACGAGTGCCGCAAACAAAAATTGGATTTTGGCATCTATCTTTCACCGTGGGATATGCACGAAAAGACCTATGCCACAGAAGCGTATGACGATTATTTTTGTAATCAGCTCACGGAGCTTCTGACCAACTACGGAGAAATTTTTGAGGTCTGGTTTGACGGGGCGAAGGGTGCAAGCGCAAAACCTTTTGATTATGCATGGGACAGGTATTATGAAATTGTCCGCCGTCTTCAGCCAAAGGCGAATATAGCCATATGCGGACCTGATATCCGCTGGGTAGGAAATGAGGGCGGAAAGTCAAGAAAGTCAGAGTTTTCTGTTGTGCCGAGAAGCCTGAGTGTCGTTGAGAGCGTCATGGAAAAAAGTCAGCAGAGTGAAAATCAGGCCTCCTCGCTTCAAAAATATAATCAGACTGACGAGGATCTTGGCTCGAGAAAGATTCTTTCAAAAAACGCTTTCTTAATCTGGTATCCTGCCGAGGTTGATGTTTCAATCAGAAAGGGCTGGTTTTATTCCAAAAAAAGTAACAGGACCGTTAAATCCGCGAAAAAGCTTTTCAAAATTTATGTCAATTCGGTGGGCAATAACTGCACCCTGCTGTTGAATGTTCCGCCTAATGACAGGGGAGTTATATCACGCAAAGAGGAGAGGGTACTTAAAGCACTCGGCAAAAAAATTGACGATATGACCGCAAAGCCCGTTTTTGTCCATAAACCCGGTATGCTCTCAAAGGAAAACGGTTATCTTGATTATGATTTTGACAGTGTCAAAAGTCTCAGATATATTATTATTAAGGAGGATATCTCCTTCAGCCAGAGAGTAGAGGCATTTGAGTTTTATATCAAAAAGCCCGACGGAAAATATAAAAGGGTTTATAATGGAACTGTTATCGGAGCACAGAAAATTGTTGTTCTTAAAAATAAAAAGTGCCTTGGCGTACGATTTATAATACGCCAAAGCAGGAGCAATCCCGTTATAAAATCCATAGGATTTTATGAATAGAAAAGAATCAGTAATTTTTAATGGCATTCAAGACCTTTTTCTTATCCCCGGACCAAAGGGGTGCAATAAGGTCTTTTTTTGCGCCGTCACCGGTAAGTCGGTGAATTACAATGTTATCGGGTATAATTTTCAGACAGTGGTCTAATATGTCCAGATATTCCGCGAGTGAGAGAACATCAAACATGCCTTTGCGGTAATCCACGGCAAGGTCGGTATTCTTTAAAACATGAAGAAGCTGAAGCTTTATCCCGTCAATACCGCTTTTGCAGACATATTTTACGGTTTCGAGCATGTCCTCTCTGCTCTCACAGGGCAAGCCGAGGATTATGTGAACGACCGTGTTGACTCCGATTTTTTTCAGATTTTCAACTGCCTCGTCATAAACCTCAAGCTCATATCCGCGCCTTATGTAATCGGCTGTCTTTTTATGTATTGTTTGCAGACCGAGCTCAACAAATACGGGTTTGATTTTATTGAGCTCATCAAGCAAATCAAGTACCTCACAACCAAGGCAGTCAGGTCTTGTTGCTATTGATAGCGCAACAATGTCTTTGTGATTTATAGCCTCAAAAAACTTTTCTCTTAGAATGTTGACAGGGGCGTATGTATTTGTAAATGCCTGAAAATAAGCAATGTATTTTCCGCTTTTTATCTTTTTTTCGACACGCCGCTTTCCAAGTTCAATCTGTTGTGTTATTGACAAAGCAGGGCATTCGGCAAAATCACCGCTGCCTCCCTTTGAGCAAAAAATGCAGCCACGGCTGTCTATCCTGCCGTCACGGTTCGGGCATGTAAAACCTGCATTGATGCTTATTTTGTAAACTTTTTCTCCGAATGTATTTTTCAGATACTCGTTAAGACTGTAGTATTTCATAAAAATCCTTTAGATTGTTTTTATTGCCGCATACAAAGGAAGTGACCTTTCTTGCGTCAATTTCTTCTTTTTCAAATGTGTATGCAAAAGCACCGCTTTCTTTAAGAATAACAGACGCTCCTGCCCAGTCCCATGGCCGCAGTATCATTTCATAGTATAAATCAGCTTTTCCTGATGCAACATAACATATATCAAGCGCTGCCGAGCCCGAGCGTCTTACTTCCATTGCCTTATAAAATATTTTTTCGGTAAGCGCAAATGTTTTATGAGCAAGCTCGTGTTCATAGGGACAGGTGCCGAAAAGAACAAGACTCTCTCTTATACAGCAGTCGGAGCAATGAATCGGCTTTGCGTTCATATATGCGCCTTTACCCTTTTGCGCATAAAAAATATTGTTGAGATCGGGATCGAGCACAACGCCTATTATCAATTCCTTATCCTTTGCAAGCCCTACGCTTATTGCGCTGTGTTCAAAACCTTTTATAAAATTGGTTGTTCCGTCAATAGGATCAATAATAAAGCAGTAGCCGTCTGTGAGTTGCTTATTATCGTCACCCTCTTCCCCGAGAAAAGAACAGTCAGGTACGATTTTTTTCAATTCCTCAAAAAGAAAATTCTGTATCCTTTTATCATAGTCGGTAACGAGATTTACAGAAGAACCCTTGTCTTCAATGTGCAAATCATCACCGGCACTGCGGTAAATATCTCCGGCTCTTTTTACTATATCAACTATTTTTTCAAGCATTGTTTCAATCAGCCTTTCCGTAATTTCCTGAATGTTTATCTGTGATATATCGTTTAACAAAATCATCAAGCAATTACCATTTAAACGGTATACTTACTATTGTATTGTATCACAAATTCTTCTGCAAACAAACAGAAATTTTCTTTTTGGAGTTGACTTGAAACATTGTGTAGTTTAAAATTGAAATAATTGTAATAGCAATATAGGATAATTCGTAGTCTTAAAAGGAAGTGATTTTATGAAAGTATTTTTAAGCTGTCTTGTCTGTAGATTTGTTACCTTTGTGCTGCAACTCTTGGGAAGGGGTGCAACATCACTTCCGGGCAAAGCGGCTATCAGCGTAAAAAGAAATGTACTTTATGATTTGTCAAAAAATACAAAGGTTATCATTGTAACAGGTACGAACGGAAAAACAACCTCCTGCCGCATTATTGAAGAAGGACTCAAACAAGCCGGCAAATCTTATTTTATAAATAGGTCAGGTGCAAATTTAATAACGGGAGTTACTGCTGCGTTTATTATGAATGCAACGGTTTGGGGAAAGTGCAAAAAGGATTATGCCATAATCGAATGTGACGAAAACGCCTTTAAAGAGGTGTCGAGATATATAAGAGCCGATGTTGTTCTTGTAACAAATGTATTCCGCGACCAGCTTGACAGATACGGCGAGGTTACACATACTCTCAATGCAATCAAACAGTCAATCAAAAATCTGCCGGATGCGGTTGTGTGCCTGGATGCCGACTGTTCATTAACTTATTCTATTTCAAAAGAGGTACCCAATAAAATCTATACTTTTGGTGTTAATACTCCATTTGACAAAAATGCCGATCCGCCTGAAATAAGCGATGCCAAATACTGTATTTTCTGCAAGAATGAGTACAGTTACAGCTATCACACCTATGGACACCTCGGCGGATTCAGTTGCCCGAAATGCGGTTATCAAAGACCTGACCCGGATTTTGCCGTAACCTCTGTTGCACAGCTCGGGCAGAACCATTCCATCGTTGTTGCCGATTTTATGGGTGATGAAAATATTGTAAAGGTCAATATAGGCGGAGCTTATAATGTCTATAACGCCATAGGCTGCGCGGCGGCGCTTTCTGCGATAGGAATTGACAATAAAACAATCCTTTCCGCTCTGGAGAGCTTTAACGGAGCTTTCGGAAGAATGGAACAGTTTGAAAGCGGTGACAATAAAATAAATGTTATTCTTGTAAAAAATCCGGCAGGCTTCAGCCAGACCATGAGCTTTCTGTCAGGTGTTGATGATGACTTTACTCTGATTGTAAGTCTTAATGATAACGGCGCAGACGGCCGAGACATAAGCTGGATATGGGATGTTGACTTCAACGGCATATTTAAAAGGGACAATGTCAAAAGTATATATGTGACGGGAAAACGCTGTTATGATATGGCAATTAGACTGAAATACGAGGGTGTAGGAAACAGGGAAATAAAGGTTATTGAAAATGAGGATTACGAAAAGCTCGTAGAGATTGCCGCTGCGCAGGGCAGGGATGTGTACATCGTTCCGACCTATACATCCATGATGGCAATGCGCCCCGTAATCGCAAAGCGTCTCGGTGGAAAGGAGTTCTGGAAATGATTATAAGAATAGGACATCTTTATCCCGATATGCTCAATCTTTACGGAGACAGAGGAAATATTATTGCTCTCACCCAGCGTATGCTCGCCAGAGGAATTGAGGTAAAAACAGATTCCATCACAATGGGCAAAACATTTATTGCAGAGGATTACGATATACTTTTTATCGGCGGGGGACAGGATTTTGAACAGGATGTACTCCTTGACGATTTAAAAAAAGGCAAAGATGTTGAGATAAATAAGGCAATTCACAACTCAACGCCAATGCTTGCAATTTGCGGCGGATATCAGATGCTCGGCAAATATTATAAAACCTACGACGGCAAAATGCTTGAATATATCGGTGCTCTTGATTTTTATACGCTGGGCAGGGAGAAGCGCATGATAGGCAATTATGCGTATAAAACAAAAGAGGGCATAGAAATTGTCGGCTTTGAAAATCACAGCGGAAGAACTTATCTGGGAAGTGTTGAGCCGTTGGGCAGGATAATAAAAGGTTTTGGCAATAACGGTGAGGATAAAACGGAGGGCGCAAGGTTTAAAAATACTTTTGCAACCTATTCACACGGGCCTGTTCTGCCTAAAAATCCCCGACTTGCAGATTTACTCATTTCTAAGGCTGTGGAGAATAAATACGGTAATGTTAAACTGAAACCGCTTGACGATGCACTTGAACTAAAGGCACAGCAGCAGGTGATGAAATTATATATAAAATAAGCTACTGCCTGGTGTCGGATGATTTTATACGCAGCCAAGATAATTATTTATTATCTTGGCTTTTTACCTTTTTGCACACCATTTTGCTCCTGCAATAACAGCAACAGAATAACAGATGCTACCAAATAAGAAACCCATATGAAAACGGTGTTATAGAACTAACGGCACCCACATTAGTAAAACTTGCTGATTTTTACGATGTTAGTGTTGATTATTTATTAGGGAGGACAAATAATACGGCTGTAAACAAATAATCAATAATTTCTAATAAATGGCTTGATTTTTCAAGTATTTTCTGCTATAATTTCACAGCATTCGTAAAATGTATGCGAATACACACGCAGAGGAATAAGCCGTAGGTGTAAGATCGGCTTGTGCCATATTCCTTTGCGGAGGATTAACCTTAAAAGGAGGAATTATTATGGCAAATGTAGTTTCAATGAAACAGCTTTTAGAAGCAGGTGTTCATTTCGGACACCAGACAAGAAGATGGAATCCCAAAATGGCAGAATACATCTTCACAGAGCGTAACGGCATCTATATCATCGACCTTCAGAAAACAGTAAAGAAGCTTGACGAGGCATATATGTTCGTTCGTGATCTTGCCGCAGAAGGCGGTTCAATCATTTTTGTAGGAACAAAAAAGCAGGCTCAGGAATCTGTTAAGGAAGAGGCGGAGCGCTGTGAAATGCCTTATGTAAATGCACGCTGGCTTGGCGGTATGCTTACAAATTTCAAGACAATCCGCAGAAGAGTTGCCCGC
>CANQZA010000080.1 GCA_947628175.1 uncultured Clostridia bacterium | reverse complement strand
ATTAATTGGGAGACATATTCTATAAGCCGTGATTTTTCTCTCATCATCTTCTTGTCCGTCTTACTATATAGCGGTCTGCTGTTAGCGCATAACATTTGGTATCTGAGAAAGGAAATCAAAGCGGTCAATCGGTAGACGCGTCGCAGAAGCGCCCGTTTTCAGTCGTTGAGAACAGGCGCTTTTTTGCGTACAAAGCGCATTTTAGAGAAATCGGGAAAAGCTATCGTTCTCTCACCCGGCTTTTGAAAAGGGCGTTCTTAACCGAAGTATACCGCTGCGTTTGACGGCGACGGATATGTGTTTATGTCGCAAAAAAAGACCGGAGTTTTCAAAATTTAAGGAAGCGCCGGTTAAATCGAACGTGCATATTGCGTATCCGAATTTTTCGTCAGATTGTCAAAAGCGACGCGGGAATACTGTCGTATTTCAAGGAGCTTTTGGCAAAAATGACGGAAAATATCGGCGCAAGGCGCTCGTTCAGCCGTCAGGCGTGATTTATCCGGCGGTTCCTTAATCTGAAAACTTCGACCCGAATTGTGAATGCATTTAGTTGTCGCCGGTTCGAATTTGACGGTACGTGAAAACGTTCGTTTGCCCGTACCAAAAAATTGACTTGAAAATTCCATTATGTTCCGCACATTTGCGATGAATTTTCAAACGCAACAAAAAAGAACCTCAACCGCGATTTGCGCGTTAAGGTTCTTTTTTGGCTCTCACTGCCAAATTGGAACCAATAAATAATAACCGTTACTCGCCGATCATAGCAATCTTCTCATTAACTTAATTAAATAACTCTTGGTTCAATATTTATATTTTGTTTTGTTTCATAATTTTAAGCTATTTTTACCGGTACTATAATTCTATTATGTATCAATGTGGTTCATTTTGAATTTCTTGAATAATTTTTTCTAATTGAATTATTGCATATGAGTTTCCAATTTTTTTCAAAGTTTCTAATGCATCTTGAAGAAATAATAATGCTTTATTCGCATTTCCTCTGTATCGTTCCAAATCTCCCAACCCCCACAAAGCAGTTGCTTGGGCCTCAATATTTACTCCTTCAGCTCGTTCTTGTACAATGCGATATTTTTTCTGCACACTATCCAAAATTTTTTCTCGTTTATCCTTGTCTGAAAATGTAGAAGCATACACATATTGAATTGAAGCCAAATTGATCATTGAATTCAAATAATAGTCCATATCTTTTATTCGCCAACCAATAGCCACACATTTTTTCGCAATATCACTTGCTTCCTCATATTCGCTATCATAATATAATGCTGACGACAAATAGTAAAGTGTTTCTAACAGCACTTTAACCGGAGTATCTTTTTCCAACACTTCTTTACACAGATTGATCACATATTCATAATTTCCCAATCTGTATTCTGATTTTATTTTCTGCAAATGTAATTGTGGGCTATCCTCGTTAATAATAACCTCACTATACAAACCATATGAAAGAAATATCTCGTTACATAATATATATTTGTCAACTTGTGTTTTATACAATTGAGATACATACTCCTCAACTGTAAACTGATGTTTTTTCTCTCCTTCACGCAAACATAAAGTGTATTTTTTACTTAATTCAATCAAAAAAGGAACTAATAGTCCATTAAAGTATAAAACCGGGACTACTTTAGACAATTCAGATATTTTTGTGTTTGTGATATTATCGGTAAACACAGGAAATGAATTGCTGGAATCAAAATTAAGCCAAATAATCTTTTTGGGGTCTGACTCTGCTAATAAGGGCACCACATCAAAATCATCGGAACAGGAGTATCCCATTACAACTACAGTTTTGTTTGAAATTAGTTTCAACAAATACTCACGCCAGTTCGGAAATGCTTTAAAAGCTTTCTCGGTTTTAGCCAAAGCTTTAATTGTAACAACTAACTCACTTGCAATTTCTCCCTCAATTGGTTGACTTCCGTGTATTTTAACTAAAACGCTTGACAACGGTTTTTCTTCAGCATCTAAATCAACACCGGTATATACCAAACGGTTAAACAAGTTGAGATTTTCAAAAAAGCACGCATTTTCTATACAATTATCAAAGTTCGTGGTAACAATTGATGCACCATTCTTTAGCATTACAGATAAGAAATGATGTATTTTATTAAACGATGGTGAATCAAACAATTTTGTCAGTAACAAATCCACATCACACATTTTTCTGATTTCATCAACTAACGATTCAAATCTGTAGTTTATCTTATCAAACCGTTCATAAACTTTATCTATTGTTATGTCGGGTATTCCGCTTTCTTTAAGAATATCACAAATAAACCTGTTCACTGTTGGTAAAGATGTTGGGGCATCCAAGGATATACCCGCTCCGCAAAGAAATAAAATATTATTAGGATCTTCTTTAATTAGTTTTCTTAGTTCTTTATGCATATTTACCTCTTAACAAATCTCACTTTTAAGGCATTTTACGACACATTTATAATAAACTTTACTAGGCAAATCTTCAAGTTTCATGTGTTCATGGAGCACATTATATCATAATTTACAAATAGTTACAACTACTAAGGTATCTTTACATAAATGTACTCATTTTATCCAAAAATCCAATTGTAATTACTTTGAAAAAGCGATATAATTTGAACATACTAATGTAAAAGGAGGCAGCCGAAATGAAAAGCAAAACCTACATCGCAATCGACCTGAAATCATTTTACGCCTCCGTTGAATGTGTTGAACGTGGACTTGACCCACTTGACACAAACCTTGTTGTTGCCGATTCATCACGCACAGAGAAAACAATTTGTCTTGCTGTCTCCCCTGCCCTTAAAGCATACGGTATTCCCGGCAGAGCAAGATTGTTTGAAGTTATACAAAAGGTTGACGAAATAAATCACAGACGAAAGATGAAAGCTATAAAGCACACTTTTTCAGGTTCGTCATATTCGGATAAAGAGCTGAAATCAAATGCAAATTTATCTCTCGACTATGTTATCGCTCCTCCTCAGATGGCTCACTACATGGAGTTCAGCACTCGTATATACAAAATATATCTGAAGTACATCGCTCCCGAGGATATTCATGTCTATTCTATTGATGAAGTTTTCATTGATGCAACAAACTACCTTGAAACATATCACCTTTCTGCACGTGAACTTGCAATGAAAATAATACTCGATGTTCTCAACACAACGGGCATTACCGCAACCGCAGGTATTGGAACAAATCTGTACCTATGTAAAATCGCTATGGATATTTGGGCAAAGCACATTAAAGCCGATAAAAACGGTGTTCGCATTGCCGAACTTGACGAAATGAGCTATCGCCGTTATCTTTGGGATCACAGGCCTTTGACTGATTTTTGGAGAATCGGCAAAGGTTACGCTAAAAAACTTGAAGAACACGGTCTGTATACTATGGGAGATATTGCCCGCTGTTCTGTCGGGAAATCAAATCAGTTCTACAACGAAGATTTATTATATAAGCTCTTCGGTATAAATGCCGAGTTGCTGATTGACCACGCTTGGGGTTTTGAGCCTTGTACAATCGCCGATATTAAAGCGTACAAGCCGAGCAATAACAGTCTAAGCTTAGGACAGGTTTTACAATGTCCGTATGACATTGATAAAGCACGGCTTGTTGTAATGGAAATGACCGACTTACTTGTTCTTCAGCTTGTCGAAAAAAATCTTGTTACGGATCAAATGGTACTAACCGTTGGATATGATATTGAAAACAAATCATATAAAGGAGAAACCACAATTGACCGTTACGGAAGAAAAATACCGAAACAGGCTCATGGCTCAATAAATCTCAACAGGCAAACCTCATCTACTAAGCTAATAATCAACGCCGTTATGGAACTGTTTGACCGAATAGTTGATAAGAATCTGCTTGTAAGAAGAATGTATGTCGTTGCAAATCATGTTGTTGATGAAAGCAGTATACAAACTGCAAAGTATGAACAGCTTGACCTTTTCACTGACTATGCTGCCAGAGAAAAACAAGAAGCAGAAGAAAAATCCGCTTTGGAAAAAGAAAAGCGGATACAAAAAACTTTGATTGATATTAAAAATAAGCACGGCAAGAATGCTATTCTTAAAGGCATGAATCTTAAGGACGGTGCAACTGCAAGAGATCAAAATAAAAAGATCGGAGGTCATAAGGCGTGACGGATAAATATGATGATATAATCAATCTGCCGCATCATGTTTCTGAAAACAGACCTCATATGTCTATGATTGACCGTGCAGCTCAGTTTTCTCCTTTTGCCGCTCTTACTGGATACGAAGATGCAGTAAGGGAAACCGAGAGGCTTACTGAACAAAAGATAAGTCTTAATGAAACTGAAATTAATCTTCTGAATGATAAGCTGAACTTCATACAGGAAAACATCAAATCTCAGCCGACTGTTTCGATAACATTCTTTACTCCCGACAGCAGAAAAAACGGCGGCTCTTACTCCACTGTTATCGGCACAGTAAAAAGGCTTGACACATATGAAAAAGCAGTAATCATGACAGACGGCAATGTAATCCCTGTTGAAGATATACTTAAGATTGAAAGTGAAATATTCAAAGGGTTTGGGGAATAAACTACGGACGGCACTGAAAATACCGTCCGTTTTCTTTATTCTATCTTTTCCACTATTTCAAATCCACCTTTAAGGATAATAACTATCGACCTGTCACCCATTACTCTAATACAATCTACAATTCTTCTGATGACAGTATCATCAAACTCAGTAAAGCTGAAATCTTCATTTTCAAGGATTTCGGCTATTCTTTTTACCTCAATATCGGTACTGTTTTGAATATTTATATCTGTTTGGATCATTTCAAGCTGTTGTCTAAGAGCCTTAATCTTATCATACAGCTTTTCTATTTCGGTAAAATATCTTTCAGTGTCACCTTCAGTACTCATCGCCCGTTCCATGAGCATATCCGCTTCGTCTTGAAGCTGTTTGATGTTAAGTTCTATGTTGTATCTGTTTAAAGTGTCGTTGTTCCCCGAAACAGCATATTCCAATGTTACCTTAACCGCATTGAAAATCGCTTCTTTTTCGGGCAAAGCCTTAGAAATTCCACGGCATATTGCTTTGTGTAGTTTATCCTCAGGAATACCGAATGATTTTTTGCAATACTTTGTGCCGTTTTCAATTCGATTAAGACACCGCCAATATACCATTTGCTTGCCTTTATAGTATTTCACCTTTCTGCGGTAGGCACTTCCGCATTCACCGCATACAAGCAGTTCGGAAAGGGCATACTTTGCACTGTATTTTCCAAGCTCGGTTATGGCAATATCAGACTTTTTTCTTTTAGCACTACGCCTTGCTTTTTCCTGTTGCACGAGATTAAATACATCTCTTTCAATAATCGGAGGATGGTTATTCGAAACTAAATACTTCGGCATTTCGCCGTTATTTTTTTTAGTTTTCTTGCTTATGCAATCAACACTAAAGGTTTTCTGCATAAGTAAATCGCCGAAATACTTTTCATTTACAAGGATGCCTTGAACAGTGCCCTTTTTCCAACCGTCTTTTCCTGTCTTACTCTTTATACCTTTTTCATTAAGATACACAGCTATTTGATTTACGCTACTGCCGTCAAGGTACATATTAAATATCATCTTAACTACTTCCGCTTCTTCCGGCACAATTTCAGGTTCGCCGTCCTCGCCTTTTCTGTATCCGTAGATATTAAAATTAGAAGAATAAGTGCCGTTTTTCATTCTCTGTTGAATACCCCAGCGAACATTGGAACTGATGTTTTCACTTTCAGACTGAGCCATAACACTGTAAAGACCTATGAACATCTCACTGTCCGTTGTTAGTGTATCAATATTCTGTTCTTCAAAGAAAACACCTATGCCCATTGCTTTAAGCTTTCTGACATAGTTAAGACTGTCTACGGTATTTCTTGCAAATCTTGATACAGACTTAGTAAGAATTAAATCAATCTTGCCTTTTTCACAATCTTTTATCATTTGCTTAAAACGCTCTCGTTTAGAAACGACTGTGCCCGTTATACCCTCATCTGCATATATCCCTGCAAAATGCCATTTTGGATTTTTGCAGATATGTTCGGTATAGAAAGCGACCTGAGCATTATAACTATTAAGCTGATCTTCCGAATCAGTTGACACTCGGCAGTAAGCCGCAACATTCAATTGTCTGTATTCATTTCTTCTGGAAGCTAAAAGTGGGTTAGCTTCAATCTTAGTTACTGTTCTTACTGCCTGCATTTTCTGCACCGTTCCTTTCTGTACTGCATATTTCTTTTCCGTTTATGAAGCGGATTGTAACACTGCCATTTGAATTTATATAAATACTCCCAGCTGTTAAAGCTAACAATTCAATATTTAATCTGCCCGTAGGCTTCTGTGTTTTCATATATTTTTTTAAAGGCTCTGTATATACTGAACTGTCAAAAGCACAGCAATCAAACTTACTTTGTGTACAATCAAGAACCGCCTTTTTGATTGGATTAAACTGAATATTAGGCTGATCTAACATATATCTGATTTCTTTCTCTTTCCTAATCGTTTCAATATTCGGTTCATATGTACTTTTAGTGCTGTTTGTGTCTAACAAAGCAGGATTTAAAATGACGGCATTTAATATGTTTTGTATTTCACTAAACAAGGTACTATCATCAAAATATCTGTTTGATTTACAGTTGTTCTCACAAAGCCATCTTTCACGAGTTGCAGTATACTTAGCAACTCTCCGTATCCGTCCACCGCAGGTTGCGCAAAAAAGAATTGATTTAAGATACTTGATTTCTGCTGTATCTTTTTCACGCTTGCCGCCAAGAGTGTTTTTTCGTTTTAACGCTGCTTCAAACATATCTCTGCTTACAATTTGAGGATAATCAGAGTCACCTGCATAATGGGCATTTTCAATAATTCGGGCAATCATGTTTTTGTTCCAAGTTGTTCTACCCTCTTTGTATTGTATTTGTTCTGCTGTCAAGTCATCAGCTATTGCTTTAAGTGTCATACCGTCTATGTAAGAGTTAAATATTCTTTTCACTGTTTTCGCTTCTTCCTGGACAACTATGTACTTACAGTATTCCATTTTGTAGCCGAACAAAATCCATCTTGAACCCATCTATATTCTCTCCTTTAACTTCAATCCACATTTAAGTTCATATATTACATAGGCATCATCGGATATAAATATATTTTGAACTATCGTTTCAAATACTTCTTTATCAAAAATGAGCATATATCCGTCAAACGCATCAAGTTCATTTTTAAGCATTATGAATTTTTCTATGCTTGTTTCGTCTTCATCTTCATTCAGCATTTTTATTCTTCTGCTTCTGAGTTCCGTAAGTCTTTTTTGAAGTGCTGACGTTTGTTCCATATATGAAATGTCATCAATAATATTTCGTGCTTTGAGCTTTGCCAACATACAGTTCTTTTCACATATTGCGGCAATTTCAACATCTATATCACTTATTGCGGTACTTTGACTGCTGATTTTTGCTTTAAGTGATACAAGTTGATTCAAGGCTGAATCTACAATTTCGCTTTCATAAAGCTTTAAGCGATTAAACAAACGTACAAACGACTTTTTCAGATCACTTTCTTTGATGTTTCTTGTTTTGCAATGTCTGCCTGCAATACCGTTTGAAGAACACACCCAATATGCCTCACCACTTTGAATCTTTCTTTTGAAAGCACAGCCGCAGTCACCGCAACGTATTTTTTGAGTAAGGTTCGTTATTCTGTTAGATTCATAACTGCTTCTGTCTAATTTGTTTTGTTTCAGTTTTTCTTGAACGGCATTGAATAAATCTCTGTCAATCAATGGCTCATGAGTATTAGAAACATAGTACTTATCAACTTCTCCGTTATTAGGTCTGTTTTTTAGTGGAAATATCTGCGGAGTGTATGTCTTTTGCATAAGACTGTCACCTACATATTTTTCATTGCTCAGAATATACCGTACCGCTGATATTTTCCAATCTCTGTCCATAAACCTTTCAACGTTCAATTCTTCAGCTATTAGACCCATACCTTTACCTGAAAGATAGTCTTTGAATATTCTTTCAATTGCAGGTTGCAACTGTTTAATAGGTACAAGGCGGTTGTTTTCAACTTTGTATCCATACGGCACGTTATGTATTGAAACTTCACCGTTTGCCATTTTCATTCTGATAGCCGTTGATACTCTCTTTGAACCTGCCAATGCTTCACTCTGAGCAAAGGCACTTTTGATATACAGTATCATTTCAGAGTTCATTGTACTTGTATCTATTCCGTCATTTTCAAAGAGAACAGTTGTGCCATACGATTTTAAAAGTCTTATACTCTCAATACATTCAAGTGAATTGCGTGCAAATAGGGAAACACTTTTAACATAAATCCTGTCTATCTTCCCTGCCTTGCTGTCTTTCATCATTCTTTGAAATTCATCTCTCTTGTTCACGCAAGTGCCTGTTATGCCCTCGTCGGCATAAATATCTACAAGTGTCATATCTCCGCTTTGCTTGATGAAGTCGTTGTAATACTTAACC
>CANQZA010000079.1 GCA_947628175.1 uncultured Clostridia bacterium | reverse complement strand
AACCGCGTGCCGAGGGTTCAAGTCCTTCTGCCCCTGCCAAAAAAGAAAGCGACCGCTGAACGGTCGTTTTCTTTTTGACAAAGATAGAGTTTTCAGCCGAGGCACACGGAGCGTGCCGAGCAATGCTGCCGGTGGCGGATGCAGAGAAGCGGGGTTGTGAAGCAACTTCAAGTCTTTTGCCCCCTGCTCAAAACATTAATCTTTTGTGTTTCAGGAGGGATTCCTTTGCTAAAATTACAAGCAATTCAGTATCAAGATCGTGAGCTTATGCGTGATACCTCATTTGAAACGATGACAAACGAAGAATGGGAGAAGATGATTTTTGAGTCAACCGCTCGGTCACACGATCATCGCTATTTTGAAGTGTTTCTTGTGACGGAGGGGGATACCGTTGTCGGCTTTGTAAGTCTTTATGCACATTCGCCGCACATCATCAGTTGCGGACCTGAAATCAAACCGCAATATAGGCGGCTGGGGTATGCGTATCAGGCAGAATCACTTGCTCTGAAAATTTCAAAGTCATTGGGATACACCATTGCGGCAGCATATATCAAAGAAAACAATTCGGCGAGTATTCGGCTGCATGAAAAACTTGGTTTTGAACAGGATAGCGCTTTTGTTAATGAACACAACAATGAAATGCGTCTGTACATAAAAGCGCTTTGAAGTTTTTCTTTGTTTTCTGCGCGCAAATATAAATTATCCATGTTAATTTAACGGTAGAGAATATGATTTTAAGAACACCATCGTTTTATAAGGAATTTAAGTGTATTGCAGGAGAATGTCCCGATTCCTGTTGCCAGGGCTGGGAGGTAGATGCAGACGCCGATTCCCTGAACTATTACAAAATGCTTAATGGAAATATAAGAGATCGGATTGACAGCGTTCTGGATAAGGATGAATTCGGCAATACGATTTTCCGGCTTGCCGATAAAAAACGCTGTCCGTTTCTGAACAGCGAAAATCTGTGCGATATTCATATTGCTGTCGGCGCTGAGCATACACCGTATACCTGCCGTATGTTTCCCCGTTTTATTAACGATTACGGTTCGGTAAGAGAAATGGGAATTTCCTTTTCCTGCCCTGTTGCTGCCGACATTATGTATAATTTAAAAGAACCAATGCATTTTGAGGACAGTCAGAATGATTTGCCGCCTGTTTTAAATGAAATTGATGCGAATGTATATTTCTTTTTGTCCAAAGCAAGAAAAAAAGCTTTTTCAATTATTCAAAACAGGGCTTTGCCCATCCATGTCCGGCTTGCTGACCTGCTTGATTACGGGGAAAAATTACAAAAAGAATTGGAAAGATACGATGACGGAGGCTGTGCTATCGCATTGTCGGAGGTTTTTAAAAATCCTGAACGCATTAATCCTGAATGGTTAAAAAAAACGCAGAGGCCCTGTATAAAACCTGTTTCGGATAATGTATATAACGAGAATATTGCATCGTATTTTATTTTCCGATATTTTCTTACAGCCGTCAACGATTGTGATATTTTGTCCAAAGTGAAAATGGCGGTTGTGGGTGTGCTTGTGCATACATATTTCGGTGAGGATAGCTGGACAATGCACCTGTGGAGCAAGGAAACGGAACATTCTCAATATAATATGGACAGGTTTAAGGAACTTCTTAAAACAGCGGATTGTCTGTCCGTAAACGGTTTGAAAGAGCGTCTGTTGCAGGGAGGCGGCGAGCGTGTATGAAATTATATCATGGTAGTAACACAGCTGGAATCAAAACGCTTCAACCGCATCAGGCAGATCATGACAGACCTTATATTTATTTGACCACGATTGATGTTGTTTCGGCATTTTATATCTGCAATGCCGTTGAAAGGCCATATTATTGGTTTCCTTACGGATTTAATAAAAATAATGTTCCCGTCTATCATGAACTGTATCCTGATGCGCTCAAGGAAGTATCAGAGAATGTTAAAGGCTGTCTGTATGAAGTAGATCCGGCGGAAGAACAGGTTATACCGTTTAAAGATATTCCCTGTGCAAGGCTTGGTATCGCTCCTATAGAAGTAACTGCTTGTACAGAAATAGATAACGCATATGATTATTTTATAAAATGTGTTGCTGAAAGAAAGCTTATAATTTCAAAGTTTGAGTCTAAAACAAAAAAACAGCTTGACAGTTGGTATTCCATGATTTTGAATTATCTTATTAAAAAGGATATGATTCAAACGCCTGATTGTTCCTATGCTGTATTTGTCAGAGAAAAATTCCCCCATGTATGGCAGAAGTACTTAACAGTATTTTCTTAAAAATATTCAGCAGTCCTGTATGAAAAGGACTGCTGTTTTCAGTTTCATTTATATATACGCGGTATTTTTGGATTGACCATGAGCGGAGATATTTCCACAGTTGCGGTATCGCCTGCTTTGACATCACTCCCCGTTATATCTACCGCCGTGTGCGAAAGACCAATCTCGCCCATAACAGGGTACATTCTGCCGTTAATTCGTACATACAGCCGTGTTTTTTTTATATATCTTTTTACGGTTGAGAGAATACTGTGAAAATCATATATTTCCTTTTCCTTTGTAAGGCCGAAACCGTCGTAATGACCGATCGGTACTATGGCAATTTTTGTTTCTCTTTTTGTTTTGTAAAGACCGTTGTAGCCGATTGAGTATCCCGCAGGGACTGTCTTTGTTTCAATAACCTCTGCTTCAAGAGAGCCTATTTTATTCAGCTTTGTTTTGCCGACTGTAATAACTCTTCCCGTAAATGCTGAACCTATTCTTACGCTGTCAAGGCAAACTCCCTCAACATTCAGAAGAGCGGGGGAATTTGCCGCATGAAGTATACCTGTATCTATTCCGGTCTTTTTGATCTGCGACATTGTATCTTTAAAGATTTCAAGCTGCGCTTTTGTGAGCTTGGTATTTTTAAAGGCAGAGGAAAAATGAGTATACGCACCTATGAAATCAAGATGCTCAAAACCGTAGCATTTTATCGCGTCCTCTGTCTGTGACGGCATAAAGCCGTATCTGCCCATACCTGTGTCAATTTTAAGGCAGCATTTTGTTTTTACATTGCATTTTTCGGATACGCTGTTCATTACCTCCGCCGCACAAAGCGAGCCGATAGTGGCAATGCAGCCGTTCTCGGCAATCATTTGCGCCTCGCTTTCAACGCAGGTAGAACGCATAACGAGAATATCCTCCTCGTCAAGAATCTGCCTGAGCGGAGGAATATCATCAACCTCAGTCACTGCAAATGTTTTTATGCCGTTGTCCTTTAAAATCTGTGTGAATTCATTTATTCCGAATCCATAGCCGTTACCTTTTACAACACCGATTAAAGGAACTTTTGCCTTTTCTTTAATGTAGTTTATATTCTGCTCAAGCAGTTTCTTGTCAATGATGTATCTGCTCATATTTTTACCTTATCTTTTCAAGTATTTTCGATGCAAGGGTGTACATTTTATATACGGGTTTATTGATAACATAGTCGAATTCACCGACAAATTCCTTCATATATCCGCCAAAGCCGTGCTTGAAGCGCCATAAACCGTAGTGAGGATTATCGGGATTTTGGCAGTCTCCCGATATTCCGCCGAAGTCATAGACCTTGCAGCCGCATTCCATACCCCACTTCATCATGGCCCATTGCAGCGCATAATTGGGATAAACATTTCTGTGCGCGTTTGAAGACGCGCCGTATTGATACTTCATAACATTCTGCCCCCATCTGATGGCAAGCGTTCCTGCAATAGCCTGTCCGTTATAATAAGCCATATAAAGCCTTGCGTCATCTGTCATACAGTCAAGTATTTTTTCAAAATACCATTTCGGTCTTGTTGAAAATCCGTCTCTTTCACCGGTTTCATTCATAATGGAGATGAAATCGTCAAGAGCCTCCTTGCCGCAGATTTTAACCTCAACGCCCTTTTTCGGTGCTTTTCTTATTCTGTTTCTGTAATCGGATTTAAAGGTGAGCATAAGCTCATCCTCCGTCATATTGTTATAATCAAAGCAGTATACAAATCTCGGCTGTACATTTTCAAAATCCATACATCCGGGATTCAGTTCAATGAAGCCCTTTTTTGTGATGTGCTCTTTATAGGCAGTGTTTTCAACAACGATTTCGGGATCAATCTTAAGGCAGTATGCTTTATATTCTTTTCCTATTTCAAGAAGAGCGTCAAATAATTTATCAAATGTTTCAAAATCGTTTTCATCACATACAAAGCCTCTGCAGCAGTACATAAGGGAATATTTAATGACCGGTATTGACCTTATAAGAACAGCGGCAGAGCCTTTTATTTCACCGCTTTTGTCGTCCCTGAGCATTACCGCCTCGAATTTCCATGCGGATTTAACCTTTGCCCATTTTGATGAGTGCTGAAAAAGACCCTTCGGATGTCTTTTTATAAACTGTTCGTATTCCTCAAGATTGTTTTTGTTAACTCTTTCTGTCATTGCGAAAGCTCCAATTAATTTATTTTACACAATTATAGCAAATATTACCGCCTTTGTCTATACGACATAAGTTCATTTTGTTGACATTTTACGGTTATTAGTATAATATTAAATTAATAAAATAACCGTAAAGAGAGGTACTGCTATGGCTAAATTCAGATGGGAAGATCCTGCAATTTTTAAAATCAATAAAGAAGACGGTCACGCTCTTATGTTGCCATTTGACAGCGAGGAGGAGGCCTTGTCCGGTGAAGAGAGTAAATATAAGCAATCCTTAAACGGGCAGTGGAAATTCCGATGGCAGCGCGGTCTGAAAAATCAGCCTGAAAACTTTGAAGATATCGATTTTGACGATTTTTCATGGGATGAGATCAGAGTTCCTTCAGTATGGCAGACTGAAGGTTATTCGGTACCGTATTATTACGCAAGTACCTTCCCGAAAGCTATAAGCAGAAGCAAATCAAAAATTCCTTCCATTGACCACAATATGCAGGAAATCGGTTTTTACAGAAAGAAATTTATTCTTAACGAAAATTTTGACGGCAGGGAGATTTTCCTTCATTTCGGTGCGGCCAAGTCAGCGCTTGAGGTCTTTGTAAACGGGAAATTTGTCGGATATTCTCAGGGCTCCATGGTACCGCATGAGTTTCATGTTACAAAATATCTTAAAAAAGGCGAAAATCTTATCTGTGCTAAGGTTTACCGATACAGCGACGGAACATATCTTGAGGATCAGGATATGTGGTGGCTGTGCGGAATTTACCGTGAGGTTTACCTTTATGCGGAAAGCAAGGTTTGTCTGCGTGATTTTTACATAAAAACAGATTTTGATGTGGATTACAGAGACTCCGATCTGAATCTTGAGATATATGTAAATAATTATGATGATACTAAAGGCAGTCTTACAATCAAAGCAAAGTTGATTTCTCCTACCGGAAGGAATATTGAGATAGGCTGCCTCTCAAAAGAACTTCTGACAAAAAAAACAACCTTTTCTTTCTCCCAGACCATTAAAGCTCCTAAAAAATGGTCCGCCGAAAAGCCGAATCTCTACACCCTTGTTATGTCAGCAGAGACAGACGGCAGAACCATTGCGGTGAAAACATATCAGGTTGGCTTTAAAAAGGTTGAAATTAAGGGAGAGAAGATTTATTTCAACGGTATGCCGCTTATGATAAGGGGTGTTAACCGCCACGATTTTGATATGGATTACGGTTGGGCTGTTCCGCGCGAACGATATACCCAGGATCTCGATATTATGAAGCAGAATAATATCAATTCAATCCGTACCTCGCATTATCCGGATGATCCGTATTTTTACGAGATGTGCAACAAATACGGCTTTTATGTTATGGACGAGTGCGACCTTGAAACACACGGAGTAAGGAGGAAGGGTGTCCCAGGCTCAAATCCTATGTGGACAGATGCAGTTGTTGATCGTATGGAAAGAATGGTTTTGAGAGACAGGAATAATCCGTGTGTGTTTATGTGGTCTCTCGGCAACGAAGCAGGAGACGGTGACAACTTTGCAAAGATGAAAGAGGCGGCACGGAGGCTTGACGATACAAGACAGTTTCACTATGAGGGCGATTTTGATTTGACGAAGAGCGATGTAATCTCCCGTATGTATCCGACTGCCGATATTATGGAAAAACTCGGAAATAAGCAGGCAATTACCATATCTCTTTATGATAATATTGCAAATCGGCTTGCTGCCGACAGTAAGCCCATTAAGCCCGAGATGTATGAGGGAAAGCCGATTCTTCTGTGCGAATATGCTCATTCTATGGAAAATTCACTTGGCAATTTTCAGGAATATATGGATGATTTTGAAAAATACGACAATATGTGCGGAGGCTTTATCTGGGATTTTGTTGACCAGACCATCCATGTAAAAGATGAAAACGGAAATGACAATTACCTTTATGGAACGGATTTTGAAAAACTTGAACCGCGCAGGCTTATTGATATACCGAACACAACGGCAATGACAGGGTCAAATGTGTATTTTTGCGCAAACGGAATTATCGGTGCCGACCGCAAACCGCACCCGCAGATTCACGAGGTAAAAAAAGTATATCAGGAAATTAAGACTGAGGCGTTTGATCTCAAAGCGGGTAAGTTCAAGGTAAAAAATAAATTTCTTTTTACAGATATTTCGGATTACAAATGCAGATGGACGCTCAAAGCGGAGGGTGAAATCATAGAGCTCGGAGAGCTTGATAAATTTGAATGTCAGCCGCTTTCCGAAACATTTATCACAATCCCTTATTCTTATGAAGATATACCCAAGGATAAAGAGGTTGTATTGACAGTTTCTTTCTACACTAAGAAAAAAACGCTCGGTCTCAAATCAAATTATGAAATTGCGTGGGACCAGTTTATTATCAACGAAATGCCCCAGCCCCAAACACCTGTGAATGACGGAGATCTGGTATTTTCCGCTAAGGGCAAGACGGTTACAGTGAAAAATGACAATCTGACAGTCGTCGTAAACGACGGAAAAATTATAAGCTATGTAATAGACGGCAGGGAAATGCTTCTCGGACCCATAATGCCTAACTATTTTCGTGCTCTGACAGATAATGATATCGATTTTTTGAATTTTACTCCGCAGTTTGCAAAGCTCCACCCGTATTATATGTGGCAGAGAGCGACTAAGAGCAATCACGCTGTTAAAACCGTTGCAAAGGCAGGCCATGACAACACTGTTGAAATTCATATCGCCTTCAAAACAATGGGGCTAAAGAATTCCGTTGCCACCTATAAAATCTATCCCGACGGCAGAATTTATATCTATCATTCTGCAACGCCAACCTCCAATATGCTTAAATTCGGCTATCAAATGACGCTTTCAAAGGATATGGAATATGTAAAATGGTACGGCAGGGGACCTTTTGCAACATATTGCGACAGAAAAACAGGCGCCAAGATTGACAGTTACTCCTCAACCGTTACCGATCTTGAACACAGATATATGCGTCCTCAGGAATCGTCCAACAGAACCGACATGCGGTATATGACCATAACGGACAAGAAGGGGAAGGGTCTCAGAATTCATGCCTTTTTTGACAGTCCGCTTAATTTCTCGGCTTATCACTACACTACTGACGGTCTTGAAAAGGCAACCCATGTAAATAATATCCCTTACGAGGATATTACTACTCTTAATGTTGACCATATGCTTTGCGGTGTCGGCGGTGATATGCCCGGTCAGGCCTTTGTCCGTGAGCCGTATATTATGAAAAAAGGAGTTAAACAGGCATATTCATTTGTAATTGAGCCTGTAAAATAAGGGTATGAAAAGAGTGTTTGCGTTTATCGGATTTTCTATTGCAATCACTCTTATTCTGCTCAATGTTCTTGACTTCGGCGCTTCAAAATATTTATTGATTTTGGCAGCGGTATTGTTTGTAATCTCGCTTGCAGTAAAGAGAATAAGACAGGCAACTGTGGTACCGATTGTGTTTGGTTGCGCAGTGTTTGCCTGTTTTATTTTTATATTTGTCAATGCCAATACTGTTTTGCCTCAGCAAAGCCTTGACGGAGAATATCTTACCGCAAGCTTTCGCATTGTTGATATTCCGTCAAAAACACAAAACGGTTACTCGTATATCGTCAAGACCGAGAAAATAGAAAAGACAGGAACCGTCCAAAATATAAGACTCAGGGTAAAATCAAAGGTCAAGATTCAGGCGGACTATTATGACCTGATAACAGGTAATCTGTCTTTTCACAAAATAGCCGATAACGCTTTTGAGTCCTACGGTTATTTCTCAGACGGGATTTTTATGACCTCATCTGCCGAAAACTGCACGGTTGAGAAATCGGATAATAAGCCTTTGCATTATTATGTTATAAAATGTCGTGAGTATATAAAAGAAATACTCAGCACAAATCTTGACAGCGGGTGCGCGGGACTCTCCATTGCTCTTTTGATAGGAGATAAGGACTCCATTTCATCTCAGTCAATCAATGATTTCAATATCAGCGGTACGGCTCATATTATGGCCGTTTCGGGACTTCACACGACGGTAATATGTTATGGGTTTTACAGTATTCTCAAACGCCTTGGTGTACCCGTTGAATTAAGAGTGGGTTTTACGGGAGCGCTTATTCTGTTTTATATCGGTCTTGCCGATTTTTCAAAATCGGTTATCAGAGCGGGCATAATGCTTGCAGTAATGATTTTTGCCGAGATGTTTCGTTTTAAGGCAGATGCGCTCAAT
>CANQZA010000078.1 GCA_947628175.1 uncultured Clostridia bacterium | reverse complement strand
CAATATAAAAGCCCTGCTTAAGGTCAAGTCTCCCCTTGCCGAGATCCTTACGGAAGACAATGATATATATATCCGCACGGGAAGTATAGACAACAGTGTCAGAACCACCCATGTCAAAGAAGCCGCTTACACGGAGGAAATGCTTGTAGAACCCGTCGGAAATTTCAGCGAAGTTTTTACCTTGCCCGGGTCGGATTTTTTGGATGTCTTAAACAACCTTAAAATTTATACCGACCCTGCATCGCTACGCGATGAATTACGATGTATCAATATCAATCCATCCGTTTATTGTTTGGAAGCAACAAACGGCTATGCCGTACTTCGCAGAGATTTTCTGCCGGACAGTTTATCGGCAGCACTCCCGTTCTTATTCCGGGCGCCTGCGTGGAGCATTTAAGGAAAGTTCTCGACAAGAAATCGGAAAATACCATAACCGTTTCCGTCAGCGAGGATATTTCGGACAGCAAGGGCGACGCCGAGACCTATAAAGGCTATATTCGCATATCGGGCGAAAGCTTTGTATATTATCATCGCAGGCTCAACAAAACCTTCCTGAATTTAAGCGGATATTTTGACGATATGCGCAATAAAAAGCAATACGGCGTCAGCACAACTAAATTAAAGAATATTATAGACTATTATAAGGATGTCAAGGACAAAGCCGAGGACTTCAATGTTATTATGGGCGTATACCGCCATATGCTCTACACTTATTTCGCAGGCATACATATGGAAATTTCGGATCATATAAGCATAGACCCCGTAACGGAAGAAACCTCCGACATATATATGACGGCTCTTGACGGCAGGTTTATTTCCGATTTTCTTAAAATCGCTTCCTCACAGTATGAATACAATATAGAGCTTTATATCAACGATGTCATAAAATCCGCCGTGTTTTTCTCGGCAGGCGACTATACTTCCTTTATATTGCCCAAAAATATGCAGAACACCTCTGCGTGGAATAAATTACAAGCACAGCTGACTAGCCTAAAGGAGGGATAAAGAATGAGTTTACATTTAACAAGAGAACAAGCTATTGAAAACCACAGGAAAATGTGGCACTGGATAGCTGATGCAACTAAAAAATATCATATAAAAGCAAAGAAGGTATATTATTTCGTTTTCCACGAATTACCTCTTATTCGCTCGAATTGTTTTCTGTGTGATTATTGCGATATGGTTTGTAATAATTGCCCGCTTGATTGGGGTAGCAATTCTGCTATGCCGTGTATAGATAGAAATACATTTGGCGACCAAGAAGGATTGTATTCAAAATGGCGTGATTGCTATGAGTGGCAGGAATGTGCAAGACTGGCAAGACAAATTGCAAATTTACCGGAAAAAGAAGATCCTGTCGAATAATAACATCTTAACGGAAAATCTACACCTTAACATTACTATTGTTAAATATAAAGTTTTATGTTATAATAATAATTATATTTAAGATTATGATATTAGATATGCTTATAAAAGGGGTTACACTTCTTTAAGTAACCCTTTTATTTTTATAAAATTTTACAAAAATTTATGAAAATTTTGTAGAAATTTGTCAGATTTATGATATAATATAATTACAAAATAGAATTGAGGTAATGTTATGATGGATGTTATAAAAAATGATAAAGGATATGAAATTTCCGGAATTAAAGAGCTCATCTCCCCGGAATACGGCACAGGGAGATTTTACAAAGATGGGAATCCCGAGGTTGATTGGAGTCATTTGCAAAACGCTGATGTAAATGGTTTTGATGTGACTAATACTGAAGGAAATGGAGATTATATTATAGAAATAAATCTGCCTCGTAACAGTCATATTATAAGATATGGTGGGGATTTAGGACATTTTACAGCGCCTAAAGGAACAAAATATGAAGAATTATCTATGCCGTATAAAAAAGATAGTGTGGAATATAATGAATATGTAGTGATAAGTGACAATATAACGGTTTTTTGCAGAGTGACAAAGGGTAAAGTAGCTCCCGGATTTAATAGCTCAGGCGGAGCTGTGCAGTATTTTCATAAAAAAAATATCAGAAGGTGTATTAGAAATAAAGAATTAAAGAAGGTGTGAATATATGAGACGTCCATCAGTACAATGGTCAATTATAAATATTTCAAAAAATAAAATAAAACAAATTACTCATAAGTCTTTTATTAATGATTTATGCAATCAGTTTCATCTGGCATATCCAGAATATCATGGTGTAAATAGAGTTTATATTAATGCGGCATATGAAACTTTAAAAGCATTTTGCATAAGGGAACTTGATTTTTCCTTAAATGGCTATAAAGATGATGCAATATGTTTATTGAAGAACGAACAAAATAAGTGGATTGTTTTTGATGGTGATAAAGGTAATAAGTATGATGAAAAAGTTTATACTAAACTACAATTAGCGTTAGACGATTTTTTTTCTAGGATTGCAGAATCCGATTCCCAAGAAAAAGATTTAAAAAGTGTATATTCCCAAAAATTACAAACACTGTTGGATAAAATTTTTGATAAAGAACATCCTCAAATGAGCACACATACATTACGTAGCCCCCATGTTTTGGCCAAAAGAACATTTAGCTCAAGAATTCGTAGTGTAGATGATAAACGCAATAAAAATAAAAAGCAGAATATTACAATCAAGTCTGGAAATATAAATCGACAATATAATGCTACACAAAGATCTATGCGATTAAATCAAACACATGCAGCTGCCGTACAGATTAAAAGGAGTGCACGAACAAATAATCCTCAGATCACCAGTAAATCTACCACAATAATTAATCATAAAAAAAATGAAAAATAGATTTTATCTTTAGTAGAAAGCAGTTGAGTGATTAAAATTCAACTGCTTTTTATAATAATATTGTTTGATAGGCATTACATCTTTTGGCTTTTGGAATGTCATTTATATGAAAGCTCATTTTATAAAAATATAAAGAAAAGTTAGTTTTTTGTTGCAAAATTATATTATTAGTCGTATAATAAAAACAAATAAAAAATCTCCTTATTTATCGGAAATATATTATATACAAGATTTGACGCGAAATGTCATTTTTGTATGATATATTTATTTAAAAAGGAGGTTGTTATATGAAAGTCAATATTAATGGATCGGATTTGGGAGTTGATATTGTGAAAGACAATACTATGCAGGCAGTACATGATAGCGATTTGGTTGAGCTTTTAAAGTCGTTAGGTGTATATGACGATGTGATAAACGGAAAATATAAATGTCTCTTTTGTAATAGCAAAATCACATTGGAAAATATTGATTCAATTATGCCTTGTGATGGGGAAGTACAATTTACTTGCGATAATAAAGATTGTCATTTAAAGTTATTGGGGTGGAAATAAACAATGCAAGAAAATGGCGAATTCATTATAACACTTATTGATAAATATAATATTCCTTTGTTCATTATTGTAGTGTTTATTTTATTTTTAGTTATACTGCGCTACTTGGATAAACTATATTTAATAAAAAGCTCTATTTGTCAATTATTTTCTTCTTTTTCAACAAGAGCACAAAAGGGAGTTGTTTCTAACAAGGTTAGGGGGACTATATTAAAATCGTCAAGAACTATACTAAAGGATAACGGAAATCTTATCCCTTTGGATTTAAAGATTGAGTGGATAAAATCAGAAGAAAAAGATACCTTTATAAAAAACGGGCGAGTTATTGTCAGAATGAAACAATCTGTCAATCCACATGAAAACCTTGTTGTTGCTACATCTGAGTACATAAAATCCGGACTTTTACCTAATGAACGAGAATACTTAGATAGATGTATAATGGACGCTTCATCTATATTATTGCTAAGAAAAATTATTGCAGGATCAGGCAGTCATTCTCTAAATTATTTGGATAATAATTATATCACACCTAAATTTGAAGCGGATAGTGAACTAAAAGAAACATATAATGACTTAGTTAGAGTGGACAAGAATGGAATGTTTGTAGGCGTTTTGCTTAATGAATATCAAAAGGCGGCTACTAAAATTTATGGAGACTATCCGGATGAGGAATTATTTGCTGAATCTAAAGAATTTTTAAGATACTTATACAAAATTGCTATAGATGCAATTACAGAAACAACACAGCTTGATTTTAACAGAGATTATTTTAAGGTATCAATTTTTTTAGCATCTAAAGATTTTACTTTAAACAAACACGGTATCGAAGGCATAGCAAGAAAAGCATTAGAGCAGGTTGAACAAGGAGTTGAAACTATTTATGTTTTTGGTTTGGGCAGAAAGATAGATGTTGCGCATAATATAGCGCAAGAACTTAGTAAGGATATGAGAATTAATTATGTTCAGGAACACTTGTATAGACATCAATCCATAGATAACAAACGTATTAAAGGTGCTTTTTACGAGTGCAGTGTTTATATTAAATAAAATGCAAAACTGCTGTCGTTAGTTTTATACTAGCGACAGCAGTTTTTTATGCGAAAAATTATATAATCCCTTTCAAATATCCTTTGTTATCTCCCTCAATCCTTCCACAAATATATCCCTCTGCTTCTGATCCATTTTAAGGAAGTTTTCCAAAACCTGTTCAGCCTTTGGAGATAAATTATACTTCCTTGCAATACTCTTTATCTCATCATCGGGCAGGAACATTTCTCCCTCTCCGTATTGCAGCCAGTCTTTGTTAATGTTGTACCGTCTGCACAGCGATAGCATAGAAGCCTCGGACATCTCCCCCTTACCCATTTCATATGTAGCGATCGTGTTTTGCTTTAGTCCTATCTGATTTGCAAGCTCCGCCTGTGTCAGTTTAAGCGTTGTTCTTATCATTTTTAATCTGTCTTTGAAATCTGTTTGCATAAACATCATCTCCTTTAATATTATTATAGCATATTGAAATCGTAAAATCAATATATTTTTTTAAAAAATAATCAAAAAATCAATAAAAAAGGTCTTGACATTATTGAATAAATGATATATAATTATCATATAATCAATAGCAAGTGCGGTAAGGAGGTGTAATCATGACAAACCTTAACAGTTTAACCATTTCCCGCTTGGCGGAAATTCTCAACGCTCTTTCCGAAGAAAATTTGGAAAAAATAAGAGAGCTTTCAGAGAATATAATTGTAGCTTGACGCTGCAATTCACAATATGGTACTTTTTTCTGCCACCTTGTTTTTCTTTACAAAAAACATCTTGACATATTTCTCAAAATAGAGTATCATATTTTTAGAACATCTGTTCGATATTATAAACAAAAAAACTGCTGTCCTTCCTTCGCCAAAATTTAGGACAGCAGCCTCACAAATACAAAAAGGAGAAAAATCCCCAACACCTCTTGCGGGGCGTTCAGGTCTTATTTTCATACCTTTTTATATACATTTTCATTATACACCACTATTTTCAAAAAGTCAACACCGCCGTTCACACGGCAAGGAAAGGAGCTTTACCAATGAAAAATCACTTTCAATCTATTCTCACAGCCTGCGTTACCACGGCAGCCGCCACACTCATTGTTTCGGCTATGGCAGTTCTTTTTATCCCCTTAAGTTATATGGGACACTTCACCCTTCTTTTTATATCGGGCATTGTCCTTCTCGTCGCTTCGCAGGCTCTCGCCTTCTATTTTGCATATGTCCGCCGACAGGCTAAGGCTCGCCGCAGGGCTTTACGCAATCAAAAATACAATATTTTTGTCGTACCCAACAACAGATAAATTAAAAGGAGGATCACACAATGGAAATAAAGATAATAAAGCTCGACAACACCGACAAGACCAATGAGCTTGCCTCCGTCATAGCCGACGAGCTTAAAAACAATTCTAAGGCATCCATAGAGTTTAGCTCCGATATAGACGCAGAATATATTTGCTCTTTTGTTGAGAAAAATTTTTACAAAAACAAGAAATTAATTACAGATGCCGTCTATGAGCTTATCACTCATATCTACCACGAGGGAAAGGGTAGGGAGTATCAGAATATTGTACATAACGAATTTCCCAACGGCTTGGATTTTGACAAGTTTATAGACTATCTCTACACCCATAAGGCGGAAATTTTAAAGTCCTGCGGGCTTTCGTAAGGAGCGTTTATTGTGTCAGAGCGTAAAAAGCCTGCCCGCAGCGGCGCCTGCTGGACGCAGGAGGAAATAAATTATTTATACGACCATTGGGGAAGCCTTCCTGTCAAAAAGCTCGCAGGACGCCTTAAAAGAAGCGTAAATGCCGTTATTGTCAAGAAAAACAGGCTCGGACTCAACGCCTTTTTGGACAGCGGAGATTACATTACCTTTTCTCAGCTTATATTCACCTTGGGCTTTAATACATGCACTTCCTATCGTAATTTATCTTGGATACGCAACAGAGGCTTTCCCGTATACACAAAAAGGGTAAACAATAATACCTTTCGTGTCGTCAACATAGACGATTTCTGGAAATGGGCTGAAAAGAACAGAACTATGCTCGACTTTTCTAAGATAGAGCCTAATATTTTAGGCAAGGAACCCGATTGGGTAAAAATACAGCGCAGTTTAGACGCCGATGATTACAAATCCGATCCGTGGGAGCAATGGGAAGACGACAAGCTGAAATACCTGCTCAAACAGTTTAAATACAGCTACTACGACCTGAGTTTTGAGCTTAACAGGTCGAGCGGAGCCATTCAGCGCCGTATAATAGACCTCGATCTGCGGGAGCGCCCCGTAAAAGCCGAAAATCACATCAAATGGCAAGCCTCCGAGCTTGAAGATATAAAACGCTTTATAACCCTCGGCTATAATTACAAAAATCTCGCTAGGGCTATCGGCAAGTCCGATAAAGCCATAAGAGGAAAGGTCTACGCAATGTACGGCACAGAAAATTTAGATAAGGTCAGAGCTATTTTGACAGGCTGACAGAGCGATCAAAAGAATTTTCCTTGACACATAAAAATAGGGAACCGCATACACAGCTCCCTATCCTATGTGAGGGTAACACATAAAAATAAAGAAAATATCTAGCGGTTTATACATCTTGATAATTTATCACTTTTTGCAATTCAGTCAAGGAAAATTCTTCTCTCTGTCGGTTTAAAGTCTATGTATATAGATGGGAGGCGATTATAATATCCAAAATGCAAGAAAAAGATCCGGTCAATTACGCTCAGCTTAAAGATATTTCAGTGGCAGCAGGCAACAGGCTTCTTAAAATACTTGAAAGCGATGAACCGATAGATACGGAAGTCAAGGTAAATGCTATGTCGGTATTATCAAAAATAGTTATTGACATCAACTACCGATTTGCCTTTTCGGATTGCAGACCATTTGTTGATTAACTATCCTTTAAGAAGCCCGCAAGCCTTTTAGGCGGTTTTTCAGGGTCTGCTTTAGGTATGGATATAAGCAAGAAATTTAATTGGCTAATATGCTGTATAAGTCTTGCGGGGTTCCCGTTTACACTCCCATAGAAAATCATAAGATGCGGATCCTCATAGTAAATATTGTCAACATTTAACAATATACTTTGACCGAAATTGCACAGTCTGAGAGCTATTTCGGAGTTGCTGTCCAGTTGGCTTTCAAAGGCTTCAACTGCTTTCTTAATGATTTTGTACTGATTGCTTGCTATTGTCATATCAAATTTTGAGATAGGTCTTTGTTCGTACATAAATTGTTCTCCTTTCTGTATATTCGCTGTAATGATTTCTGATTTTATTTTATGCTATACAGCGCCCACAGTCAAGGAAAATTCTTATCTGCACATAAATATAGAAGATACCCTTTCGAGTATCTTCTATAATTTGTGGTTTAAGTATCAGACCTTTTGCCCTGTATCTCTCAGAGTAAATACAGCGTCATAATCACAGTTAAGAGCTTCTGCAATTTCCCGCAGCTCCTTTTCTGTGAAATTATCTCTTTTTAGTTTATTGCTGAAATTGCTTTGGCTTGTACCTATTTGTTTTGCAAAGTCCGTTATCTTAATGTTGCGGATATTTAAGATGTACTTTATTTTGGCTGACATACTCATAATGTTCACCACCTTTCATTTCTTTAAGTATATTATATCACTTAATAATGATATTTGTCAATAAAAAAGTGATAAATATTTTAAAAAAGTGTTGACAAATATTTTAAAATAGTATATTATATCATTATAAAGTGATAATCATAATTTAAAAGTGATAATCACAACTACACAAAAGGAGGTCAATATCGTGAAGGAAACTAACAAAGAAAAACTGCTGCTTGAATACTATTCCAACAACGGCAGCAAACTCCGCAGGCTCATAGATAACCTGCTTAAAAAATTCGGCGGTCTGTCGGGCAGAGATTATGACGACTTTTATTCCCTCGGCAATGAAACCTTTGCCAAGGCTTTGAACCGCTGGGATCCCGACAACGGAACGCCCTTTGAAGCATATCTGACCGTATGCTTAAACAACAAAATACGGTCTGAGATGTCCAAGCGCAACTGCCGTAAGCGCACGGGAGGCTCTCATATACTTTCCTTGGACGCCTTTATATCGGACGATGACGAGAGCTATATAGCCTTTGTGTCGGATAGCTCCGATATAGAATCAAGGCTTTTGGACAATATACTTTCCAACGAAATGGAAATATATTTAAGAAAATTATCTCCCGTTCAGAGAAGTATATTGTATATGTTAGCCGAGGGTTCGCCCTCCGATGAAATATGTATCAAATTACATATACGCTATAAGGACTTTTGCTCTCATGTGTCCGCTATCCGCTCATATGATAA
>CANQZA010000077.1 GCA_947628175.1 uncultured Clostridia bacterium | reverse complement strand
AGGGGCAGAAGGACTTGAACCCTCGGCACGCGGTTTTGGAGACCGCTGCTCTACCAACTGAGCTATACCCCTATATTTATTTAAGACAAAATCCATGGACGATTATGTGTATGAAAACCGAACAATACAATATTACACTATTTTGTTAAAAAGTCAATAGTTTAGATAATAAAATTATATGTTTTATCAAGAATTTTGCATCAGGAAAGGTTATCTTTCCTGATGCAAAATTTTAATGCAAAAAGAAGATTTACAAATTAGAATTCAGGATTTCCGCCGCCCCATGGATCGGGATCCGCGCCGCTTACGCGATTTTCTGTATAGACAGAGTTTTCGTCGAAAATAATGATATCAACCTGTGGAGAATTATATTCTTTCATAATTCATTTACCTCCTCTAATCATTAATGACTGGTGTTGTATGAGCCATACCAAACATCACTGTAATAAGTGTATGTTTTGCCGGCAATCTTTACTTGAACATATGCTCGAACCGACCTGTTTGCATCAGCCTGTAAATTCTGGAAGAGCTGATCAATTTCGCCTGCTTCCTGTTCAGATGTAAAGCTTACATTATGATTGTAAATATAGAGATCCGCTCTGCCGGCTGCCTGCTCTGTATGCTTACCCGGTGAAGGATCCTTACCCTCCAAAAGAGCCGTGAGTGCAGATTCCTGATCGGCGATCCGTTTGTATGAATAGAACATACCCACTGAAGTTATCTCAGCACCGCCGAGTTCATCAACAACATCCGCATTCCACTTGGCAAGAACATGAAGGTTATAACGGTCTCCTTTTTGACTCCATGAAGGAGTGCCGATATTGACAGTGAACAGGTTTGTACAATCAAGCTCCCATTTAGCTGTCAGAATGATTGAGCTATTATCATTACCGAGAGAAAGCGTCTCACGCTTACGCTCATCTTCATCAAACCAACCTATAAATTTATAGTGGTTGACAGATGCAGGAACCTTAAGCGTTATTATACTTGTTTCTTTATTAACCGCCTGATTATCTACATCATAATCGATCGTTTCATTACCATTCTTAGCATCATGATAGCGAACAGTATACTTAATCTTTTCAACAACAATCTGAATCTGCTGGTCTGAGGTAATATTATTGATTGCGTATGAATTATTGCCTACAGAGTTGAGAGAATAAATGGAATCACCCTCAAGTCTGTTTACGGAAACCAGCTTGTAACCGTAATGCACTTTTACTGTGAAGTTGAATGAGCCGTTATAGGCAACCTCGTGACCGGATGAAGACTGGATATCGTAACCGTCCGTTTTTTCCGAATAGGTTATCTGGAATTTACTTTCCTGAATGCCTTCGACTGAAATCTCTATATCCTCTGTAACCGTAATCGTGTAATTCTTTGTTTGACCATTGTATGCAGGCTGCGCTGTACCTGTTGACTTCACCTGCGGTGAAGAAGCCGCGTATGCAGGGTCAAGTGAGAGACTGAATTCAAACTCAGAACCGTGAGCCACAGTTGTGGCGGATACAGCAGTAAGTGTATATCCCGTGCCCTGAATGAGATTTACTTTATAAGTGTTTCTTGTAACACCGGTTACTGTTACAACCTGACGATCTGTAATACCTGTGATTGTATATTCATATACATTCGTGTCATCAATTTTTCTGCCATCAAGGTTGATACTATTCGCAGCAACGGTAGGTGTTGATTTTGAATAAGCATCATCAAGCTTTACACGGAATGTATAGTTTTCACCGTAATCAACGGAAGCGGTATTGCCGGGAACGGGGCTATCATTCTGGTCAGTAATGGTATAACCCTCTGAAACATTAAGAATAACCTGATTGGAAAGCTTTGATGCACTTGTAATGGTGATTGTAACATTTTTAGTAAGGGAGCTGAGTGTGTAGTTCGTTCCGGAATGAAGAAGATCTACAGTTAAACTTAAATCATCAGCCGCTGTAACTGTAGGAGCGCTATATCCCTCTTTTGGTGAAACGGTAAAGGAATAGCCTGCGCCGTATTCAAGATTCTGATCAGAAGCAGTTGTCTGGAATCCATCACCAATTTTCACTATTTTAATGTTGTATCTTTCCTTTGAAACGCTGATTGTAACATTTTGGGTAAGGGTAACTTTATCAATTTTATATGTGTAAACATTTTCATGATTTTCTGTGCTATCAAGAACAGAACCGTTTGCGTTTACAACAGGAACGCCGTAACCTTCTTCAACCGTTACCGTGAATTCAAAATCACTGCCGTACGGAATAACATTGGAAGTGCTTTTTGACTTTGCGACATAGCCTGTTCCTGTAGGAAGATTTACAACAACGGGTGCTTTCAGGTCAACGGTTACGGTCTGATTTTCAATAACATTTTTTATCTCATAGGTATAGATATTATCATGTGCATTACCATCTATATCTTCAAGCAGAGTACCATTTGTGTATACGGTAGGTATACCATAGTTTTCGTCAACGGTTACATCAAATTTAAAGCTGCCGTTATACGGAACTGATGTTGAGGCACCGTCCTTTGGCGTTGCTGTGTAGCCCTGACCGGTCGGAAGAACAACTCTTGAAGGACCTTTTAGGTCAACAGCAATGATAAGATCCTCTTTAACCCCATTAACTGTATAATTGTAGGTCTTATTGCCCTGACCGTCTGTACCCGGAGAAGGATTATCAAGGGAAGTCCCGCCGGCCTTTACAAAAGGAACATAATCGGCTACTTCACTATACACGGTAAGCGTGAAATTGTAGTCTTCTCCGTCCTTAACAGTGCTATTGCCTTTTACCGAATACTGGGTAGTGGGAGCCGGTAATGTTACATTATGAGGCGGTTCGGAAAACGAAAACTCATATGTAATCGAGGGATTTTTATATTTAGTGTTATATTTTATTGTATATGCCTTAATTGGAACAGTTTCACCACTTGCATATGTGCCTTCTGCATCAACAGCGGTACCAAATATAGTAGTTGGTGATTTAACCTCTGTATCCTGATAGTAGGCTTTCATATCAATGTCTTTGCCTTCGGTTTTCACACCAAAAGAAAAAGTATCAATCTGTCCACCACCAACAGGCTTAATAGTGATAGTACCGTCACCAGCAATATCAACATCTAAGCCAAGATCATCATAATAATAATCATGATTATCCTTTGTAAATTCGTCACCATCCTGATCGAAATATACGATTTCATTTCCGCCCTTAAGAGTTATTTGCGTAACAGATGAAGCCGCATAAACCATCGGAGCTGATACAATCATCAGAGCAAAAACCATTATAAAAGCAAGTATTTGTTTTGACACTTTTTTCATGTGTCCTTCGCCTCCTCAAAACATTTTCTTGCTAATCCACATTAAATTAACTTTAGTCGATTATATATATGAATTCATCATTTGTCAAGAGATTCTTTCAAAATATTTTAATTATTTTATATAAATTCTATAATATGTAATTTTGTATTGATTTTATTACATATTTTTGGTATTTTATATGTATCTCTCTGCACAACTGTATTGATTTTCGGCAGAAGAAAGGAGATTTGCAAGGATGTTTCAACAGACGGCCGAAGAAGAATATCTTATAAAAATAATAGACGCTGTTCTGTTTAACAAACAGCTATTACCTCCGCAATCGGATGTCAATTTTAAAAAGCTGTGCTATGTCGCCGCAAAATCCTCACTGGGAGGATTTTTATACGAAGCCTTTTCAAATTCAGAGTACGATATTGATAACAATACCCTTGGCATCGCCTTTGAAATCCGCAACCGTTCCATTGCTAAAGAAGCCGCACAGGAAACCGAGGGACAGAAAATCCTTTCGCAAATGGAAGAAAAAGGAATATGCGCCATTCCGCTCAAGGGATTTTTGATTAAAAATCTTTATCCGAAACCTTATATGCGCGGCAGTGTTGATGTGGATATTCTCTGTGATCCCGCAAAGGAGATGCAGGCAGAAGAAATTATTGAGAATGCGCAATATATAAAGATGCACCACGGCGGCTGCCACAATATATATACAAAAGAGCCAAGCATCACAATTGAGCTTCACAAAAAATTATTTCACTCTCCAAACCCTGTTTTAAACGAATTTTCAACGAGAGCATATGAAACTGCGATACCCTATAAAGATTACAAATATGTAAAACAATTTACAAACGAAAACAACTATTTATATATGCTGATTCACGCTGCATATCATCTGAAAAATGCGGGTACAGGGTTCAGATATGCGCTTGATCAGTTTTTGTTTTTAGACAAATACGCAGAAGCGCTTGACTGGGAATATATAAATGATACCCTGAAATATCTTAATCTTGAAAAGGTACACGCGCACCTGCTTGAATTATGCCCGTATTTATTTCCTGACATTAAAGAAAAATCATCTTTTTTCAGAGACTATGAATACAAATGCAGCAAAGATACACTCAAAATGCTATACTCCTATTTATTCCACAGCTCTGCTGTAGGAACGGTTACGAATATGGCGAAGCTCAACACGATTCAGGTGATAAGAAAACACAACACCGAAAAATCGGTTTTCACAAATCTGTCAAGCATTTTTCACAGAATTTTTCTCGGCAGAAGGCATATGGAAAACTATTATCCGGCGCTAAAGCAGCATCCTGTTCTGCTGCCATATTATTGGGCGGTAAGGTTTTTTAAAACTATTATAAGGAACAAAAATTATGTCATATCATATATAAAGACCATCCGCAATGCAGACAGGGAGGAAATTGCAACTCTAAAAAAATTATACGATGAATTGGGATTGTAAAAATAAAAAATATCTCACGCACTGAAAAATCCGCCTGAACGAATGTTCAGGCGGATTTTTATGGTGGGCCATCAGGGACTCGAACCCCGGACCAACCGGTTATGAGCCGGTTGCTCTAACCAACTGAGCTAATGGCCCGTACACACTTGCTACTCACAAGCGACTTTGATATGATACCATCATTTTATTTTAATGTCAATACTTTTATTTAATAAACATGATAGAAGCGGCAATCAGATACTGACCCGCATAGTAAAGGAAATGATTTAAAAACAGATGATGCTGCTTATCTTTTCCTCTCCCGAAAAAGGTATTTGACAGAACAGCGTCGGACAAAAGGAAGAGGACAGAGCCGACAGCCATAATAACATATGCTTTTGAAAAGCCGGTCATTATCGCGGCAAGAATTGCAGTAACCATTGTCATGGCAAGAAATGAAACATAAATTGCAACAATTTTTCTGTACGCACCATAATGAACCTTCATTACATTTGCCATCAGAACCGTTCCTATACCGATTACAACGGAAATTGCCGTTCCTATCAGAAGCAGCCACCATGAAATTTTGACGGAATAAACAACCGCCGCTATATAAAATATATGACCTACAAGAAAAAAGATAAAACCGCCTTTAAGATAAGTTTTTTCATCCCTGAGGTAAATTCCTTTAAGATCCAGCAAAATATCACCTACAAGTCCGAGAGCGCCTCCCATAATAATCAGTGAACCGTATGTATATGCCGTACTGTTATTGATAAGCGCAAAAACCGCCGTAAGAAGATAGCAGAGACTTGAAACGGATTTGAAGAGCAAATTTTTTATGTTATACCCCAATCTTCTTTGGAAACAAAACACCAATGAAACAACAACACCTACTGCCAGAACAATATAATACAGCATAATCAGCGCTCCTTTATAAGATGCTTAAAATTCTTTTTCTTAACTAAGTATATCACAATAAGTGGTATATCTGCAAGCAGCCATGCCGCGGGACCCGCATAGCATATTGCGGAAAAGCCTATCATCGGCGTAAACAAAAGCGCGACAGCAATTCTGCCGAAAAATTCACCTGCGCCCGCAATCATATTAGCATATGTGAAACCGAGTCCCTGAAGGGTGTTTCTTATTACAAACAGGACGGCAACAAGACTGTAACATTGGGCAATAGCCGTTAAATAATGCCTTGCGGCGTTCATAATATCCGCATTATAGTCTGTCATAAACAGCGTTACAACAAAAGGACCCGCCGTCACAAGAACAATACTGCAAACTACAGACACTGCAATATCAAGAAGAAATATTTTTCTTACACTTTTGATAATTCTGTCATAATTTCCCGCGCCGTAATTCTGTGAAACAAAGGTCATATTTCCAACACCCAAACCGGACATGGGTATATTCAGCACTTGCTCTACCCTTCCTGCCGCCGTAAAGCCTGCAATTACATTTGAGCCGAACCCGTTTACCGCAGTCTGCAATATCATTGAGCCCACGGCGGTAATCGTAAACTGCAAGGACAGCGGAATGCCGAGCTTTAACTGCTGCCATGATATTTTAGTACTTATTTTAAGATCGCTTTTTATAAATCTATACTCTTCGTTATATCTGAAGATATACAGTCCTGCAAGCGTTGCTGCCGTAAGCTGTGACGCGGCGGTTGCCAAGGCAGCTCCCACCACTCCCCATCTGAAATAGCCTACAAACAAAAAATCAAGTGCAAGATTGACGCAAACGCTGATTATCAAAAAATAAAGCGGTTTTTTACTTTCCCCTACTGCTCTGGCAAGTGCATTGAAATTATTGAGCGCCATTTGTATTGGGACAGAATAATAGAGGATATTTATGTATGATGATGACAGTTCCATTATGTCATCCGGCGTATGAATTAGCTTTAAAAGAGGAGTTGACAGCAGATGTGAAACAACGGCAATTAGAATACCTATGAGAAGTGAGAGAGATATGCTGTTTGCTGCGTATTTATTCATTTTTTCTTTATCCATAGCGCCGAAACGCTGAGCAACCGGAATCGTAAATCCTGATGTCAGACCAAGAGCTGTTCCGATAATAAAGCTATTAATGGAGCCGACATTTCCGACTGCCGCAAGAGCGTTTGTACCGACATATCTGCCCACAATAATATTATCCACAAGACCGTAGCTGTATTGAAGAAGTGAACTCCCCATAATCGGCAACGCAAACAAAACAATACTTTTTACTGCTCTGCCTGACAAAAGGTCGTTTTTCACAAAAACACCTCACAAAACGATATGAATGGAAATATTATATCACCACAGAATCATTTGTAAAGATGTTTTTTAATAATTATGATTCAAGCTCCATACAATAAAATTTTGCTTTGAAAGTTTCACTGCTGTCAATCTTGGCATATTCGCCGAAATGGTGAAATGTAAGTCCGCATTTTTCCATAACCTTACCGGAGCGAGGATTATCGATTGCATGGTATGAATAAATTTTATTGACACCAAGTTCATTATGGACAAAGTGAATCATCGCTTTCATCGCCTCGGTGCAATAACCTCTATGCCAATAATCATAGTGCAGATTATAGCCCATACCCCAATACTCTTTCATCTGATCATTCGGACCGATACTGCCTGTTCCGATGACTTTGCCTTCTTCTTTCAGAACAAATGCCCAGTTCCATTCTTGATCATCTGAAAATGTGGATTGGATCCAATCAATAGTTTGTCTGATGTCAGTATGAGTCGGATACGACATAAATTTGGTCACGCGTGCGTCACTGCACCATGAAAAACATGCCCGGGCGTCATCAAGAGTAAGCGGTCTTAAAATCAGTCTTTCTGTTTCAATAACAGGCTCTTTAGGTTTATTCATTATATCCCCTCATTTTAATAATTTCTTCATTTCTTTTTCTATTTATTTCTTTCTGAAAACATCAAGCATATGAATCGAAAAGCCGACTAAATCCTCACGCTCGCAAATCGTATAAAGAAATTTCATATATTCCTCAAATTCTCTTTTTTTCAGTCGGTCAAATTTGCTGTTAAATATATACGAAAGCATATCCACACCGACAAAATGCAGTCGTGTAACCTTGTAATTTTTCATAAGATGATCAATATCAGATTTACGGTAAAGCTCAAAAATAAAATCGGGTATTGATTTAGCGTGAAATGTTTCATCGACATATCCGTTATCAATATAATTCAGCATTTTATGCTTTGAAAACATTTTGTACATACAGGTGTCATTATTACAATAAGAAGCATATATAACCGCTCCATGCTTTGCTATTCTTATTGCCTCGCTGATCGCTTTATGCTTATCTTCGTCAGTAAAGAGATGGTACATAGGTCCGAGCAAAAGCACCACATCATATGTTTCGCTATTTAAAAAGCTTAAATCACAGGCGTTTCCCTCATAAACTTTTATTTTATAATCAGGTTTAATTTTACTTTTAAGAATTTTAATATTGTGCGGCACAAGTTCAACCGCAGTCACATCATATCCATCTTTCGCCAAAGCAATAGAATACCTGCCTGTTCCTGCACCGATTTCGATAATTTTAGAATCTTTTTTCAAATATTTTTGAATATATTTCATTGTGATTAGAAATTCAGGCATACGACTTTTTCTTTGCAGTCTGCCATCCTCATCATATTTATTATAAAATTCAATAATATTATTTTGCATACTCAACATTCCTCCAAAAAATAAAAAGCATTGATAAACAATAGTTCACCAGTGCCTGTAAATTGTTAAATAATTATTTATCCGCAAAACTCCGATGAACACACGACAAATAAGCCCACGCATAATATGCTGGGGAAACCTGCTGTGAATGAAGTTTTGCGATTAAATGCAACATAATAATTACCTCTCGTTAAAGAGAATCATAACACATTAGAAAATATCAGTCAATCATTAATTTGTAAAGAAAAACCTCGCACAGTATGTACGAGGTTAAAGGAGTCGGCATTGA
>CANQZA010000076.1 GCA_947628175.1 uncultured Clostridia bacterium | reverse complement strand
CGCGACAAGCCCGAACTTGTTGAAATAGCAAAGGCATTCAGCGACCTTGGCTTTAAGATAGTTGCTACGGGCAATTCGTACAGTATGATAAAAGACGCGGGCATTCCCGTTGAAAAGATATTCAAGATCTACGAGGGCAGACCGAACATTGCCGATGAAATTTCAAACGGGCAGATACAGCTTATCATAAACACTCCCGCAGGAAAGACCAGCGCACACGACGACAGCTATATCCGCAAAGCCGCGATAAAACACCGTGTGCCGTATATAACCACAATGGCGGCGGCAAAGGCAAGCGCCGAGGGCATACGCGCCATAAAGGAAAATACGCATTTCGGAGTGAAGTCGCTTCAGGCACATCACGCGGATATAAAGTGATTTTCAAGGGATAAACTATGTATCGGGAACTGATTGCGGAGTTATCAAAGGGAAATCAGTATGTGAAAATTCAGCCGCCCTGTTCCGAAGCGGAAATCAAAAATGCCGAAAAAGCGGTAGGATATGCGTTCCCAAATGAACTTAAAAACCTTCTGCGGGAATTAAACGGCGATAAATGGCTGTTGCTGTCGGTAAAAGAGATCGTTGACAATGCATTGCTGAACAGACAAATAGAAGAATTTGCAAAAGATTTGGACAAGCTGATTTTCTTTGCCACAAACGGCTGCGGCGACTATTATTGCTATCGCACAGACATTGATGATACCGTAATTTATATCTGGGAGCATGAAGTTTTTTGCCTGAAACCTATAGCTGAAAGCATAACAGAACTTATCGCAAAATATTATCAAGATGAGATTTAAGGAGGTAAAAATGAAACCGATTGAACAACTGAACAACGAGGATTCTATTTACATCGAACTTTTCGGAAAGCGGAAAAAGGTTGAAGTTTTTTCCACGGGCGACAATAAGTTTGACGAGACAGGACATTATAAACCTCGCAATTTCGCGCTGTCCGAAAAGGAAATTACCTGCCTTAACTGGTTTATAGAAAACGTGAAGATTGAAGATTACCGAAAAGAAATCGCGGAATATTGCAATGACGCATACGGCAATGTTGGCAGGAAAAAACACGTTTCCGAAGACCAAGTTGAAAAGGAAATTAAGATCCACGCCATTGCCGTTAATATCAGCAAGATAACTCATTCAAAGGACGGTTTGTATTATCCCGAAATAGGATTTTACGGTGACTGTAAAGCAAACGGCGACCAAGGTATCTGCATCGGATTCAGAGATAAAAAGTTTTTGGGTATCGATATTCAGGCTTGGATATTGTAAATGAAAAAGCGGAGATTTGCAAACACAAATCTCCGCTTTTAGATGTAAGAGGTTAGAAGTAAGAGGTAAGAATTAAAGTCGAAAAGTTTTCGCCTAATAAAACGTTTAAAAAGAAATAAGAGGTAAAAGTTCAAACTCTTACCTCTTACCTCTAATCTTTTACTTCTAACTGGTGACCCGTACGGGAATCGAAAATCCTCCACCATTTTATCTGATTTTCAGTAAGTTTGAAAAAATGCGGAAAATACGGCATTTTAGAACATACTACAAAAATTCGTTAACGCTGTTTTATGCTAAGTTTTTGAACCCTTAGCGGACAAAAAACATTCGACATACCCTTGTACTTATTCTTTTTTGACCGATGTGTAAATCATATCAGAGAAAAGCAAGACTTACATCACCGACTACATCAGGTATCATCTTCATTATTTAGATAGCAAGTACCCTGACAGACTTCGTAGGCTCGTCAACGAGGGCAAAATTATTGAACACCATGATGATCTCGAACTGAAAGTCGGTGAAGCTATCGCTCGTCAGGTGGAGCTTTGGAAGAATATACTGACAGTTACTATCAGAAAGCTGTCCTTAGCGGTGATGCCGAGAGGATGCTCGGTCTGGAGAACTGTTTCGTCTATATGGCGAGAGAAGCGGTTTTTAAGTGTATAGTTTATATTTGATCGTTTGTAGCTGTGCCTTCGGGTGCAGCCGTTTCGTTATTATTTTCCTTGATTAAAGGCGGCTTTGAGTATTTCACAGCATCGCAACATAAAAATATGTCATCTTCTTTAAACTTTTCTTTTGATGATAATTCTTTAGTAATTCTTTCAATCTGAAATATCTCGTCAATTATTACATTATCGATAGAATAAAGATGCTTTTCTGATGTAAGTGAAACTATTAATTGCCAAACGCAAACATCTACATAACTATGCAAGTGCTCGCCAAGCGGCTTGAGATTGTTAGGTTTATCACCAGAATGTATAATGGAATTGCGGGTTCGATATAGTCTTATTATATGCCATTTTATTCTTCGAGTGAAACGCTCTAAATCATTTAAAAAGGTATTTCTATGTTTACATAAAGTGTTCATCTGAGATATTCTACTTCTAAGTACTGGGTAATTATTCAAATATATGTATAGCTTTTGTCTTAAAGCATCATATTTATCCAGAGTAATTAATGCGGCAATTTTGTATTTATTATCAGTTCCATCAATCGAATTGATAATATCATTATATTGTTCTATTGATAGATTATCCTTGAGATTACTATCTAATTCCTTAAATAGCATTATTATGTATTCTTTTTGTAGCAAAGGAATGGCTTTTCTTTCTATTTCATTTATTTTAGCACGATCTTTATCTGAAACAAATAATACTTCAAGTATTGACCATAGATTCAAAAAGCCATTGCTAAGATTAGTATTCTCTAAAGCGGTATTATGTAATGAAATTACTTTATCAATTTTATTAAATGAACCTCTACTAGCGTTAATAAGAAGAGCAGTAATCATTAACTCTGATAATTCGCTTGATTTTTCTGCATCTTCATTTTCTGGAAAGTTAAAACGTTGTACTGTTAAGTCTACAAAAGCATAATCGGAATCAGTATATTTAACCATACATTTGTTTAAAAACCACTTTTTTCGGTCGTCATTCATAAACCGATAAAACTTATAGAAAATATCCAGCTTTTCATATGCAATGTTAGCAGCCTGTCTTTTATCCAGTGCTTCTATTTCAAGTTTAGCAATGATGTACTTGTTATCCGGATACTTAAACTCTTTTGCTTCGCTTATATCAAAATCAAAATCGACATTTAATTTTTGATTCAGTATATCTTTAAAGTTTTGAGCACTTTTGTGTAATGCAACATATACACTATATGTTCTTTTCCTAAAATCAAAGCGATTAAGAAACTCTTTTAACAGCTCACGATCTTTTTTATCTGATTTATTGAATACCGTTTTATTATGATAGTAAATGTAATCAGAGCTATATCCTCTATCAATTAATCCAGGAATGTAGCAACGTAAAGCTTGTTCGATTAATCGCTTTCCTTTTTCTTGCGGAGCAATCTTAAGAAGATATTCTTTACACCAATAATTATATTTATTTAACCGATGAAGGATATAGTGCATAACTTTGTTTCTATCAAATTCAGTACTGCTGTTAAGCTTGTTAACAAGAGCTGATTTTTCTTCTTTGGAGATATACTCTTTAATTATTATATCGTTGTCAAAGGACTCTAAAAATTCCTCGAAAATGAATTTTAAATGTGATTGGTCTATTATTCCTTTTTTTACTTGATCTGCTGTTGTTAGATATTCTTCAATCAGCAAATAGGTGTTGAGTACAGGTGCTTTATAGATGTGGTGCGTTGAATGTTTCAGCATTTCATCAATTCTCTGAGAAAAATAAAGAATGCCATCATTTATCGGATTTTCATCCGACTTGTTCATAGTAAAGAATCTCATATAGCACCATCCTTCATAATCAACTTCGTTAATTCTTCACACCGCACTTTTGATAATTCTCGAGGTTCGATCTTCTTTAATCCGCCTCCGTAAACACGGCCCTGACTTTCAAGATCATAGCGAGATATTGAACGAAGGGCTTTCCAAATATCAAATGAGGATTCAGGATTCCTGCTTAAAACTTTTAAAATGTTTTCTTTGGGATAAAGCATCATATACGAATTAGTTGCAACAGCATCGGTATGATTGAGAATAAATCTGAATGGATTATCAATCTCGCTTTTGCTTTTGCCCATATATGAACATAAGAATGGTGTAGCTGAACGTCTTTCTTGAAAATACCATTTTTTGCGGTTACGACATAAGTATTTTTTTCCTGTCGTTTCCTTTCCACTTTCCAAATATGCCCATAATCCAGGATGATTAGCTTTCAAATCTTCCTCCGAAAGAGAACAATTTAATAGAAAATATTGTGTTTCAAGAAGCGGATATCCCAAGTTATCTTTAAAAATCTCATTTTCTTTTAATTTATGTGGACTAGGAAGAATTGGCGTAAAGAATGCCATATCTAAATCCAGCTCCATTATTTGCTCCTTTGAAAGAATAAAAAAGCCATTGTCCCCTGTTGCCAAACCTCTTTTTATTGTAAAATAATCTCCTAATGTTGGGGCTTCTATATTATTAGTCAAAACTGATTCATCTGTTATATTAGTCCATTTGTCCTTTTTAATCAGTTGATTTCTAGTTACTATTTTGGATACTTCGGGTTTGTCATGGGTACCACCATAAGATAATTCAATTTCGTAATCAGAGTGAAAGATTTCGTTCTTGAACCATACAACACAAGAAGAAACTAACGCATCTTTGAATTTGCTATTTTCTGGTATGTATCTGTGAATCCTTAGGAGATGCACATTATTTAATAAATAATCCTTTACTGCACTTCCATAGTTAACGTCCATAAACTCGCTTGGAATAAGCCAGCCAGATATTGCTCCAGGTTTAAGCAATTTATGTGCTGATAGCATAAAATAACAATAAAGTCCAGCAAGGCCTGAAATAGAAATGTTGGTTTCTTTTTTTACCATTCTGATTAAATCTGCCTTCTTCGCTTTATCAATAAGATGATGACGAACATATGGCGGATTACTGATTACAAGATTAAAATGTTTATCATCTTTCAAACAAAGAAAATCGCCACAGATCAGATTAAAATAATTTTCATTCCATAATGACACAGCCTTTTGATATATTTCAGAATCTATTTCATAACCTGTTATGCTTTTTATTCTTTTGATGCACTCGATTGATTGCAAAGCCGAAAAAAAGCTCCTGTTCCAAATGACGGCTCCTTTAGCGTTAAGGAAAGCTGATATAGCATCTAACTGTCGCTTTTCTTGATCATTTCGTATTATTGGATCTGCTACTGCACCACATAAACGGTCAGCTACGATAGTAGACGATCATTGAACCTCTATATCTGATGGTTTCTTTTTTCGTCGAGCCAAACAAAAATATCGCGATCAGCCATTTTAATGATTGTTGTAGATATTTTTGTAAGCTGATCATAAAGCATACTTTTGCTCATTCTTGGAGAAACACGTGGATTATTACTATCTTCCATATTTTCAACAAGACTTTTTGATACTCCTGATAGACCTACAAGTCTGTCACGTGCTATCGGAGGACAAGTAGACATTCTTAATATTGGTAGAATTTCTGGATGATTTTTTAATAAGTCAGGTGATATGTTTAAGAGATAATTGGAATTGAGTAAGGCAGATTCAACTTTGCAAGCAGTAGAAATACGGGTATCTCTAAATGCCTTGGGTGCAAATTCCATAAACCATTCATTATATAAATCTACAGACGCTTTAATATCACTTTCCCATAAATCTGGTTTATCCCTGTTAATACCCATAATGAAAACTCCTTTACAGTAAATATTATTTCTCATCTTTATAATTATAACACAAACATATAGAAAAAGCAACACCATTCCCCGATTTTACGCTGTTTCCAACTTTGACTCCACCTGATTCAAAGTTCTCACAAAAATGAAAGAGCCAATAATCATCACTCAACAGCTCGATAGCAACCATCAGCTACTGCTCAAATAATTCTTTTGCCAACTCAGCTGACAGAATATCCACTTGCATTTTCAGTTCTGCAACAATGTTTTAATCGGGTACTTGCGAAAAGGGAACAGAATACTGACAAAGTTTCACAGCAGTTACCGCCGCAACATTTTCATTGGTTATACTAAGTTCCTGAATTTTGAAAATAGCCTTATCTCTGTCCAAATGTCCTGTGTTCTTGTAATCGTCGATCATCTGCTGACGCTCATCTATATCTTTCCTGATAGAAGTAATATCATAAGCCTTTTTAATTGGATCGTTCATAGTAAAAAAATCCTTCCTGTTATTCAACCCCCGTAAACATAACCTGATAACTCATCCCCGTAAACTCCCTGGGAAAGTCCATATCCGAGAAGTTCAGCCCGTAGTTCTGCGACTTATCCCGATTTCCCTTACCCGTGTACAAATAATTAAGTTTCTTCTGATCGAGATGCTTAGTGCGGAGGGCTTCACGATCAAAGCCTTTTTCTTTCAGGTGATACAGCACGATGCGTGAGAGCTGCACCTGCACGATGCGGTAGCTCTCGGTATTGGCACAATGGTCAAGAATGCCCAGAATATCGAATATCGTTTCGGTGTCTTTCAGATGCTCGGTATCATACTCGGTTTCGGGAACGTATTCGATATACTTATCATTATTGAGAAACTGCACCGTACAATTCACATAGGGTATGATTTTGAGCTGCATTTCAAGACTGATCTCGCTTCCTCGGCGAAGGCTCACCCAACGCTGTGACAGAGAACTGACAGATTTGAACACGCTTCTTTTTTTATTTGCCTGCGGAATAATGGGCGTATCGTCCTCGTTTATCAGGTAATCTATCGGAACATCGAAGTATTCGGCTATTCTTGTTATCATATCGAGGTTAGGCATACCGTCATTCACCCATTTGGTGACGGTTGCAGCCGAAATTCCCAATTTTGTGGCTACAGCTCATTATATTTCTTCCAAAATATAGTCATGATGTTTCCTCCATATTTGTGCAAAAGGTAGAATCTGTTTGATTTTGATTATTTTTACTTGATAAATGCTACTTGGGTTGTTTATAATGTGATTTAGAGATTGCAACATATCATATTGCTTCTTGTTATAGCATATTAAACGCAATCTGTCAAGATAAATAAAGAAAAAACATTAGACAAACGTACACCCCATGTTGAAGGGAATATTTAACTACTACTTGACGAACCCGTGCATCTTGTGTTATAATATCCATGAAGACAAACCCTCTTTCGTTATAAGTTTTTGTAGCTATTAACATTATAACATATTTGAGGTCGTTTGTCTTCTCTTTTTGTAACATATCTATTGTATCATAACAATTATAAAGAACAGTCTATTACGTGGCGACCCGATGAGGGTATGACAGAACGTCAGATACGAAAGGAATTAAACAGACAGGCAGTAATGTTTGAAGAGTCGGTCAATCATGGATTCAAGACATCGGCTATCAAATTTCAGGAGCTTGCGGAGTAATGGTTTGAGAACTACGCTAAAATCGCCCTCAGAAGCACTACCTACGAACGTATGAAACAGCTCACGCACCGTGTTTATCCCGCGATCAGACATCTGCGTATTGACAAGATAACCGCAAGGCATTTGCAGGGATTTGTGAACTCTCTCGCCAAAGAGGGAGCGAACGAAAAGACAGGCAAACTGCTTGCACCGAAGACGATACGTCACAATCTTAGCTTTATTTCGGACGTTTTCAGTTATGCGGTTCGTATGGACTTGGTGTCGGACAATCCGTGCAGAAAAGTGACTATCCCGAAAGGTGAGGTCAAGGAAAAGCCTATCTATACGCAGGAGGAAATGGCACATCTTCTCACTGCGATAAACGGCGAGCCTTATGAAGTACAGAGTTTTTTTTCTTCCTGATAGCTTACAGCGGTTTTCGCAGGAGCGAAATACTCGGTCTTGAATGTAAGGACATCGACTTCGAGAATAACATCATCAGCGTTAAGAGGACAAGCAACTACACGGCTGAACGCGGAATTTACACCGATACAACAAAAACCAAACGCTCAAAGCGTGTTTTGAAGATAAGTCCGTACATAATGGATATTCTCAAAAAATTAAAAGCCGAGCAGGAAGAGGAGGCGTTCCGTTTAGGCGATAAGTGGATAGAAAGTAACAGACTTTTTGTGAAATTGGACGGAAGTCCTATGAACAATCAGACACCCTACGGCTGGCTGAAAGAGTTCTGCGAGAAGAATGAAATGCCATTTTATGGGATTCATAGTTTCCGTCACTTCGCAGCTTCCGCCCTAATTTCCGCAGGACTTGACGTTGTGGCTGTTTCGGGAGCATTAGGGCATTCAACAGTTTCTACAACAAGTAATATTTACTGTCATATGCTGGAAGAATCCAGAGCGAAAGTTTCCGATGCAGTTAGCTCGGCACTCAATTTCAGCACCAAGACAAAAGAGTCGAAAGGTGCTTGACCGAAGGCTCACAATTCCGCATTTTCAAAATAAAGAACAGATAAAGAACAAAGCGGATTTTCGCTATAAAACAAAATCTCGGAAACTGCGATATTACGCTGTTTCCGAGAATGCTGACTGGTGACCCGTACGGGAATTGAATTAAATTTTTCAGATTTTCTAACGTGCCGTGATATGGGAAATAGCCCGTATTTACGGCGTTTTTTAACCTTAACTCGTTTTATTATGCTGTCCTTTATTCTATCTTTTTGAAACTTGTAAAGGACAGGCAAAGGACAACGTTATGTGCATACTCCTGTTATTATCATTTCAAATCACGGAATACATTTTTGAACACCGTGAATCCAATCATGATAAAGCATAACGGAGGTAATACCATGAGCAGATATAAGAGTGAACAGACCGCTTACAATCCACTGAAAAAGAAATACGTTCCACTGTGGAAGCCGGACACCAACAACGTGACCGTCACCTACTTCAATGCCGATACGCAGACCGAGGAGAGCAAGACATACCACACCGACTTTATCAGGTATCATCTTC
>CANQZA010000075.1 GCA_947628175.1 uncultured Clostridia bacterium | reverse complement strand
AGTCCTCCAGCCAGTCTTTACTTGGCGCAACTGAAAAAGTGTCTGCGGTTGTGACATGAAGAGTCCCTCCGTCAAGCTCAGGGCAATAATACGCAGGGCCGTAAAAATCACTGTATTTTTCATCGTTGACATCACTGTCAAAAGTACGCCCCATATTCATAAAGAAGTAATGCTCCGCTCTGTGCGTTGATGCACAGAAGATGAGATCGTTTTTTTCACATGCAGTTTTAATCCGGCCTACAACATCACAGCACGGTCCCATATTTTTGGAATTCCAGCGGTTGAATTCGGTATCGTACATAGCAAAGCCGTCATGGTGCTCCGCAACCGGCATAACAAACTTTGCCCCTGATTTTTTGAATAAATCCGCCCACTTATCCGCGTCAAATTTTTCAGCCCGAAACATCGGGATAAAATCCTTGTAGCCGAAATCCTTTTGGTTTCCATAAGTTTTTCGATGATATTCAAATTCCCTGCAACTCTTGTCATACATGGACCGGGAGTACCACTCATTTCCATAAGCGGGAACGCTGTAAATACCCCAGTGTATAAATATGCCGAACTTACCGTCACGGTACCATTCGGGAACTTTATGATTGGACAGCGACTGCCAGTTGTCCTTGTATTTGCCGTTTGATATAGTATTTTCAATTACTGATAAATATTCTTTCCTTGTCACTGTACCCACTCCGATTAAAAACAATCATTTTTATTATCAAAAAACGCTTTCAGCACCTGTGAACCCTTTTTGACAAATGCAATAAACTCATCTATACGGGCCTCAATTTCATAATATCCGCCGCCGTACTCCTGCATATTTTTTGTAAGTATCCATTTGCCCGCAGGCAGATATACCTGTTTCTTCGTTTGAGACCGGTTGACAATCGGCGCGAACAAAATATCATCTCCGAACATATATTGCTCACCGAGCGTATAACACATTTCATCATCTGGAAAATCAAAAAACATAGGCCGCATAACAGGATATCCCTTTTGTGAGGCAATTTTCATATGATGCTCGATATAAGGTCTGAGCCTTTCTCTCAAAAAGACAAGCTCTTTCAATATTTTAAAATTCTTGTCTCCAAAACTCCATAGCTCATTCGGATCTCCCGAAGGCTCTTTTACATCATGCTTTTCACCATGTCGGTTTCTGCTGCCATGCAGGCGCATAACGGGTGAGAATACACCATACTGAAACCAGCGCACAATAAGTTCTCTAAAATCATCGCTTTGCGTGTCTGCACCGTAAAAGCCGCCTATATCCGTATTCCACCACGGAATACCGCACATTGCCATATTAAGACCTGCCTTTACCTGACAGGAAAGGCTTTCAAATGTTGAAGGAATGTCACCGCTCCAGACCAATGCGCCGAACTTCTGGCTTCCGAGGTACGCGCACCGCGTCAGAGTAACGGGAGCGTCCACTCCGATTGATCGGAATCCGTCATATGCCATTTTTGAATAATAATACGGATAAAGAAGTGCAATTTCATCGCCTCTGCCCATGTACATAAGCAGATTATCAAACTGTTCGGGATGAATTTCAGGCTCCGCCTCATCAAACCAGAGAGCATCCACGCCGTTCTCTATATAATTTTCCCTGAGCTTGCCCCATACAAAAGCACGGGTATCCGGATTTGTAACATCAATTTCCGCCTGCCAGCCGTAAAAATTAAATATCCTGTCAGAGCCTCTTGCTGTGCGGATGAGCATATTGCTGTCGCGCATATAAGAATAGTTTTCGCTGTCTTCGTTGATTGTCGGCCACATGGAGACAACAAGCTTTGTGCCCATATTATGCAGCTCGTCTGTCATCGCTTTAACATCAGGCCAGTATTTGGGATCAAATTTATAATCACCCTGCTGGGTCCAATGAAAGTAATCGGCAACTATAACAGAAAGCGGTATATTCTCCTTTTTATATTTTCTTGCAACCGCAAGGAGTTCATCCTGCGTTTCATATCTCAAGCGACTCTGCCAAAAGCCCGTTGCCCAGTGGGGCATTACGGGAGCGTGTCCCGTTAAATCCGCAAGTGTCTCACAAACATCTTTCGGCGAACCACCTATAACAACATAATCAATCTTTTTTGTCGCACCGACGCTCCAGCGTGTTCTGTTGCAGGAAAGTTCAACATTTCCCACCGCGGGATTGTTCCATAAAAATCCATATCCCAATGATGAATATACAAACGGTATCGTACATTTTGCATTGACATGGCGAATATCAAACGAACAGCCCTTTAAATCGAATTTGTTGCTTGCCTCGTGACCGAGCCCGTAAAAATGTTCACTTTCATTACTTTTAAAGGTAACGCGTGCAGACCACAGACCGTTTCCCTGATTCTCATAAAAGCGAAAACCGCCGTCAAATGTAAGTTCGGGTTTTTCCTCAAGTATAACATTGCCTTCGCTGTAGAAAGTGATTCTGCCGTTTCTCTCTAATTTTACGCTAAGAGCACCGACAGTCATTGTAACATATCCGTCCCGTTCATCAATTTCACATGCAGCATCACAAGGCATAAGAGTGAAATTTTCATCAACAGCCCTGCAGCCGGGAAATCCCTCAAACCTGATCGATCTGTCAGAACATGGAGTTATCCGAACAAGCTCATTAAACCTTTTAAAGAGAATCTCATTTTTTGACACGGTAACATTATACATAAGCGAGTATACCCCTTACTTTAATAGAATGTTGTTTTCATGTTGCCACAAGCTCATTTAGGATAAATCTGGACAGTTGTATAAAGCTGCCCGGATTTATCATTCAATATTATTTTTATTCTGAATCTGTATCTGTGGTTGATGTCTGTTCTTCTGTAGACGCAGCCGCGTAAACCTGCAAAATGATTTCTTCGCCCACAGCGACTTCGCTGCCCTCTTTAGGAGCGCTTGCAGATGTTGATTTTACCGTATTTTCCACCTGGGTACCGTCGTTATAAACCTCAACGGTTGAAACCGTAAATCCAAGATCTTCAAGCTGCTTCTTCGCCTCTTCAAGCGGAAGTCCGCCCACATCAGGCACCTTATTTGTCTGAACACCTCTGCTTACTGTAAGCAATATTTCCGTTCCCTCTTCAACAGTCTTGCCTGACTCAATACTCTGTTTAAACACTATACCTTCCTCGGTGTCAGTTGAATATTCATTTTGAAATTTAATATTAAACTGGTCGTTCCATGCACCGTTGTTTTCAATATCGCTTCGTGTATATCCCGCCGATACAAAATCAGGCACTGTATAAGAAGCCGCAGGTGATTCGGAAACTGTGGTATTATTCTGACTGCCGCCAAATCCGCCGCTTTTTACAAAATAAATTCCGGCGGCAACAGCCACAGCTATCAGAATAACAAGGACTATAATGATTGTCTGGGGACCTTTGCCGGAGGTTCTTACCTCCTGATATTCAGGATATCCCAAATAAGAAGAACTTTCCTTTTCCTTATTATTATTGCCGGACGGCTTCTCCTGCACAGTTTCCGCAGCCGCCGCAACAACAGAGGGAGCAGCGTTAAGCTGATCACGGAAGGTTGCGATATCCGATGTTCTCTTTTCTGGATATATCTGTAAACCGCCTCCGAGGGCCCTGATTACATGCGTGGGAATTTTCTCCGCGATGGCGTTTGGTATCATAAGCTTATCATTCGTTTCTCGCGATTTTGAATCAGGAGGATTCTGCCCGACAAGCGCTCTGAAAATACAGGCGGAAAACGCATATATGTCTGTCGCCGGACACATTTTATGATTATTGTCATACTGCTCAATAGCTGTGTATCCCTCATTAAAGTTAAATTCAAGGTCGGACGAAATCGTATTCGCCTGTGAAATACAAAAGCCCTTAAGCCTTACCTTGCCGTCACGGCAGAGCACAAGATTGTCAGGACAGATTCCGCCGTGTATGATTCCGTTTGAATGAAGCGACTCCAGAGTGGTAAGAACAGGCATAAACATAAGCCTTGCCTTATCCCATGATATATTTCCGTCAGGATTTCTCAAAAGAAATTCACGCAGCGGTATGGATTCCATATACTCGCTTACGGCATAAGCAGTTGAATTAAGTTCAAAAACATCATATGTCGGAATTACAGCAGACAAATTGCGCATTTTCATGATCGTCTGCCATAATTTTATAAAAGATGTTTTGAACTGTTCAAAGCTGTTTTTATACCTTTCGCGAACATGGATATCCAGATTGCCCTCAAGTCTGTTTGCAATATTTTTAGGCAGAAACTCTCTTACACTCACAACCTCATCAAGTTGTAAATCATACGCCATATAGGTAGCCGCATCGCTTTCGTGAGAAATCACACTGCCTATAACATATCTCTCCTTAAGAACCGTTTTAGGCTGTAGATATGTTATCTGCGTCTGTGTGTCGTTATCATAGCCGCAGTTTTCACATACACTTCCGTTTGTAAGCTCCTCAAAACAGTTCATGCAAAGATTGTCTATATTTTTCAAAAGAATATCACTCCATATTCTAAATAATAATTAAGTATAAAGTAATAATACCAAACCATACGGTTCTTTGTCAAGGACTATAGTATTGAATAAAAAGCTGTTTTATTGTATAATGATGCTGAAATCGATTGAAAGGAACAGTCTTATATGGCATCTTATGCAATGATAAAAGAGCTTTCTGAAAAGAAAGACAAAAACGGGAACGGCTATCTTGATGTGGTTCTCGTTGCGAGCGATAAGAAAGAATATCCGGGAAAGGTATGGCGTTTTGAAAACAACGGTCAGTTTTCTGCCGACGATGTTGTGGAGGTTGAGTACAGCGTTGAAACCTATAAGGGCAAAACGCAGCTTAACATCACAGCCTTAAAAAAAGCACCGGAAGAAATGATAAAAAACTTTGTTCCGGCATCCGAATATGACGGCAAGACAGTTTTTTTGTCTCTGCTTAATAAAGTAGAGAATTTCAGCGACAGCGAATTCAAGGCAATTGTCCGTGAAATTATGCTCAAAAACAGAGAAAAGCTGGAGGTGTTTCCGGCAGCATACAGACTTCATCACGCGATTGTCGGCGGTCTTATGCTTCACACTGCTTCAATCGTTGAAATGGCTGAAAAAACCTGTCTGGTCTATCCCAACATCAACAGAGAATTACTGCTTTCCGGCGCCATACTTCACGATGTGGCAAAAACATTTGAAATGCAGACAAGCAAAAGCGGTCTGTGCAAGGGATATACTGTAGGAGGAGAACTTATAGGTCATCTTGTCAAAGGCGCAATGTATGTTGAGGAAACCGCAAAGCAGCTTGGCATTGAGAGTGAAAAGGTCACGCTTCTTGAACATATGATTCTGTCACACCATGGCGTTCCCGAATATGGTTCTCCTGTCAGACCCATGTTCCTTGAGGCAGAAATTTTGTCATCGCTTGACTCTCTTGACGCAACAATATTTGAAATCAACAACGCCACGGGAAAAATTCCAAAAGGCGCTTTTACGGAGAGGCAGTGGGCTCTTGACAACAGGAAACTGTTTCATCACGGTCTTTCGCCGGCAGAACACAAAGTGGATTTAGGAGATGGAATATGACGGACGAAAACTGGACAGAACTATCAATTACGGTTGATACAAAAGACATAGATACCGCCGGAAATATTGCGAATATGGTTGTTCCCTACGGCATATATATTGAGGACTATTCCGACTTGGAAAATGAGGTTATGGAAATTGCCCATATTGACCTGATCGAAGAAAGTCTGCTCAAATCGGACAGAAGCAAGGGTATTATTCATGTGTATGTAAATCCGCATGAAAATCCTGTGGAAGCGGTATCTTTTATAAAAGAACGGCTTGACAGCGTCAATATCGGATACGATATTAAAATTTCCGACTGTAAAACGGAAGACTGGGTAAACAATTGGAAACAGTATTTTCATTCCATGCCCATAGGTGAAAAACTTTTAATTCGTCCTGTATGGGAAGAACAATATGATCCACAGGGAAGAACCGTCTTAAATATTGAGCCCGGTCTTGCTTTCGGCACAGGAAGTCATCCTACAACAAAATTATGCCTTGAAACACTGGAAAAATTCGTAAACAGGGAATCTACAATCCTTGATATAGGCTGCGGAAGCGGCATACTCTCCATCGCGGGCTTGCTGCTTGGGGCTAAATACGCATTGGGTGTTGACATAGATGCTCTCGCAGTGAAAACAGCTTGCGAAAACGCGTTAAAAAACGGGCTTGACAAAAGCAGATTTACTGCTGTTCAGGGGAATCTGTCAGATAAGGTAAACCGAAAATATTCTATCATCGTGGCAAACATTGTTGCCGATATAATCATAGAGCTGAATAAAAGCGCCGCCGAATTTCTCATGGACGACGGAATATATATAACGGGTGGAATTATAGAAAATCGCGAGGCGGAGGTTCTTGCCTCTTTTTCTAAAAACGGGTTCATCGTGAAGAACCGTTTTGAGGAAAAGGGCTGGCTTGTTTTCGTACTTCGGAAAACAAGGGATGCGGACAATGGCTGACACTATATCCCGTAAAGACGCAATAGGCGTATTTGATTCAGGTATGGGAGGAATCAGCGTGCTTCGTGAACTGATTAAAATTATGCCTGATGAGAAATACATATATTACGGCGACAACGCAAATGCTCCTTACGGAACAAAAAGCAAGGAAACCATACTGAAACTCACCCTCAACGCTGTAAAAGAGCTTGAAGAGCGCAAAATCAAAGCACTTGTTGTCGCATGCAACACGGCTACAAGCGTTGCGGTAAAAACGCTTAGAGAAAAATATTCCGATATACCCGTTATAGGAATAGAACCCGCAGTAAAACCTGCCGCATATGAAAATATGGGAGCAGGTGCCATAGCCGTCATGGCAACGCCTGCAACATTAAAACTTGAAAAATTTTTAAATCTTTCCGCAATATACAAAAAGGACAACAAAATCATATCCATTCCCTGCCCCGGACTGGCAGAGCTTATTGAGCAGGGAATTACCCGCGGAGAGCAGGTCAATAATCTTTTAAAACAATTTTTTAAACCCTATATCCATGAAAATATAAGGTCGGTTGTTTTAGGATGTACGCATTATCCGTTCATCAAAAATGAAATCAATATATTTTTTGCAGGTAAAGTAAAAATATATGACGGCGCGAACGGTACCGCAAGACAGACGAAAAGACTTCTTGAACAGGCAGGTATGCTCACTGACAATAAAAAAGGCTCTATTGAATTCATCTCAAGCAATAAAAATAAAAAAGAGCAGGAACTCTTTGATTTCCTGCTGAATATGGAATAATGCTTTTAAAAACGGTCTGAATAATTTTCAGACCGTTTTTCTGTAACGGATTAAAGTGACTTACTGTCAATCTCCCGGATAATTCTGTCAAGAAATTCGTCGATTGAAAACGCGCCCTCGTCTCCGTTCTTTCTTGAACGGACTGAAACAGTATTGCTCTCAATATCCTTATCTCCTGCAACAAGCATATAAGGCACCTTTTCAAGCTGTGCGCTTCTGATTTTAAATCCGATTTTTTCAGACCTGTCATCAATCTCACAGCGAATACCCTTAGCCTCAAGACTCTTCTTAACCTCATAGAGATAATCAAGATGTCTGTCGGCAATCGGAAGAAGCTTAACCTGAACAGGAGCAAGCCATACAGGAAAAGCACCGGCAAAATGCTCTGTAAGAATACCGATAAAACGCTCAATACTGCCAAATACAACTCTGTGAATCATGATTGGCCTGTGTTTTTCTCCGTCAGAGCCAACATATTCAAGCTCAAATCTTTCAGGCAATTGAAAATCAAGCTGAATTGTTCCGCATTGCCATGTTCTTCCGAGACAGTCTGTCAAATGAAAATCAAGCTTGGGTCCATAAAATGCCCCGTCTCCCTCGTTAACTTCATAATCATATCCAAGCTCCGTTATGGCATCCCGAAGGGCATCTGTCGCAATATCCCAATCTTCCTTTGCTCCCATGGAATCTTCAGGCTGAGTGGATAATTCAATATGATATTTAAAACCAAAAGTGCTGTATACAGAATCAATGAGTTTTACAACACCCTTGATTTCATCCTTTATCTGCTCTCTTGTCATAAAAATATGAGCATCATCCTGCGTAAAGTTACGAACTCGCATAAGACCATGAAGAGCACCAGAAAGCTCGTGTCTGTGGACAATACCAAGCTCACCCATACGAAGAGGTAAATCTTTATAGGAATGCATTTTGGTCTTATAAACAAGCATACCGCCCGGACAATTCATAGGCTTTATCGCAAAATCCTCATCATCAATAACCGTAGTATACATATTTTCTTTATAATGTTCCCAATGTCCGCTGCGTTCCCACAATGCTCTGTTGAGGATAATCGGAGTCTGAATTTCAAGATAACCTGCATTTTTATGAATCTCTCTCCAATAATCAACAAGGGTGTTTTTTAATGTCATACCCTTTGGCAAAAAGAACGGAAAACCGGGTCCCTCTTCCATAATTGTAAAAAGTTCAAGTTCTTTTCCTATTCTTCTATGATCCCGCTTTTTAGCCTCCTCAAGCATTTGCAGATGCTCCTCAAGCATTGACGCTTTCGGAAATGCCGTACCGTAAACTCGGCACAGCATTTTATTTTTGGAGTCTCCCCTCCAGTATGCGCCGGTGCAGTTTGTAAGCTTAAACGCTTTAACCGCTTTCATCTCCATAAGGTGCGGACCTGCGCAAAGCTCGGTGAACTCACCCTGCTTATAAAAACTAATAGGCTCGCCTTTTTGAGCGTGTTCATTAATAAGCTCAACCTTATAAGGCTCACCCTTTTCCTCCATCAGCCTGATTGCATCATCGGGAGGAAGCTCAAACTTTTCAATCTCCAAGCCCTCCTTGACAATATTTTTCATCTCTTTTTCTATTGCGTCAAGATTTTCCGGAGTAAATGCCTCGGGAGCGTCAAAATCATAATAAAAGCCGTTGACAATGGCGCAGCCCGGGGAATACAACCTCATCAAGAAGGTGGGGGGACGGCCTGAGGCCCGGCAGTTTCTGGAGAATCTGGGCTTTGTGGCCGGGGGTCAGGTCACCGTCATCAACAAGGTGGGCGGCAGCCTCATCGTGGAGGTCAAGGGCGCCCGCATCGCGGTGAACCAGGACATGGCCGCGAA
>CANQZA010000074.1 GCA_947628175.1 uncultured Clostridia bacterium | reverse complement strand
ACGCCGCCCTTGTTATAGCCGTGTCCGCGCTGTAAAATTATGGGTTCTGCGACCATATTTCTTGACATTACGCTTGTTAAGCAGTTTGCTTTCTGCTCTTTATTAGCCTCGAAAACTCGCGTATATGTGCCGTCTGCATTTGCTTTTCTGCCTAAAACCTGTTTTGCAATGCCCGTAACATAACCTTGATTTAATGGTTCGGCAACACACGTTCTCCTGTCCACATTATTTCCAATCAAGTTGCGTATTCCGTCTTTATACATCGTTGCACGCAAAGTTTTTGATTTGCCGTTTATATCGTTTAATGATATAGGTTCTACAACGGCGTTTTGTGTTTGGTTACGATTGATTCTTCTCCAATCGCTTGCGCATAACGCAATTGCCTTATCTGTTGCCTGCTGAATACCATTCTTGCGGTTGTACCTGACAGACGCACCACTCTCTAACACGTCTTTCAGCAAAATTCCCTTATCCTCGGGTTGGTTTACATTAACCCTGCTATATGTACCGTCAGAATTGCGCTTACCTACCCAATACAATCTTTGTCTGTTTTGGGCGGAAACTAATGCAGAGTTAATACAAATCGGTTCAAAACCGAATGTTTCGGAAATACTTTGTCTGATTGCTGCGCTCATTGATTTATTATTTTCGTAAATAAAGAATTTTGGCTTAACTTCTTTTACTGCCCTGACATATTGTGAGAACAATTCCCAACCAAGACCATTTGCCTCGGTTTCACGATTGTTTTTCTGGGCTATACTCCAATAAGTACAGTTATGAACAATGCAGTTATTTACCGTGTACGAATTATCGTCTGCAACCTCTATGTTATAAACAGTTTCAGTTTTATTGGTTGATGTAACAGATTTAACGGGTGTCCAGATTATATTGTCCTGAACATGGGAAACACTTTGTTTTCTTTCGACATTCTTGAAAGTTACAGTATAAAGAGGATAGTTGTTTGTAATTTTTCTGCCGTTTATACAATATCCTCTTGATTTTGAGCTTATATAAATTCCTGCATTGGTCTTGTATATATGGGCAACAAGCCTTTGTATCTGTAATGCTAAAACAGGGCTGATGGTAGAGCAGACATAAGTACCGCTGTCGGAGTCGAAATGCCCATCGCCAGACAAATACCCGTCTAACAACACCTTCATTTTTTCAGGAGGCAATCGCATAAATCTTTCAGGTATTTGCTTTTCGTGAGCGTTTCTGCCAAATCCGCTCTTATCTATTAAATTAAATAACTCTATTGAACTAAATACGCAATGGTATACGTTTTGTGAATGTGGATAACATGAAAAACGCCTGCTGGAAACATTCTTTTTAAAATCGCCGAGTTTGTCTTTACCTACCGAAATAATCACTTGATATTGATAGCTGTCTTTTCTTCTTTTTCTTTTGGTTATCCTTAAATGCCCGTCTGCTATATATCCCCCCAATATCCAAAGAAGTTCATTGTCTATTTCAAAATCTTCTTCAGGTATATAAGTATGTTTACCGCAGAATGTATCTGCTGTCATATCATCTACTTTTGTCCATTCGGGGCTTGAAAACTTTCTCCAAGAACCTGTTTGCTCGTATTCACAAAAACTTGCTTTTTCTCTTTTAATCGAATAAAACGGGTGATTGCCTGTTGTGATAAAATTTATAAAGCCGACTATATTAACCTTTTTTGTTTCTGATATTCTTTTATAGGTTCTTATAACGGGTTTATAATTTCCCTTATGAGTTAAAACCAAATCACCTGTTTCGACTTCGGATATATCTTTATATCCCTTGTCAGTCAGTACATAATGTCCTTTTGTAAAACAAGGCGAACCTCCAACTATATAATCAAAATCCTTATACTGCGTAAAATCTGGTTTAAAAACATCTCCGCATTCCTTGATATTCGGAAAATTATGTGTTGCCGTCTGAATGGCATATTTATCAATTTCGTATGCTGTATATGTATCGACCGGTACTCCTGCCTTTTGAAATGCCAACATTCCGCAAGCCATACCGTCAAAGAGACTTAATACTTTTACTCCGTTGCTCAATTTGTCCTCCTATTTATTCATTAAACGATTCAAAAGAAATCTGTTCTCCGACAATATTCCGCAATTCAGGTACTACATTTTCAACATTTTTTACCATTTGGACATAATAACTTTCTTTAAGTTCGCAGGATATTGCTCTTCTTCCGAGTTTTTGCGCCACATATGGAACAGAACCTATTCCGCCGAAAGGGTCAAGCACAATATCGTTAGGATTTGTCCATAATTCGATACATCTTTTTATAACTTCAAGCTGTAAAGGACAAATATGACGTTCGTCCTTTTCGTCTCTTGCGGATTTTTTCTGGAGAGTGTCAGACTGCCTTATGTCCATCCATACGGGGGAAGCGTACTGCTGCCACACATTGCACGGAAATGTTTCATTTGTATGTGTAACACGTTCAGGATTATCTCCGGGTTTTCGCATTGTTACTATATAATCCGGTATCCCCTGCCGGTTCATTGCACTGTCCTTTTTTATTTGCTTATGTAAAAGTCCGAGTGTTTTTGTTCTTTGCATTTCGGTAACAGGATTTTTCCAGATAGTGACCTTGCTGTGATAAATAAATCCGCAGTCTTCAAATATCTGCCTTATCATTGCAGGGAAATCTTTTAATCCAATAACGCCATCGCGCTCTTTCATCATAGGTAGATCCATACAATGAAAAGAAAGAAGTCTGCCGGGCATTGTTATTCTGTAAAGTTCTTGCGCAAGATAAATAAAATGTTCCATAAATTCGCTGTCGTTTTTGCAATTTCCCATATCCCTGTCGCTGTTTGAGTATGTATACAAGCTGCTGAACGGCGGCGAAAAAACCGTATAATGTATACTGTTGTCCGGTATGCTTTTCATTATTTCACAGCTATCACCGTTGTATAAAGCATATTTTTCTGATACGCACTGATTAAGCACATTTGTCATTTTTAAATTCCTCCCATTCTGGTAACTGCATTTCCGTTGTCGGTTCATATGGTGATGAGATCCTGCAAGTAGATTTCAGTTCCCTTGTTGTTATGTCTTTTGTGAGTTCGATCAATTCTTCCTTAAATCTTTCGTTGTCTGCTTGTTTTCTTTCAATATTGCTTTTAACCGCACCCTCTTTTGCGGAAATGATTATATATCCGGTAACTTTACTGTTCTGACCGAAACGCCAGCACCTGCGGACTGCTTGATAATAAGATTCAAAGCTGTCGGAAAGTCCCACGAATATCATATTGTGGCAATTCTGCCAGTTCATTCCGTATCCTGCGATTTTTGGTTTCGTTATAAGGCATTTGAGGTTTTTTTCTGAAAAATCATTCATTGATGATACTTTGTATTCCGGATTATCCGAACCCTGAACATTTTTACTTCCGTCTATCAGTTTATTAAGAAGATTTGCCTCATCATTAAGATCACACCAGACGAGCCATTGTTCATTGGAATTATTTACAAGCTCTGCGGCTGCTTTACAGCGAAGTTCGAGGCTTTCCTTTCTTGCTGCTCTGCGCTCTGTCAATGATAGAGATTCATTTACGGTGTTTTCTCCGTCAACTATTATTTCTTTAATTTCAAGTTCAGGCAATTCGTAATTTACGTTTGTGTATCCGAGTTTCGCAGGATTATCAACAACTACTGCCCAACTTGCTATCCATTTCCAAAACAGGTTTTGTGCATGACCTTTAAGCCGCCATTTTGATGTTTGTCCGCCATCGTGAACAAAGAACATTGAAAGCATTTCCGGACGGGTCATTACTCCTAGAAATTCAGAATGATTTCCAAGCTCCATATAATCGTTTGGTGCGGGTGTGGCGGTGCAAGCAAGTCTGAACGGTACTTTATTAAAGCAATTTATTATCTGTGTTCTTATTTTCCCGGAATATGATTTAAGAATGCTGCTTTCGTCAAGAACGATTGCTTCAAATTCATTACCGACAAACTTATCGAGTTTTTCATAATTAGTAATATTTATCGTTTCCGCTCTTACATCTTTCTGAGAAGAACAGATATTGACGGTATAGCCGAACTTCTTGCCTTCTTCTTTGGTCTGCACTGACACCGCAAGAGGAGCAACTATAAGGACTTTTCTATTTCCTCTTTTCCGTATCTGTTCTGCCCATTCAAGCTGCATAAGCGTTTTTCCGAGACCGCAGTCAGCAAATATCGCCGCCTTTCCCTTTGCCAATGCCCACCGGACTATATCTTTCTGAAAATCAAAAAGTTCCGGATTTAATTCGGCAGTATCAACATTTATTCCCACGCTCTGAATTACCAGAGCCTTGTTTTTTATAAATTCATTGTATTCTTTCAAATAAAAACTCCTTTATACTAATATTTCATTATTTTTTCACTATGTCAAAAATATTATCTACGCTGAGCACTGCGTTCTTCCATTATTTTTTTTGAAATCTTCATTGAGATTACCGAAGCTGTTTTTCCAAAGTCAATGACTTGTTTTACTGTTTCGGGTTCTTCTTTCATACAGTCCTCATACACTGCTTTGCCAAGATTTTTGGCAATAATAGGCATATCCGTTGCGCCCCAATCTTCGGGCAGAATACCCTCATCAACAAATTTATTTAACAGTTTTCCCACTCTTGCTTTAGTAACAATAGTTTCTGCAAGTTTTCGATTTTCTTCCATATTCTTTATTTTCTCAGGGTCAATTTTTTTAACTTTATGTCCTTTGGTTTCGGAAAATTTCTCACCGACAATTTTTACATAGAATGGTTTTCTGTTATCCGTATCATTAAGGCGTGTCTGATTTTTTACAACTATGCCTTCACCATATTCACCGCCAAGATGAGTTTTGCCGACAAATTTTATACATTCTTCCCACGAAACAAAATCCCCAATATAAAACACGGGAGCATATGTAAGACCTAATGTATCAACAATTAGTTTCACATGGAGCTGTGATAGATACATCTCTTTATCAGTATCATAAATATCATAAAAATATGCGTGGTTATATTTATCTTCGGGATATTCCACACTATGAGGAACAAGCCATTCGCCGAACAAAATTAAATTATCTCCGAGGGTACGTTTAATTTTATCTTTATTGAGGGTCTGTGTCCATTCATAAAAACCTCTTAAATTGTTTTCAATATTAAGAATATTCTTTCTGCTTTGCGCAACTACACTATCGGTTTCAGAATCATATCTGATTGCACAATTTGCGCCGTCAATTTTTTCTTGTATAACAATGTAATCTCCTTTGTTGAAAGCAGGTACAAAACCTTCCTGCAATCTTTTAATGTCCATAAAACTTTTATGTATCATCTTGTTAACTCCTTTATTATAATTCTTATCTCAATGTACTGTATATTTCCCCACTTTTGCACGTAATCACTTGCAATAATTTCAACTTCCGTATCGGTATAGACTAAATTTTAATCACCTCTCACAAATTTCAACTATATGTTCGCACAATTTATGTGGAATGACCGAACGTTCTTTTGAACCTTTCAAACCTTGCGTTCCTGTTTTACTTCCTCTTGGCGCAGGAGTATGACAGCTATCGCCACTATGGCACATAGGTTTAAACTGTGGGTCGGGGTGGTTTGTCCATATGTCTGTTGGTTTCATTCTTGAATCACCGTATTGGCAATATGTAACAGTATACCTTGGTAAATCCTGCATCCAACTCATCTTACGCATACCCCCTCTTGGGTTTTCTATAAAGAAATATTTAGGAGAAAGCTCTTTTATCAATTTCAAAACGTGTTTATCAACCTCATCACAGAACTTAGCGTAATCACTAACTGGGTCTAAATTACCTGTTTCGGAGTTTCTCCTTCTATGATGGCTTATAGCAGCTATTGAAAATGTTGTACAATCAGGAGATGCCCATATCACGTCAGGTTTACCGAATTTTTCAATAATGTCTTTCGCTGTAAGTTCTCGTATATCTGTATACAAGTCTATGTTTTCAAAATCTTTATTCCAGTCAATACTAAATACTTCATGCCCCTTTTCTTCAAACGCCTTACCTATTGAACGTGTCCCTGCAAATAATTCTAAAACTTTTAATTTCGTTCTTACACCTCTCAATTCTGATTCTGAGTTTTTATCCTGTTCACACTTTTTACATAGCATTATATGTACTCCAATCCCGAATAAACTGTGCGTGTTCCTGCCTAGCTTCTTCGTTTTCTTATTTCGTAGGCTTAACATTGATAGGTAAAACAATATCGCAATCTATACTGTCAAGAAGTGCTTTATAGTCTTTATCCGACCATCTCTTATTTACTTTGCTGTTTGATTTTTGCTTTGGCATCTTAATTCACCTCACTTTCTGTTCCATTATAAAGTCCCTAAAGTTTGTGCAGATTTACCCCACATTTTGGACAATAATTCACGCAATCCACCGACAAATACATTAAATCGTCCGCCTTAATAGCAGAAGCAGGAAATTCATAGCCGCATTTCTTGCACTTAACCAACTCCCAGCATTTCCCACCGTCCGAATTTTCAAGGTTAATCATCTTCTTCGACCTCACTTTCAAGCCACTTTATTCGTATGTCATCACACGTTTTACCATTATCATGCGAGCACTTATAATTCCCCAAATAAAACGGACAAGTTTCGCACAGGGTTTTAAAACGACAAAACCGCATATGTTCTTCAACAATCAATGACCTCATTTTCTCAGGTATCGTCATTATTCAACCTCGCTTTTCTGTTTCAAATACTTCACAACACGATTGCGTCAATTGTTACAACGAATGCAATATCCGTCATCTATAATTATCAGAAATGTAAAACACAACCCCCTTATCGTAATCCTTATTATAATTAGGTGGTAGAATGAATTTCCGTTCAGCTTTACACCAATCCTGCCAATTCATAAGCATCATTTTCTTGTATCCACCTATCTCGTAATCTATAATCATCTGCTCCCTTTGCTGCACGCTAAGCAATTCAAAATACTTCGCAGCACGTTTTCCTACAGCGTATCTATTTCTAAAATCCTCGGTGCAAAAATCGCCGTAGCAATTCGTAACTCGACCTAAAATAACAAGTATGTGAGAGATATCGGTACAATAATATGCCGCTATTTTGGGAAACACTTTGTCCAACCATTTCTTTGTCTTTAGTCTGTTTTCCTGAAAATTTTTCTTTATTCTATCTGCGATTTTTTCGTAAATTATCATAGGAATATAAACAAACCAAAGTATAATGCTCAAAATCTTATCTCCATTATTCACCCACCACGCCTTTATCTTTAGCAGAAATCTCCACTTTTGGACTTTGGTTTCCAACTGTTTTTTGTTCATACAATCACTCATCTATCGGCTTAACATACACGAATATCGCTTTTTTCCACGGCAAGCCGTTGTATATCGGTCTGCACCCGTCTAAGTCGTCGGGCAATCTTTCATATTCCTCATTGCTCAAATACTCTTCTAGCGTATCAAACACATCATCATCGCTCTTAAACATCATTTTACTACTGTAAGGCGAGATAACGTATTCATCAACTTCCGTGCGTGAGAAGCGTGCCAAATTGTACTGCCCGTAATCGTCACCGACAACATCACAATCAACCATAGCCATAACCTCTAGTTCGGGGTTATCCTTTATAAGCTGTATTAGTTCCGATATTGCTTTGTTTTCCATACTCTCCCCCCTATGATGCATACACTATAATCGCCCGTTCCCACTCTAGAGTATCATACGCTTTCTGGCGTTCTTCCTTTATTAGCGGTATATTGAAATAATCGCCCGCACTTAAACACTCTTGTAATACATAGTCTGTTTCTCTATACGTGGGGTCATAGATGAAACTCTCGCCGTCGGTCGAAACCGTTACTTCGTCAATAAACACAATCGGTCTGTCAGTTGCCCACAAACGACCTTTCCCCGCACCTTCATATATGATAGTTACGGGCAGTTTTGGGTTTTCTGTTACTAGTTTGTTGAGTTCTTCAATCCACTTCTTCATTATTCTGCGCTCTCCTGTTCCATATTTTTTCTAGTAATGCTATAACTTCTTTTGCTTTCTTTCCCTCGCAGATAACATCATCGCTTAGTGTGCGACAGTTGCAACACACCACTCGTGCTAATTCGTTATTGCAAACAATGATTTCTGCTTTATCTCCGCAGAATGGGCAAGGCTTTAAGTTGTTCGAGTGCATTTTATACCCGCCGTACTGCCTATCAAAGGCTATTGTAGGTGTTTTATTAATGTCGCCCGCGCCAACTATCCAATATTTCACGTTTGCATTCATTCTGCCACCCTCGCCGAACTTAATACATCGCAATTTCTTTTTCAATTCATCGGCGTCAATCAATCGCATTTTTTTAATCCTCCTAAAATCCACGCAATCACGTCAACCGTCCAACCGTTGCCGATACACTTGTACCGCTGAGTGTTTGATATTCCCTCGGTATAGTTGTCGGGAAGCGTCTGCAAGCGCTCGGCTTCTATCGGCGTGAGTTTGCGGATTATGTAATCTCCGTCAGGCAGGTCAATTTTATACAAGCCCGTTTTCGCGCCCGCACCGCCGCCTTGCCCGCATAGAGTGACCGACTTGCCGTTGACGCTATAAACTCTCCATTGCTTGCTATCATACGACTTATTCCCGCCGTGGTCTACTGTTCCTATGCGGACGGGTTCGGCAATTACGTTATATGGCACACCTTTGCAATAATTCGCAACCACACACCTTGATTTTTTGGATTTTGATGTAATCATAAATCTTTGATTCATCTCATCCCTTAGAAGATAATTCATTTCCCCCTCGGTTAATTCCACCCCGCCGGTTAAAACATCTTCCAACATAATATTCTTATCTTCGGGCTGTGTAACGTTCGGAATATTAGTCCAATAGCACCGCTTCCTGCTTTGCCCCGATACAAGAGCCGAGTTAATCATAACCGGCTCAACACCGAGTTGTTCGGAAATAAAAGCCTTTATGTTCTTGTGTATGGAGTAGTTGTTTTCGTATAAAAAATACTTGCAACCGCTCTCTTTCAAGGCTCTGACGTACTGCATAAACAATTTGCCGCCTATGCCGTCTGGCGTGGTTTCTCTGCCTGCTTTGGCAATGCTCCAATAGGTGCAGGGCGAACCTCCCAGCAGCAAGTCAAAGCCTTTGAATTGTGTGAAATCTCCCTCGAAAACATCTCCGTGGTGAATTATATCGGGGTAGTTTTTCTTT
>CANQZA010000073.1 GCA_947628175.1 uncultured Clostridia bacterium | reverse complement strand
GTTGAGGTCAGATATCTATTTCGTATGAAATATATCTGGCATTTTTTGTTGCAGAAAACAAGTTTTGGGACGGTCTGTGGGGGGGAGTAAATGGTTCCTCTGCGAGAAAATTGTTGCATGATAATAAAATGCAAATAATTGCCTTGTACGATGACATGTGTCAGGAAATTAACTCAATGATGGAGATTGAAAACACAGAGGTAATTCGAAATGGTGTAGATTTCGACTGATTTCTGCATGTCTGGAGAAGCAAAGAGGATATAAGGCAGTCCTTTGGAGTGCCGGGTGACTCTTTTGTGGTAGCCAGGCCATATAGGACGATTTGTTGATCAGAAGAATCATGCATTTTTAGTGGAAATATTTGAGGAGTTATGTCATAGACAAGATCATGCATTTTTGATAATGGTAGGATTCGGAGAATTGTAAAAAAGACTGTGCATAGCCTTAAGGGTCGAGGACTATACGGAAAACATCTCATTTTGTCACATCGTTCTGACATTCCTGAATTAATGAAAGCGATGGATGTTTTTGTTTTTCATAAAATTTGAAGGATTTGGGATTGTTCTTGTTGAAGCCTAGGTGTCTGGCTTGAAATGTATTGTTTCTAAATGAAGTACCCGATGCCGTTTTGCTGACAGAAAAAATCGTAAAGGTTAGCCTTGATGATTCGGTGGGAAAATGGTGCGAAACGATTTTGGACGATAATATAAAAGGTATTCCATATGGCAAACTTGAAGATTATGATATGAATTTGGAAATTAAAAAAATTGAACAAGTTTATTTGAATACGATATTATAACTAAATTGGGGAATTTCAGCTATGAAGATAGGCATCATTTCAGAGTTTAAAATTGATACAGTTAATTATGGAAACAATCTTCAAGCTTATGCTCTTAATAGATATTTACGAGAGACGTTTCCAGAGTATGTTGTACAGACGCTCCATTTTAGAAATAATGAAAAACACGCAATAACATCATATTTGGCATTGCTAAGGCGAAAAGCAGGACAGATATGGTGGAAAATAAATGGTAAATCTTCAGTGAATGTTTTGGACAAATCACTGGTGGGGGTACGACTTTTGGCATTTCATGAGTTTCAAAAGGCTAATATTGTTCTTTCTGATCATGAAATGACATGGGATTCTTTGCTTAAGTCTGATTATGATTTGTTGATTGTTGGCTCAGACGTTGTCTGGTCACAATCAAAAGCATTTATAAATAGGATTAAATTCTTAGATTTTGAGAATAGAAAGAATGCAACAAAAGTTGCATATGCCGCATCTTTTGGGCAAAATGTAATTCCTCGTGAAAACAAGAGGGCGATTCGAAAAGCATTAGAATCGTTTAAGGCAATTTCTGTTCGGGAAAGTTCCACTGTAGAGCTATTATATTCTATAGGGGTGAAAAATGCAGTACAGACTGCGGACCCTACACTGCTTCTATCAAAACAGGAATGGTCTTTATTGGAATGCTTACCAGGAGAATTTGAATTAGATGTGCCCTTCATTTTTGCATACTTTTTGGGCGCTAACGAAGAACAAGCTAAATTAATTCGCAAAATTGGTAAAGCACAAAGCTTGCCTATAGTATATGTTCCATATGCATCAGGTGGTAAAGATAAAAACGATGTTGTTATAGGAGATATTGCGGTGCCTGCTTGTAGTCCGGGAGAATGGCTGTGGTTGATTCATCATGCAGAGTTCGTATTGACAGATAGTTTTCACGGTGTTGTTCTTTCTACAGTTTACGAAAAAAAGTTTATTGTACTGAAGCGAAACTATATCCGAGATATCAACATTCGTCTTACAGATTATCTATCTTTGATTGGACAGGAGAATAAAATTGTAGATTCTGCTGATGATGTATATCTTGATGCCCTTGAATGGGATTATAAAGTCATTGATTCAAAACTGGAAGAACTTAGGATATTTTCAAAAGCTTTTTTAACATGTGCATGTCAGGACGAAAAAATAGGGCTTGACAAGGGACAAAGCAGTAAAAGAGGTTTGAGACAATAATGGATGGTAAAATACGAAAGCAGATGTCTGGTGGTGTCGTGCTTTCTTATATGGTGATTATTGCACAGTTTGTCAGCGGACTTGTATATACGCCCATAGTATTGAATACCTTGGGGAAAAGTCAGTATGGGATTTATTCGTTGTGCACCTCGTTTATGGGGTATCTTACGATTATGAACGGTGGTGCAAACGCTGCTTATATAAGATTTTATGTCCAGACAAAAGAAATCAATCCGGATAAGATTTCCGATTTAAATGGCATATTTTTAAAAATATTTTCGGTGCTTGCATTAATTGCGCTTATAGGAGGCTGGTTTTTGGGTGTTTGTAGTCCTATAATATTTGGCGATAAGATAAGCTCGGTAGAATATGAAACTGTACGGATATGTTTTAGCTATTTGGCGATCAATGCAGCAGTTCAAATTATGAATTGCATATTTAGTTCTTTAGTAATTGCAAATGAGCGATTCATTTTTTCTAAAACGCTTAATCTCGTGATTGCGATTCTGAATCCAATATTGACAATACCGTTTCTTTTTGCTGGATATAATTGCGCAATCATAATCATCATTCATCTGATTACAATGGTGTTTACGTTGCTTATAAATATATTTTATAGTATACATGTTTTGAAAGCACGATTTTCCCTAGAGAGTAGCGATTCGGTATTGCTGAGGGACATAGCACAGTTTGCTGGTTTTATAGTTTTGCAAAGCATAATGGATCAGATTAATTGGCAAATAGATAAGTTCATTTTAGCGAGAACAAATGGCACTGATGAAATATCGGTCTATTCTGTTGGTTCAACTTTCAACAAATATTATATTACTTTTTCAGCGGCTCTTTCAAATGTCTTTATTGCTCAGGTCAACAAACTTCAAGCAAATGGAGACGAGCAGAAACTTAATAATTTGTTCATTCGTTCAAGCCGAATATTCGCTTTTTTTATATGGTTGTTTATGTCTGCCTATATTATTTTTGGTAAGCAGTTTGTTCTTTGCTGGGCAGGGAAGGAGTATGGGACTTCCTATCTGGTTGGACTTTTACTTATGCTCCCAGTTACGGCTTCGTTAACGATGGGTTTGGCTCAGGACATTGCGAGGGCAATGAATAAGCATCAACTGCAAATTATAATTAATTTTGCTATTTGTATTGTTAACGGGATTGTAAGCATTCCATTAGCAATATGGTGGGGAGCAATCGGCTCAGCTGCCGGAACATTCGCGGCGGAAGTATGTATGTGTTTAATCGCAGAACCCGTATATTACAACAAAGTTTTAAGGTTGGATATGAAAGAATTATTGCGTCAATTATGCAAGGTCTTTCCAGGTATTATTGCCCCGATAATCTTTGGCATTTGGATTCGTTATTTCCATTTATTAAAGGCGAATTACTGGTCAATTGCCGTTTGGGGGTTTTGGTATGTGGTGGTTTATGGAATTTCTATGTGGTTTGTCTTTAATGAATCTGAAAAGGCGATGGCAAAATCAATTATTTCTAAATTAACTTCGCATGTAAAAACCAATAAATAATTAGACATGTTAAAGCGTTTTGATGATTTTTTAGTATATATTCCAAGGAGGGACACATTGTGCTGGGGAAAAAATCTAAGCTGTATAGGACGTGGTGCCTTGAATGGGAGCGATACAAATGTAAACCGATGGGGCTTGAACTTGCCAATCTGGGTAGCACATGTGATGCGAACAATTTTGACTATACTTATTGGAATAAGAGAGGCTTTAACTTTGCTTCCGCTCCTCAAGACATGTATTATGATAGTCAGCTTTTAGAACAGTATGGAGATTGTTTAAAAAAAGGGGCAATTGTTTTTATTAGCTTGTCAGAGTTTACTTTTCTGGTAGATAAATATGGTGTAGATTTTCGAAATTATAAATATTATGGTTATGTTGAACCGGAGAGAATACCGAATTATTCTATTCGAAAGGCTAGAATGATAAAGTACTGTCCTGGGTTACTTTGCAGAGAATGCTTTAAGCAAGAGTTAAAAGAGTATTTGAAAAAAATATTGAGGTATGATTCCTGGAAAAAAACGACGCGAGTATCACTTGAAGATAGTTCGAAACAGATGATGTCTAATTGGATGCACGAATTCGGCTGGGAGAATGGTGCATTGATTACGGTTGAACAGAAAGCCACAATGGAGCGATCCTGGAATATATTCATGAAGAACATTGGGTATTGTCACGAAAATGACTTAATTCCTGTAGTGGTAATTCCACCTTTTAATGCTCATTTAAAAAAGCTGATGCCTGTTGATATTCTCGATGATTGCCTTTGGAATCATATTAGAGCAATAAAGAAATTGGGAATCAGAGTGATTAGCTTCTGGGATGATTCAGAATTGGAAGCAGAAATATATTATCAGACCCCGATTTGTTTGAACGAAGCCGGAAAAGAAATATTCAATCACAAGCTTCAAGTTTTAATTTTTGGAGGGAAGGAATAGCATGGGAAAATGTCTGGTGAAGAGCGAGGAAAGAAGATATAAACTCTATAATGGGGTTGATATACCGTGCATCGCCTTTGGGACAGGGGTCGTAAAACGATTTTATAGAAACAAACTCTTGTATAGTCAGGACGTTGCGATGGCGTTATTGAAATCGGCTAAACACGGGAAAATGGTACGCTTTTTAAAAAATGATTTAACACTTCGGAAAACATTGGATAGATCGATTCAGTGCGGTTACAGAATGTTCGATTCTGCCCGGTTGTATGGACATTCTGAAAAGTATATTGGAGAGGTTGTGAGCAAATATCCGCGGAAAGACTTTTTCCTTATCACAAAGGTATCCGATGTTGATCTTCAGCGATATTCACATATAGCAACGGTACGGGACAATTTGTCTCTCTCACTAAAATATTTAAGGACAAACTATATTGACGCATATTTGCTCCATTTCCCTGCCGGAGATTGGAAATCCATGTACAGTGATATAGAAAACGAATATAAAGTTGGTAGGGTGCATTCGATAGGAATCTGTAATTTTGACACAGATGAGTTGCGAACTCTTTTAGATATATGTGAGATTAAGCCTATGATATGTCAGGTTGAGATTCATCCTTTGAACACTAAGGAGGAGCTGAGAAAATTGTGCCATGAGAATGGAATTATATTAATGGCACACACCCCGACGGCTCATATGGTTAAAGAAGTGACAGACTCTGAGATTATAGCTCATCTTGTCAAAAAATACAACAAGTCTGCAGCACAGGTTCTGTATCGTTGGCATTTTCAAAATTCGGTGATTCCAATTATTTCTTCAGTATCTAAGGAACATTTAAAAGAAAACCTAGACATATTCGATTTTTCGCTGATGGATGATGAAATGAAGGCAATAGAGGCGCTTAACAGAGGGCATTCATTTGATAAAAACAATAACAAGATGAATGATCATCCAGATTTTATCTACAATTTATAATTATTTGTGAGGAAAAATATATGATTAGAATCAATGATGAAATGTGTACAGGATGTACATTATGCAGGCAACTTTGTCCTACGGGTGCAATAACATTTAAAATGAGAAATGGATTTACTTATCCGAATGTCGATGAAGAAAAATGTGTTGGATGTGATTTGTGTTTAAGAAAATGCCCTGCATTAAATAAAGAATCTACGTCAAACCACTATCCGATAGTTTATGCGGCATGGTCTAAAGATACGAAACAGCGCGAGAAATGTACTTCCGGAGGAATTTGTTATGAGATGTCAAAATATATACTTCAAAGAGGGGGATATGTGGCGGGAGTCGCATGGTGTGATGAATATAAAAATGCTGAATATATACTTATAAAATCCGTAGAGGAATTGCCTCTGATTACACAGACAAAGTATTTCCAACCCAAAATGGGGAATATATATGCAGAAGTAAAAGAAGCACTTTTGGCAGGAAAACAGGTTTTATATATTGGCAGCGCTTGCACTAACGCAGCCATAAGAAATTACGTAGGTGATGCACTTAAAGAAAGACTGATATGTTGTGATTTTATATGCCGTGGGTATACATCTCAGTCATACCATCAAAAGAGAGTTGAATCCCTTGAAGCGAAGCACAAATCACAAATATTGAGCGTTCAGTATAAAAACAAATCACGTGGTTGGAAAAATTTCGGAACCAGATTTGAATTTAAAAATGGGGACATTTACTATGTGAATCGATATGATGATCCGTATGAGCGCATGTTTCGTATTGATGATTATAATACACGGCCGAGTTGCTATAACTGTAAATATAGAACGAATCCAAGAATGTGTGATATTACTGTCGGAGACTTCTGGATGATAAAAGGAATAGATGAGACAATTCTTCAAAATGGAGTCTCGGCTGTTATGGTCTTTTCAGAGCGGGGGCAGGAACTTTTTGAAGGGATATCCAATCAAATTGAATATGAAGAAAGAGATTTCTGGGAAGTATCAAAGGGAAATTATGCACTGCTTCACCAGTTAAAGAAGAAGGAGGGAGCGGAACTCTTTTTCTATGATATGGAAACGAAGCGATTGACAGATGTGCACCGCAAATATGCTGGTATGAAAAAAGGGAAAGTTATATTAGAAAAAATCAGAAAGGTGCTTTTTATTTTTAGTAATTGGGCACTAATACAGTTCATATATTATAATTTTCTCTGTACAGGTATAGAGAGAGATAAGAAATGTTATCTAATTCCTTATAGAGGAACGTGCATTAACATAGAAAAAGGAGGGAGACTTATCCTTCACGCTTCCATACGTCTGAATGTAGAAAAACATAAGCATTCCCGTGAAGAAACATTTTTACATATTTACAAAAAAGGAAAATTTGTAATTAATGGCCCGATTAGAATTGCTGCAGGGAATACAGTGGATGTACTGCCTGAAGCGGAATTAATTATGGGAGAAACCGAGACAAATTATGGAACAGTGATTGTCTGTTCTGATAAGATTACTATAGGCAATGGAACAGGTATTGGAAGAAATGTTATGATTTATGACAGCAATTACCATCAAACCGGTTTGAATAAGAACACAAAAGGTAAGCCATTGATTATCGAGGATCATGTCTGGCTTTGTACAGGCGTAACGATTGCGAAAGGTATAAAAATTGGAACAGGTGCGATATGCGGATTGAATTCAACGGTTACAAGTAATGTAAAGAACAGACATATGGTTTTGGGAAATCCTGCAAAAGATGTGATGTCTGATGTTGAGTGGTAGAAAGGAGCATGGAGATTTAATGTATAATAAAGTTGTAACAGATTATTTGGATGATGCTGTTTTACATTATCCTCATAAAATTGGGTTTGTTGATTCAAGTGAAACGAAATCTTTTGAGGATTTTCGTAATAATTCCTATGCAATAGCTAGTGCTATTATCCAAAAGGAGATATTTAAACGTCCCATTGCTATTTATCTTGACAAAAGTATAAAATGTCTTTGTTCGTTTATGGGAGTCGTGTATAGCGGAAATTTTTATACTCCTCTAGACGTTGCTATGCCTTTAGAACGTATTCGGAGGATATGTGATGTATTAGATCCAGTATATATAATAACTGATAAAGCACACGGAGGTATTGTTTCACAGCTAGATATTCCGCTGATTCTGCTTGATGATATTAGCGATTGCTTTGATTTGAATGCTATCATGAAGGTGAGAGAGAAAATAATAGATACAGATCTTGTGTATGCACTATTTACATCAGGATCGACTGGAATACCCAAAGGAGTTGTTATTTCGCATCGTAGTGTTATTACATATATGGAATGGAGCACAGAAGCATTTGGCTTTAATGAAACAACTGTGTTTGGAAATCAAACACCATTCTATTTCAGTATGTCTGTATTAGATATCTATCAGACGCTAAAATGTGCAGCTACTTTAGTTATTATTCCTAAGTCCCTTTTTTCGTTTCCGTCCGAATTGCTTGACTTTATGTATAACAAGGATATCAATACGATTTATTGGGTTCCGTCGGCGCTTTGCCAAGTCGCTAATCTGAAAGCGTTGAATAATCCAGAAAAAATAAGAAAGTTACATTCTATATTATTTGCAGGCGAAGTAATGCCTACTAGACAGCTTAATATGTGGAGAAATACCTTGCCTAATGCTATGTATGCAAATCTGTTTGGTCCGACGGAAGTAACTGATATCTGTAGCTATTATATTTTGAATAGAGATTTGGAAAATTCAGAATCAGTGCCCATTGGTCGAGCTTGCGATAATATGGCACTATTAATTTTGAATGAGAATAATAAAGAGGTAAAAAAAGGGGAAATTGGAGAACTTTGCGCTAGAGGATCTTCACTTGCATTCGGATATTATAATTGCCCAGAAAAGACAAAAGAAGTGTTTGTTCAGAATCCCTTGAATGAGTCCTATCCAGAAATTATATATAGGACAGGAGATCTTGTCTATATAAATGACTTAGATGAAATCATTTATGTTTCGAGAAAAGATTTTCAAATCAAGCACATGGGTTATCGTATAGAGCTGGGAGAAATAGAAACTGCTGTCTCGTCCTTAGATGAGATTCAGCGAGCATGTTGTCTCTATGATAATGATAAATCAAGAATAGTGCTTTTTTATGCAGGAAACATAGAAACAACAGATGTCAAAAAAACGCTTAAAACGTTGCTTCCAAGATATATGATGCCAAATGATTATTACAAAATGGATGTATTACCACTTAACTTAAATGGGAAGATTGATAGACAAAAGTTAAAGAGTATAATTACGAATGCTTAAATAGGAGGTTTATAGTTTATAATGAGGGAAAGATTAATTGAACTTTTGAATGATATTGATGAGGACATAGTTTCTTTTGAAGGGGATGATCTTTTTGAAGCGGGAATTATTGACTCATTTACTGTTATAGAAATTGTAGATGAAATAGAAACTAAGTTTCATATTGAAATAGAGTCGGATGATGTTATAAAGGAAAACTTATGCACTGTGGATAATATGATTAAAATGGTAGAGGCAATTATCAAGAGGAACGTTATATGATGATGGTATCCGCCAATTTAGTTAATAAGACTTGTTTTCTTACCGGTTCCCCTGGTTTCATTGGCGCAAATCTTGCCATGCGCCTTTTGCGCGAATTGCCCGTCGGGCATATCATAAGCTTCGACAACATGAATGATTATTACGACGTCGAGCTGAAAGAATACCGCCTTGCCGAGATAGAAGAAATCGCCGCAAAAAGCCCTGCCAAGCATACTTTCATCAAAGGCAACCTTGCGGACAGAGCATTGATTAACAGTGTATTTGAGCAGTACAAGCCGGATATTGTTGTCAATCTTGCTGCCCAGGCGGGTGTGCGTTACTCAATCTCCCATCCGGATGCTTACATAGAATCCAACATCGTCGGCTTCTACAATATCCTTGAAGCCTGCCGCCAGCATCCTGTGGAACATCTTGTTTACGCTTCTTCGTCCTCCGTTTATGGCGGGAATACGAAGGTTCCTTTTTCGACAGACGATAAAGTGGACAATCCGGTTTCTCTTTACGCGGCTACCAAAAAGAGCAATGAGCTTCTGGCGCATGCTTACTCGAAGCTTTATGACATCCCGTCCACGGGCCTGCGTTTCTTTACGGTATATGGTCCTGCCGGAAGACCAGATATGGCCTACTTTGGTTTTACCAACAAACTATTAAAAGGAGAGACGATTCAGATTTTTAACTACGGGAACTGCAAAAGGGATTTCACTTATATCGACGATATTGTAGAAGGTGTGAAACG
>CANQZA010000072.1 GCA_947628175.1 uncultured Clostridia bacterium | reverse complement strand
GATAACACCGTTATATTCACCGGTTTGGATCTCAACATTTGCATCAAAGCCGGCTATAATGTTTTCGTCTGTATCGTTAATTGTAATCGTACATTCAACACCGGCTCCCGAGTCTGTAAGACTTGAAAGTCCGCTTATACCTGCCATTGAGCCTACGCTGTCAAGAATGGAGGATGAAGAACCTCCCGTTGCAGTAGGCGCAATGGCCGCAACCTCGCCCTCATATTCGCCATATGCAGTCGTAATTGTTGCAGGCATACCAACGCTTACTTTATGAACATCATATTCGCCGAGACTTACGGTTACAACAAGCTCGTCAAGATTTTCCAGTTTGATTCCCGTTGTGAGTGCAGTGGAATTCTGACCTTCGGCAACATCAACGGAGGTTATTATGCCGTCAAAAGCTGCTCTCCAGCCCTCTGCCATTTCTTTTTGCTGCTGTTTAAGTGTATCCAGCGCTGTTTTGGTGGCATCAGTTGCCTTTTTCTGGGTATCTGTAATGGTAGGATCCGCCTGAGCATGATATATTTCATACTGCGCCTGAAGCGCTGCAAGCTGAATCTGGCTTGCAGTAAGTGTAACATTGTTTGAGTTAACCAAAGTATCTGCAATACCCTGGAAATCAATCTGCGACACTGCTGCCTCTATCAACTTTACGGCTACATCATTTTCCACAACAAATTTTGTTGAATCAACAATACCGTCTTTAACGGCCTGCGAAACCGACTTTCCGACGGCATCTGCAATTTTATCACTGTCAAAAACACCGCTTGCAAGGGATTCGCTTATTGTCTTGGCAACAACATTTGAAAGAGAAATTAATGTTTCAACATCATCTGTTATTTTGGCAAAGGTCTTATTAAGCTCTTTGAGCGAATCTGCCATACCTTCTAATGAATTTGTAACAGTACCGCCGGCAGGCGAAGTTGACGGTATTGATAATGACGGTATTGTATTGCTCGTTGATGGCATGGATAAGGAAGGCCTTGTATTACTTGTTGATGATGAGTCAGTAAAATACGCAACAAAGGTTTTATTTGAATTAATATTGAAAGTGTAAGTAGTATCCTGACTTACGGGAGTACCTTTTATAAGATCCTCAATGCTGTTATACCATCCTACAAAGGCATAGCCTTCATTAGGAGTTGCTTTTAAGGTCACTTCTCCATTTTTATCATAAGTGCCACTGCCCGATACCAAACCATATCTGTCAGCAGGCGCCACAACAATATTAACGGTATATTTGGAATTGCTCTGCGATGATGAAGGCACCGTCTCCGCTACCCTGACGAGTCTGTTGCTATCCGCATGATATGTAGTCAGCGCAGCAACATCGGCAGGATATAAATTCTGAGTATGATTATCTGCTGTCAAAGCAACATTTTCTTTTTTCGCCGTTGTCTTGTACTTTGCGGCAGCCTCTGTTTTCTCAAGCCTTGCAACCTGCTTTTCAAGGTCGCCTATTTGCTTTGACAATTCATCTGCTTTGGCTTTTGCGTTTTTTTGTGTCTTTTTCGCCTTTTCATAGTTTTTCAGTGAATCATTATAGGAGCTTTGAAGAGTACTTATCTGTGAGTCGAGAGATTCGGTATTGAATGTAGCAAGTATATCATTCTTTTTGACACTGTCGCCAACCTTTACAAATACCTCTTTAACGGTCGCAACAGAACCGACCTTATACTCCTTAACGGCTCCGGCAGTTACACCACCTGTCAGGGAAACGCTTTCGCTTATATCACCCTTTTCTATCGTATAAAGGCTAACCTGCTCCCCTTCGTTTGTTTTTGCATAGGCAAAAGCGGCACCTGCCACAATTGCTATAACAAGAACTATACAAACAGCGATTATAACTTTCTTTTTACCCTTTTTCTTTACAGTTGCCATAACCTCAACCTCTGTCTACTGAAATTTATTTTATTTTACAGACTAAGTATAATTCCATTGTGTATAATTGTCAATAACTTTTTGTAAATTTTTATTTTTTTTACATTTTCTGCGCATGCAGGGCTTTTTTTCCGATATCCCTTCTGTAATGGGCATTATCAAACTCAATTTTTTTAACGGCGCAATAGGATTTTTCAAGAGCCTTTTCAAGAGAAGAGCCAAGTGCGGTCACGCCTAAAACCCTGCCGCCCGAGGTAACAAGCTTGTCGCCGTCGAGCGAAGTACCCGCGTGATATACGGTTACACCGTGCATCTGCCCGTTTTCAAGACCTTTTATTTCTATGCCCTTAGGATATGATTTAGGATACCCGCCTGAAGCCATAATGACGCACGCACAAGCATCATCAGACCATTCTATGTCCAGTTCGCTCAGAGTTTCATTATTTATCGCATCAAATATATCCATAATATCTGTTTTCAGTCTCGGCAGAACAACCTGTGTCTCCGGATCACCGAAACGGCAGTTATACTCAATTACCTTTGGTCCCTTCGGCGTAATCATAAGTCCGAAATACAGACAACCCTTAAAAGTTCTGCCCTCTGCATTCATTGCATGGATTGTGGGAATAAAAATTTTTTCCATACATTCCTTTGCAACCGCATCAGTATAATAAGGATTAGGAGATACAGTTCCCATACCGCCCGTATTGAGCCCTCTGTCACCGTCGAGCGCCCTTTTATGATCCATTGAGGATACCATCGGTTTAACGCATTTGCCGTCGGTAAATGCGAGGACAGATACTTCGGGACCTGTAAGGAATTCCTCAATAACAATATGATTGCCTGAGTCACCGAAAACTTTATCCTCCATAATTTCCTTTACGCCTGCCTGCGCCTCTTCGAGTGATTCAGGTATAATAACGCCCTTACCCAGCGCAAGACCGTCAGCTTTAATCACTGTGGGAAACTCGTTTTTATTTCTGATATATTCCACGGCATCATCGGCGTTATCAAAAACCCTGTACTGCGCAGTAGGAATATTGTATTTGAGCATAAGATTTTTTGAAAAAACCTTTGAGCCCTCAATAATAGCGGCATTGGCTTTAGGACCGAAAGTTTTGAAGCCTGCCTCATTAAGAGCATCCACCATTCCCGCGACAAGCGGATCATCGGGAGCAATCACAACAAAATCAGCCTTAATCTCTTTAGCAAGATGCACTACACCGTCAATGTCTGTTGCCGAAACATTATAGCACTGCGCGTCATATGAAATACCGCCGTTGCCCGGACAGCAGGCAACACTGTCCACCCTTTCGGATTCTTTGATTTTCCGTATGAGCGCATGCTCTCTTCCGCCGCCGCCTACTACTAAAACTTTCATTCATATACCTCCAAAAACACATATCGGGCGATATAAATCGCCCTGATTTTATTTGTTTTTATTTATTATTCTTGTCTGCTCTTCGCCGCTTTCAAGGTCGATAAAGCGTGTGAAAAGAGATACCTTATTGTCCTTATTAAGATTATTCCATATCATATCGGTAAAGGAATCAATATCCGAGTTCATTTCAACAGGAGTCGGTTCTCCCTCAAATGACGGGATAGGATTTCCATCACATTTATAGGTGTGTATAAAATGACCTATGCCTGCCTCGGCAGGATATTCAAAGAAATATCTAACGCACTGCGGTCTGCCCATATTGGATTTGAGAATGGACAAATTATAATCACCGTTAGGCTTGACGACACCTGAAATTCTCGGAGTATAATTAGGCGCATCCGGCTCAAATTCTCTTGTCAGCAGAGCATGGCGGTAACAGTGTCCTTCCTTCATAAAGTCATAAATGGTATCTGTCTGATCACCGTTCGTGACAATGGTTTTACCATCCAGCTTAAGAACAGGATTATAAATGATAAGCGAAGGATCCTCCATCTTTGATTCGTCATATGCCTTTGTCCGGATACCGCCGCGGTCATTTTCTTCAAATATACGGTTTCTGCTGTTCGCGCTTCTGCCCATAATAAAATAGGCAATAACAGCATATTTTGAATCGGCAGATTTACCCAAAACAATACCTCTGCCGGGATATACATTTGTGCTGAGCTCTTTTGCAAGAGATTTTACTTCCATTGATTTCACCTCAAATAATTTCTGTTTTATTTCCGTTAATTTTTATTCTTCCGTCGCAGAAAAGCGATATCGCCTCGGGAAGAATTTTCCACTCACACTGCTCCATAACCCGTCTTTGAAGCGTCTGCGGCGTATCGTCGCTCTTCACCTCAATTGCCTTTTGCAGAATTATGGGACCCGCGTCACATTCTTCCGTTACAAAATGCACAGTTGCCCCCGTAAGCTTTACACCGCTGTCAAGAACAGCCTGATGCACTCTAAGTCCGTAAAAACCTTTTCCGCAGAATGACGGAATAAGCGCAGGATGAACATTCATCATTTTTCCTTCAAAAGCCTCCACCATTTGCGAATCAAGAATGGTCATAAACCCTGCATACACAACGAGGTCGGTATTTGCCTCAAGCAGCGCGTCTCTTACCGCCGCGGTATATGTATGGATATTATCATATTCTTTTCTTGCTATAACCTTTGCGGGAATATTATTATTTTTCGCTCTTTCCAGAGCATAGGCATCCGCCTTTGAAGATATGACACAGGTGATTCTTCCGTTTTTGATTTTACCGCTGTTCTGCGCGTCAATAAGCGCCTGCAGATTTGTTCCTCCCCCGGAAACAAGGACAGAAATATTTATCATACCAATTCAACGCCTTTCTCGCCTGATTTGATTTCACCGATAACGGCGGCATCCTCACCGTTTTCTTTAAGGATTCTCACCGCCTCATCTGCCTTGTCTGCGTCCACCGCAATAACAAGTCCGGTTCCCATATTAAAAGTGTTGAACATGTCTCTCTGCGGGATTTCGCCCTCTTTGGCAATCAGATCAAATATAGGCTTTTTAAAGCATTTATCCTTTTCAATAACAGCCGTAAAGCCGTCATTGAGCATACGCGGTATATTCTCGTAAAATCCGCCGCCTGTTATATGGCTGATTGCATTTACATTAACCTGTTTCATAAGTGCAAGAAGAGACTTTACATATATTTTGGTAGGAGTAAGCAACTCCTCGCCAAGTGTTTTTCCAAGCTCCGCTACATTGACTTCCAGTCGCTGTTCAGTTATATTAAATACTTTTCTGATAAGGGAAAAGCCGTTTGAGTGAACTCCCGATGACGCTACGCCTACTACAGCATTTCCGTCTTTGAGATTTTCTCCCGATACAAGCTTTTCCTTTTCACCTATACCCACAGTAAAGCCTGCAAGATCATACTCCTCATTCGGCATAAGTCCCGGATGTTCTGCCGTCTCTCCGCCTACAAGAGCGCAGCCTGCCTGAACACATCCTTCGGCAACACCCGAAACTATCTGCTCTATTTTCTCAGGATAATTTTTTCCGCATGCGATGTAATCGAGGAAAAACAGCGGCTTTGCACCTGAGCAGGCAACATCATTTACACACATCGCTACACAGTCAATTCCCACAGTATCGTGCTTATCCATAAGAAAGGCGATTTTCAGCTTGGTTCCCACGCCGTCAGTTCCCGAAACAAGAACGGGATTTTTGTATTCAGAGGCACTGAGTTCAAACATACCGCCGAAACCACCTATACCCCCGATAACGCCGGGTATATGAGTTCTTTTTACATGCGACTTAATCCGTTCGACAGACTCATATCCTGCGGTTACATCAACACCTGCCGAAGCGTAACTTTCACTAAAACTTTTTTCCATAATAATCCCACAGCCTTTCCGGCTACAAATAGAAATTTAAAATCACGGCGATCCCTGTGTAGCCGTACAGGGTGGTGATTTCCTTCATGCCGTTGATTATATAAAAACAAATAACAAAATCATCAAAGATGATTGCGCACTGTGCATGCTATATTTCCTTAATTTTTTCCTGAAGCGCCATATCCTTGTCCATGACCTGCTGTGCCATATCCTTTCTCATCTGTTGAAGCTTTGCCATAAGCTCATCGTCACCCACGGCAAGAATTTGCGCAGCAAGAATTGCGGCATTTTTTGCGGCATTAACGCCAACTGCCGCAACAGGAATGCCCGGAGGCATCATCACGGTTGAAAGCATTGCATCCATACCGTCAAGAACCTTTGCGCAACAAGGGATACCGATTACAGGAATAGTTGTGGAAGCCGCAAGAACTCCGCCCAGATGCGCAGCCATACCCGCCGCAGCAATAAGGACACCGAAACCGTTTTCAATCGCAGATTCGGAAAATTCGCTTGCCTGCTTAGGTGTCCTATGAGCACTCATCACTCTAACTTCCGTTTCGATACCCAATTCCTTTAACTGCTTAATTGCGGGTGTAACAATAGGTAAATCGCTGTCAGAGCCCATAATGATTGCAACCTTTTTCATAAATACCTCCTATATCAGCCGCTTAAACGGCTTTATACCGCTCATATTATATATTATCGTCCGATATATTTCAACAAAAAATATATTAAAAAATTACATAAGCACGCTTTTAGAATTTAATAAACATAATTACGCAAATCACCCGCAGTAAAGAAGTTTGGTGCCCACTGCCAGTCATCATCGCTTATAATGCCGTCACGGTTATAATCAACGCTTCTTATAACATAACCGACATCCTCATCCTGTTGATCATAAATGCCGTATATGCCTTTTAGGAGAGCATAATCCTTTGCACTGATATAATTATCCTTATTAAAATCATAGCCTATCAGACAAACCTCACCGACATCTGCTACTCCGTTTACAGGCTCGGGTATGTCAAAATCACGCACGGGAGAAAAAATTCCGACAGCGCTGAGCGTTTTATATTCGCCTTTATCCGCAAAAATCCTGAAATATCCGTCATCATCAGTTACGGCAAGTGTTTTACCATCGCTTTTTATATCAACGCTTGACATGGGAATATGATTCGGGTGATAATCCTTTCTGTCTTGCATGAGAACTGTTTTTCCCTCAATATAAATGCCGGTTTTGTCAGTAAAATCACTTTTGTATGACTCACCGCAAAGAATACATGTATATACAGTATATCCGTCTTCTGTTATAGAAGGCGGTACAATTTCTTTTTCATAAAAATGCGTTACTGTCACACAAAATGAAGCGGATACATCACCTATCATAATTTCTGCGTAATTAGTACCGCAGCTCCATGGCTGAGACTGCTGCTTGTCATAATAGGACATTTTCCTGCCGTTATATACTGAGCCTTGTGAAAATGTTACAGTTTCACTGTATCCGCATTTATAATGGACGCCAACCTCTGTATTTTCAATCTGATCGGTAATATCAAAAATACCGTTTTGTGAATCGCCTGCGGAAACGCTTACATATGTATTGACGCTGATGCTTTCAATCTCTTCAGGCAGAAGGGTAACGGTAAAATTGCCCTCAGACATATAGTTCGGGACTTCATACCTGTAGTTTTTTCCCTTTTCAAGATAATGGCTTATGAAGAAATTGAGATCGCTCAGAGAATTATCGCTGTGTTCGGCAATTATATTTGCATCATCGTCTTTAAGCGTGCAGTCGACATCAACATCACCGCTTGAAAAAAAGTTATAGTATCCGCTGTACATAGGTGTAAAAGTAAAAATGTACATCGTATTTTCCGTGTTTTCGTAATAGGTACACTCCATTCTGTCCCCTAATTGTATAACTTCTTCTATAGGCATTTCGTCAATAAGTACATAATGGATAATATTTTTTTTCGCGTATTCATGCGCAGGGGAATTTTTAAAAACATACATCGTCAAATCCTCGTATACATCTCCCGCTACGGTGCTGTTATATCCAACACTGTATGAGGATAACGACGCTCTTCTCGGAATGGTTATTTCTTTAAGCGAACTGCATGAAAAAAAGGCCTTTGAGTAAATTGCAATCTTCATATTCCGGTCACCAAAAATGACTTCGGATAACGAAGTACAATTTTCAAAAGCAGATGCTCCGATACTTGTCACGGTTTTCGGAATATTTATGGATTGGATGGAGCTTGTCGAGTAAAAAGCATGGTCGGATATCGTTACAAGTCCTTCGGGGAATTTTACAGCACTTACGGAATTGGTATATGACATCGCATATTTTCCGATTGATTCAAGTGTTGACGGAAATTTGAAATCTGCGTTTGAAACAAAATAAAAAGTGTAATTTCCCAGTCCCGTAATTCCCTCTTCAACAACAACATGTTCTATTGAGCCGTTGCTTCGCCAGGCAAACCACGGCTGCGTAATGCTGTTATTGCTCATATCCGGCGTGCTGCCTTCACCGCTGATGGTAAGTGTTTTCGTTGATGCGTCAAACGAATAATATGTATCTGTATCAGAAAGGCGTGTTTTCTCTATATCCTGTGTCTGTTGGTTGGCAAATGAGATCAGGCAACAGGAAAAAACCATTGCCGCAAACAAAAGGAAAGAACATGCTGTCGCCGTTGCTTTTTTCATAATCTCACATCCTTTATCTATATTTTAGCATATATAAAAATAAAATCAATACTGCCGATTCCGACAGTATTGATTTTATTTTGTTATGGCTGTGTTTATTTTAATGCAGAAAATTCACCCGTTTTCACATCACGAATCAGTATTTTTGAACCATCGTAGCTCACAAAATAATCTCCCTTTGTATCCATACTGATTGAACCGTCTTCATTCTCTTTTGTTACAACCGAGGCAACTACCTCAAGATAATCCGTCTTATCTATCGTTAAGCCCTTTGTTGAAACCATAAATTTATAGTCTTCCTTTTTTCCGTCAAGACCAAGCTTGTCCATGGAAAACGCTTTGATTTTTTCAGTGGCGTCGGAAGCAGAAATTTCTGCATCCTCTATAGGCGTTTTTGCCTGAGAGGTTGCGCTTTCAGTGTTTTTTGACGCTTCGTCTTTGCTTTCTGTCTGCTCGGAAACAGAGCTTGTATCTGTCGGATTATCCTGCTTTGGCAAGCCGGACTGAGATGAACATGCGGCAAAGCAAAAAGCAAAAACGATACTTGCTGCGAAACATATAAATAACTTTTTCATATATAACCTCAAAAGTTGATTATCTTAAAAATGCTTCCGCCCAAATCATTTGAACGGAAGCAACCTTCAAGAAATATTAGCTATTTATTTACAGGTTTTTGAAGTAGTACTCCAATTACCGTAAAATTTAGAACCGTTAACAGTCTTATAGGCTCTGATTCTGATGTAATACTTTTTACCGCTCTTGAGCTTTTTAATCGTCTTTGAGCAGGTCTTCTGGCTCTTAATATTGATTGTCTTTACAGACTTGAAAGCGCTTGAAGTTGAATACTGAATCTGATAACCGTCACAAACCTTTACTTTACCCCAAGTAAATTTAATCTGCTTTTTGCTTGTTGATACAACGCTGATGCCGACATTCTTAGGAATAATCTTAAAGGTTTTTGTTACTGTTCCTGCATAATTGCCCTTAAATTTAATGGTAACCTTAGCCTTACCGATTTTCTTATTATTAGAATACGAGATGGTATAATTCTTTGAGGAAATTGCCTTTCCTTTAGAATCTTTAATGGTTACTTTAGGTCTGAAGGCAGAACCTGTATACTGATAAACCGTCTGCGAAAGTGTAATCGTCTTGATTGCGGCAATAGCAGTCTTGCTTGACTTACCACAGTGAACACAGGTTGTTGTAATAGTACCATTCTTATTAAGCTTTGAATAAGCAGTTACTTTAGCTTTATAAGTATGACCGAGAGCTTTACCTTCAACCTTGGTTATTGAATTCTTGTGACAAACTGTGCAGGTATAAGTTGTGTAACCGTCTTTTACACAGGTAGGAGGAGTATAAACACCCTTTGTGTCATAAATATGTCCCTTAGCAGGAACTGTGTATTTCTGAACATTTTTACAATTTGTACAAGTGGCTGTAATTGTGCCATTTGCAGTACATGTAGCAGCTTTTTCAACATAGGTGTAATTATGTGTTAAAGCAGGGATTACTGTTGTGTAACTGTATCCGCATACATCGCAGGTATGTCTCATAACACCGTCTACACCGCAAGTTGCTGCCGTTTCTACAGATTCCGTG
>CANQZA010000071.1 GCA_947628175.1 uncultured Clostridia bacterium | reverse complement strand
GTATATCGAGATGCCGGCTGCGCCGCCGAGGGAAAGCTACACTGCCGACACCCGCAAGGGCGTCGCCGTTTCGTACCTAACCGACCGGCAGACGGCATAAACAAAGAGCAGGCATCTGCCTGCTCATACATAAGTAAAAAGAAATCGAGCGTTCATAAAGTGAAATCCCTTATGAACACTCGATATGGTGCGAGAGACGGGACTTGAACCCGTACGAGTCGCCCCACACGCCCCTCAAACGTGCGCGTCTGCCGATTCCGCCACTCTCGCGTCAACGATATGAATTATAACAGAGCGAAGACTGTTTGTCAATACACTTTTTAAAAAAGTTTTATGATATATTCGGGGCTGTCAATAATGACTGACGGCGCTGCCGAAAAAAGACATTCAAAACTGCGAAATCCCCATGAACATCCAATTGCCTCAACACCTGCATTCTTCGCCGTATAGATATCAACATCGCTGTCACCGAAAAAGACAGCGTCATTTGCACTACAGCCAAGTTTTTTCAACGCTTCAACAGTTGAAGCCGGATCGGGCTTTTTAGGCATACCGTCCCGAGCCCCCGAAATTATATCAAAATAATCTTCTCCGAAAAGCGTTTCAACCATTTTAACGGCCGATTTATGAGGTTTATTTGTGATTACGGCGAGCTTAATATTCTGTTTTTTAAGCTCATCAAGTGCTTTTTTTATTCCGTCGTAAACAAAAGCATTATCAAGCAAAATCTGATTATACTTTTCCCTGAAAAGCTCAAACGCCTTGTCGAGTTCCTGTTCAGAAAGTGTATTTTCAAAACTTCTTTCAATCAGCTTTCTCGCACCGTTTCCCACAAAAGCTTTATAGTTGTCAATATTCCATTTTTTCTCTCTGCCGTATTCATCAAGCAGAAAATCAACGGCATGCGCAAGATCGTCTATTGTATTTACAAGAGTTCCGTCCAAATCAAAAAGTGCGCATTTCATTTATACAAATCACTCAAATCCTGTTCTTTTTTCTTTTTGGAGTCAGAAATAATCTTTATTACGGCTACTGCTGCCGCCACTGCTCCGAGCACTGAGCACTCAATATATATCTTTTTATTGAGTTGCTCGTTATTAACAGAAAGCTTACCGCTTTTTACCTGCGTCCAAAGATTATTCTGAAGTTCAATGATATTCTGCGGAAGGTTTTTAAAATACTGTGATTTTGCGTTTGTATGATAGATAACATCACTCCGGTAAAAGGAGCTTTCCGCATTGTTTTCAACCGTTACATTCGGCGAGCGATAATAAATATACTCGGCATTTTCAAACGCAACCTGCGGCTCATGCATAAAGTTTATAAATGCCTCGGCGGCACGCTTATTCTGCGCGCATTTCGGAATACAGAAAGCATCGTAAAAATAATTTACGCCTTCTTTTGGGAAGCAGTATCCAAGGTCCTCATTATTTTCCGCCATAAGGAGAAAATCGCCGGCATAATAGGTTGCAAAAGCATATTCTCCGCTTTCCATAAGATTAAATATTTCGTCCATAACATAAACGGGATTTACGGCATCCTTTTGCTCCGCCAGAAATTTTGCACTTTCCACCCAATCCTGCTCATTTACAGAGTTAAAATCCTGCCCCAGCACGGATTGTGCAATGGCGAAGGCGTCTCTGGGATTATTAAACATAAGAACCTTACCCTTATACTGTTCATCCCATAAAACGCTCCAACTGTCAGGAGCTTTATCAACAAGCGTTTTGTTATAAATCAGTATGGTTGTTCCCACATTGAAGCACACCGAATATTTTTGCTCGGGGTCAAAGAACAGATTTTTAAACTCGTCTTTGATATACTTCATATTGGGGATATTTTTATAATCAATTTCAAGCAGCATATCCTCGTCTATAAGGCGCTCAATCATATAATCACTCGGTACAATTACATCATAGGATGCGCCGCCGCCCGCAATTTTTGAATACATATTTTCGTTTGATTCAAAATTTGTATAATTTACCTTGCAGCCTGTAAGTCTTTCAAATTCCGCAACAGTATCCATTGAGCCTTCGCTGCCGTCGGAAATATATTCACCCCAGTTATAGACATTTACTTCTGTTCCCTGAAGTCCGAGATTTTTATAATACTCCGTCTGCTCATCGGAAAAATATTCATCATCAGCGGCAAGTGCATGAAAAGGAAGCAAGGCAATTACAAAAGCAAGCCATACAAAAAAAACGGAAATTCTTTTCATGCCGCATCACCCTTTTCCTTCTTTTCAGCTCTGCTCTGTGCTATATTCATCAGAATAAGTAATACGAGTATTGAAACAAACATCAATGTTGAAAGAGCGTACATATCAGGCTTAACTCTTTTTTTTGTCATGGAAAAAATATAAATGGGCAATGTCTGATAGCTCGGACCGTTAGTAAAATAGCTGATAATAAAATCATCAAGTGACAAGGTAAAACTCATAACACAGCCGGTTATAATACCGCTGAATATTTCGGGCATAACCACTTTAAAAAAAGCCCTTGCAGGTCTGCACCCGAGATCAACCGCGGCCTCATATACATGCTTGTCAAATTGTCTTAATTTAGGCATTACATTGAGAATAACATAAGGCAGAGAAAAGGTTATATGAGCAATAAGAAGCGTCCAAAAACCAAGTACATTGCTTTTTTTTACAAGATAACCCGCAAAAACAAAGAGAAGCATCATGGATACACCCGTAACAATTTCGGGATTCATCATCGGAAGATTTGTAACCGACATCATAGTGCTTTTATAGAGCTTATTTTTAGAAGTAAAAAGTCCCACAGATGCCAGAACACCCAAAACAGTGGTAGCTGCTGCGGTGCATACTGCAAGCACTATGGTATTTTTAAGTGCCTGAACAGCAGTTGCATTAGAAAAAATTTCTTTATACCAATGTGTTGTAAAACCGCTGAAAACATAGGTACTCGTTGTTGCGTTAAAAGAGAAGACGGTCATCACGACAATAGGCGCATAAAGAAAAACAAGAATCAGCGTCATATAGAGCTTTGAGGGAATTGCCTTTTTTTTCATATTATCAGACCTCCCTCGTTTTCGTCATCGGCGCCAAAATAATTCATAATACCCAGACAGACAAGTATAAGCACCATCAATACCATTGACAGCGCCGCGCCAAGATTATAATTATTCGCACTTTGAAACTGCGTTTCAATAACATCACCGATAAGAACAATCTGTCCACCGCCGAGCTTCTGCGTAATATAGAAGGTGGAAACGCACGGAACAAAGACCATGGTAATTCCGCTGAGGACTCCCGGCATGGAAAGCGGTATAATGATTCTGCGCATAACATAATATTTGTTTGAGCCAAGATCCTGTGCCGCTTCGACAAGCGAATGATCAAGCTTTGAAAGTACAGAATAGATAGGAAGAATCATATACGGCAGAAAATTATAAACCATGCCGAGTATTACGGCACCGCCGTTATTTATCAGCTTAAGCGTATCCAATCCGATGAAGTCAAGGACACTGTTGATGACACCCGAATCTCCGAGAATCGTCATCCAGCTATATGTTCTAATCAAAAAATTCATCCACATGGGAAGCATTATAATCAGTACCATCGTCCGCTGGGTTCTTTTTGCGGTTTTGGAGAAAAAATATGCGAACGGATATCCTATAACCAGACAGATAACAGTGGCGGCAAAGCCGTACAGTACAGACTGAAGAATTGTCGGAATATAGGACGGAATCTGTTGTATGCTGCCCAGTGAAAAAGCACCGCTTCTGTCCGTAAATGAATAATAAGCAACCATCAAAAGCGGAGCAATTATGAACAGAGCGGACCAGACAAGATATGGCTTATCGAGAAGCCTTGAGGAAAATCTATGACTCATTATCTTCCTCCCAATTGTAATCGGCATCCGAAATATGATCCATCTCATCTGAAAAATAAGAATAATCGCCGAATTCACCGCTGTATTCGCTTCTTTTCATAATATGAATGGCATCAGGCTCAATATACATTCCTATTTTTTCGCCGACTTTATGATTTTCCGTAGTCTGAATCATCCATATAAACCCGTTGACATTAACAAGTATTTCAAAATGAACGCCCTTAAAAGTAACACTTGTAATTTCTCCGGTCAGAGAAGCCTTTGCTCCCGGAGCCACGATAGCTATATCCTCAGGTCTTACAACGGCCTCGACAAATTCATTTTCACCAAATCCAGAATCCAAACATTCAAAGGTAACACCGCCGAAGGATACAAGATAATCTTTAATCATAACGGCGTCAACAATGTTTGACTCTCCTATAAAATCCGCAACAAAAGCGTTGACAGGCTCGTTATATATATCCTCCGGCGTACCTATCTGCTGAATTTTACCCTTGTCCATAACCACAACGGTATCCGACATCGACAGTGCCTCTTCCTGATCGTGCGTTACATAAATAAATGTTATGCCGAGCCTTTTTTGTATTGCTTTGAGCTCAGACTGCATATCTTTTCTCAGTTTCAAATCAAGTGCGCCCAGCGGCTCATCGAGAAGCAGAATACGCGGATTATTTGCCAGCGCCCGTGCTATGGCAACTCTTTGCTGCTGACCGCCCGAAAGCGAATCTATACTCCTTTTTTCAAAGCCCTTGAGATTTACAAGTTCCAGCATCCGGGCAACAGTTTCGCGTATTTCTTTTTTCGGCATTTTCTGCAGTTGAGGACCAAAAGCAATATTTTCATATACATTTAAATGCGAAAAAAGAGCATAACGCTGAAAGATAGTATTGACCTTCCTCTTATGAGGAGGGAGATCATTAATCTTCTTTCCCTCGAAAATAATTTCACCCTCGTTTGGCTCAACAAATCCCGCTATACAACGAAGCGTAGTTGTTTTGCCGCAGCCGGAGGGACCGAGCAGCGTTATAAACTCTTTTTCATTAATATATAAATTCAGTTTATCAAGAACAATATTGTCCCCGTACTTTACTGTAATATTCTTCAAATCAATTATCTTTTCCAACTATGCACTTCCTCTTTATAACCCGATTTGACAAAATATCATAAAAATAATATATAAAATCCACTATAAAAAGTCAATATATTTTTTTCATTATTTCAGTTGAGTTTTTTGCCAACATTATTGTTTCCTCAATTTTGTCAAAATTACACACCATTGACTTTGGTTTGAGCATATAATTGTCCATGCCAAAAGGTACAAAATAATAATTTTTATAGTTGAGCAAAGCACCGATATTCTTTGCTGCTCCTCCGAGAGCGTCATTTGTTGATATTCCGACAACAACAGGTCTGCTGTTTCTCAAATGGCTTTTCGCCGCCATTGTAACTGATGTGTCAACTATACCGTTTGCAAGCTTGGCAAGGGTATTTCCCGTACACGGAATAATAGCGAGCACATCAAACATTTTTTTCGGTCCGATGGGCTCCGCCTGTTCTATGGTATGAATGATACTGTTGCCTGTTATTTCTATAATTTCATTCTGTATATCAACTGCCCTGCCGAATCTTGTGTCGGTGGAATACGCATTTTCACTCATAATCGGCGTTATACTGTGACCTGATTTAACAAGCATCTTCATAGCCTCAATGGATTTTGAAAATGTGCAAAACGAGCCGGTAAGGCAATAACCTATATTCAAGAAAGTCCCTCCTTTATCATCTGAATAACGGTTTCTCCTATTAAATATCCTGCTGATTTTTTTGAGTATCTTGACGGAAGCCTTTTCCCGTCTATGAGTTTTATACCCTTTGAGGCAGCATATAATGTATCAACACCGCCCGGAAACGATGCAAGATCAATTAAAACCGCGTCAGGTCTGAGACAGTTAATTTCATTTTTTGTAAATATAATATGAGGAACAGTATTAAAAATTACATTGTAACTGTTCTTTTCCTTCAGCTCTGCGAAATCTATATGACGAGCACCGTTATGAATGGCCTGTGCCCTGCTGGTTTCGCTGCGCGAGCAAACCGTAACACGGCAGCCAAAAGCATCAAGTGCCTTGTGAAGCGCCTTGGCAATTCGTCCGTAGCCTGTTATAAGCACCTCAGCGCCGTAAAGCGCAAAATCTGAATTTTCCTTATACAGGGCAATTGCTCCCTCTGCCGTCAGATAAGCGTTTTTAAGCAAAAAAGCCTCATTTTTATTATAGTCATAACCGTCAAATGTTCCCGCGCCGTAGAAGACAGGCTTACCGTTTGCAACGGCAAACATATTCTGTTTCGCGGGTATCGGCAGAAGCACGAAATCGCACTCATCAACACTTTTTGTATAGACAAAGCCCTTATCCTCAAGATATTCACGGGCATACAGCATCCTTTCGTCAGAATCATAAGGAATACTGAATTTATTAAAATTCATATAAACACCTCTCAAGGCTTTTTTACATTCTATGTGATAAAAAAATAATAGTTAATGCGTATTAAGTGTTTATTTTTGAATGCAAAGGTTGTATAATATAATATGTTTAATCAACGGAGGTAAGCTCTTTATGGATATAGATACAAGGCTCAAAAAGGCAAAAAGAATACATTTTATAGGAATAGGCGGTTCAGGAATGTGCCCCTTGGCTGAAATTCTTATTTCACTTGGATACAATATTTCAGGCTCGGACAACAATGATACCGAGACCTTCAGGAGAATTGAAACGGACGGCGCAAAGGTTTTTCTGGGGCAGGTAAAGGAAAATCTTAGCGAAGATATTGATCTTGTCATATATACAAATGCCATTCTTTCAGGCAATGAGGAGCTTGAATATGCAAAAGAGCATTTTCCGTGCTTTGAAAGAGCAGAGCTTCTCGGCGCCATGAGCAGAATATTTTCAAACTGTATAGGCGTATGCGGTACGCACGGAAAAACGACCACTACATCCATGATAACGCAGATTCTTCTCACTGCGGGGCTGGACCCCAGTGCTGTTATAGGAGGAAAGCTGCCCGCAATTGACGCCTATGGAAGATACGGTCACAGCCAAAATTTTGTGTGCGAGAGTTGTGAGTTTAACAATACTTTTTTAAAAATGAATCCCGATATGGCTGTAATACTGAACATTGATGAGGATCATCTGGATTTCTTTAAAAATCTTGACAACATAAAAAAGTCCTTCCGTGAATTTGCGGAAAAAACAACAAAAACCATAATTTACAACGGTGATGACAAAAACACGGTTGACACACTTGAGGGAATCAGCGGGAAAAAGATGATTTCAGTAGGAAAAAGCGAATCGAATGAATGGACAGCAAAAAATATAGATGTTCCCGGCGGTTTTCATTCGACATACGACGCTTTCCACAACGGAAAATTTGTTGCTAAAGTTGAGTTATCCGTTCCGGGAGAACACAATATTCTCAATTCGCTGTGTGCATTCGCGGCAGCTTACGAAAGCGGTGCGCAGATTGAAAAAATATGCGAGGGATTAAAAACATTCGGCGGTGCAGCAAGAAGATTTGAATTGCTTGGGACATACAACGGAATAACATTTGCAGATGATTACGCGCATCATCCTACTGAGCTTCGTGTAACGCTTGAGGCAGCAATGAAAATGGGATACAACAGGGTATGGGCAGTCCACCAGCCGTTTACATTCACAAGGACCTCCCTGCTGCTTGATGATTTTGCTGAGGTTTTGCAGATTCCCGACAAATGCGTCATTTCAGCTATTATGGGAAGTCGTGAGGTTAACACAATCGGCATTAAGGCAAAGGATTTATCTGACAAAGTTCCGGGAAGCATTCAGCTTGACACTTTTGCGGAAATATGCGACTATGTTCTTGAAAATGCCAAAGAGGGTGATCTCGTAATCACTCTTGGGTGCGGTGATGTATATAAGGTTGCACGAATGATGGTAAATAAGCTGAAAAATAAATAACATAAAACTGCACCTCAAAAGTTCGGACTTTTGAGGTGCAGTAATTTTTATAGTCTTTATTTAAAAATGTTTTTAATCCGTTTTTCAATTTTTAATCTGTACAGTGAATACAAAACCGTGAGAAGTCTGTCATAGATAAAAAAGAGCAAATTCATAAGAAACGCGAAAACAAATATTATTATTCTCCCCTCTCCTTCTTCAAGAAAAGGTATGGAAAACACATAAATTAGAATAAGCTGTACAAGCAAAAGCATAGAATTAAACACAAGCAATTTTAGAAAAAGTCTCAACGGAAAGGTTTTTATTGTATTTATCTGCGGCTGAATGATGGAATAATAACCGAAAAAAAGAACATACATCAGCATACATTCCTTGTCCGCCACAAGAAAAAAGGACAAAACCGAGGTTGATGCAAAGGTAATCCATGCAGACGATGTGCCGAATGTTGTTTTTATCATTATCATAATCAATCCGACAATCATAGGAATTGCATACGCCAGTACAGATGCTGTTGAGCCAATAAAAAGCAGAACTACGGATAACGCCGATGAGATGCCGCAAACGGCAAGCCTTGTTGCATTTTTCATGAAATCACCAATAAAAGGATAACATTCAAAGAAAAATATGTAAATAGTATGAATAATGAGTTAATTATTTGTTCATTTTTTTATAATTCTATTTACAATCCAAAATTAAAAATATATAATTTTCTCATAGAAAAATGAAAGAGGGGTTTTCCTTGAAAAAATACATACTGATCTTTTTTTCTGTAATTATCCTTGCCTCCTGCATTTTTGTTTCCTGTTCATCAACAAACAAAAACAACTCCAACACAGCCGAAAACGGTGAAACATCAGGTCTTTCAGACGCGGATACCGAATACGGCTTTGAAACAGAAAAAGTTACGGATGATAAAGGCAAAGAAGTTACGGATGATAAAGGAAAGGCAGTAACAAAAACTGTGCAGGTTGTCTATACCAAAGATGAAAAAGGAAAGTATGTTGCACAGGTTCTTGACGAAAAAACCGGTCAGGTCGTTACGGATCCCAAAACAAAAGAGCCTTCAACCATACAATCTGAAGTTGCCGACAACATGAATACAACAGCAACAACCAAAAAAACTGAAAGCAGCAAAAAGCCGGCAGAGTCCAACAACAACTCAGGCAGTTCAGGAAACTCAGACGGCAATGGCAATGAAAGTAATACACCTGACGCCGGAGTAAACCATTCAACAACACGGGCTGATGATCCGACCGGTACTACAAAAAAGCAGGTTGAGCTTACAAAGGAACCTGATACCACTGCTTTTAAAGGAACTGAAAAAATACCAAAGACATCTGATGAAGGCAAAGAGGTAAACTTTTCCGTCGAGGATCAGGAAACCATTGCCTCTATGCTTGAGGTGCCGTACTTATATCTTGAAAGCTATGAGAATTCAGATGGCATACCTATTGAAATAGCCACTCATGTAGCGGTATGGATGGCGGAAAGAGAAGGCGGAACAAGTCCTGTATATCCTTCAAGTCCTGTCGTTCTCAATCTTTTTAAATACTTCGGTCAGACAGTTGTTAATTTCAAAACTTTGTGCAACGATGCCGCAAAGAAATCAAAGGCGCCCATAGAGTATTTAAAGAGCAATGATACCTTCACGATTTCGGAGTTTACACCAAAAAAGCAGACGGTAAAAATTACAAAAATTGAAGATATGGGCAACAATAACTTCTATAAAATAACGGCAAATGTTGACGGCTGCGGCAAGCGTAAGGTAGTCGCCATTGTACAGAAGAATATGCTTGACCTTTCACTCGGCTTTTCAATCAAAGCATTAAAATGGTCCTAAATGAAAAATATATGATAGGATAACAAACAAGGCAGATACATAGTGGATTGTATCTGCCTTATTTTTTGCTGTTTTTCTTTCTTTATCCAATTATGCTATTTATTATTAGCAGACATTTCACACACCCTAAAAAGAATGCGAATGGCATAAAATCATAAAAAATATAAAAAACCCTGAAAGCCGCTAAACAAAGCGATTTCAAGGCTTTTTATTTGGTGACCCATCGGGGAGTCGAACCCCGGACACCTTGATTAAAAGTCAAGTGCTCTGCCATCTGAGCTAATGGATCGTATTCACCCCGAAAATCGAGGTGTTGGCTGGGGAGGCGGGATTCGAACCCACGCATGACGGAGTCAAAGTCCGTT
>CANQZA010000070.1 GCA_947628175.1 uncultured Clostridia bacterium | reverse complement strand
AGTAATTTTTTGTTTGGAGATGAATTGATGATTTGAAATAAAACTGAAGTAATTAACGAACTATATGCCATTGCCTCTACGCTTATACACATTGTTGAGCCAATTGCAATCAAGCCAATAATTTTCTTGATTATTTCCAGTTTCAAAAACAGATCACTTCGACCCATTGCCTTGATTGCATTCAAATTTGCTGTGTGAATTGGATAAAACGCATACGTAAAACAGAATATCCGCAAAAACGGTACACATGGCAGCCATTTGTCCGTCAAAATTAAACTGACTAACGGCTTTGCACAAACAGCAAGTCCAACCATACACGGCATCATGATATAAGTGCTTGTTTTAATGGCACGTCTTGTCATATTCCGCACGTGTTCCGGATTGTCCTGTTCTTTTGACATTGCGGGGAGAAGGACACTATCAATTGATGTGTTGATATTCGTCACAATCAATTTTGGAAACTTTTCTCCCTGATTGTATTGCGCCAAATCAGAAGACGTATAAAGTTTTCCAATAATCAATTGCCGCAAATCGGTATAGACAGTATCTAAAAGAGCAGAAATCAACAATTTCCATCCAAAGGAAAACAATCTTTTCAGCCGCTGCAAGGAAAACATTTTCTTTGGCCGCCATTTAACCGTGATCCATAATATGGTAGTATCCACTGCAGCATTAAACAGCATCTGTGCAACCAATGCCCAAACACCAAATCCAAGGTATGCCATTGTGATTCCAACAACTGCTGCACCGATTGTTCCGCCCAATGTAGAGAAGAAAAAACGCTTAAACATCATATGTCTGGAAACATATGCCTGCTGAACATTTTTTACCCCGGAAATAATCAATATCAGACTCAGTACACGAATAACAGGTGTCAATTCAGGATTCTCATAAAAATTTGCAATCAAAGGTGCAATCAGAAACATAACAATGTACAAAAAGCTGCACATAGTCATATTGAAATAAAACACACTTGAAAAATCCAAATCATCTGCATCTTTTTTCTGAATCAGAGCACTGCCCATTCCACTGTCTACAAATACCTGCATAATTGTTGTAAAGACAGTCACAAGAGCTACGGTTCCATAAACTTCCGGATCAAGCAACCTTGCAAGGACAATAGATACAATGAAAGTCACACCTTGTGCGCCACATCGTTCTAAAAATCGCCATATGAAATTGGAGACAACTTTTTTTCTATTCATATAAATAAGAGTCCTTCTATTTATGTATATATAAACCTTTTATTTTTTTATTTAAAATCAGTATAAAAGACATATGATGCTGAATGAAAAACAGCTTCAATTTTTCCTTTTTATTTGCATATTTTATACTATCCGGACAAAGTTTAAGCATTTGATCTAATATGTATTTTGCTTTCTCAGGGTATATACTTACATTTCGGAGAATGATACTAATTTCGCCCGCTTTAAAAAAACTGCTATACTGATAATCACTATATGCATCAAGTCCTTCAAGCATAATAATTGAAGTATTCCAAGAACGAATCAATGTATCAATATCCAAATTTTTTCTTGAAGCCGACCACGAATTACCCATTGCATAACGATATGCAACCATCTTTTCACTAAAATACCTGACTTTACCCTTCAATCCGCACATAATCTGAAGCGGATGATCTCCAACGCTGCATTGTTTACAGCATTCCGGATAGTTTTCTTTAACTTCTTTTCTATAGATAACACTCGCTGTTGGAATATATAGTCCACCTTTTTTTATCAGATTTTCAAGCGGTAAATCAATATCTGTTTGCGAAATAGACCAGTCCTCTTCACCATATGAAGTTATCACAACACAATTAGTACAGCACATTGAATATTCCGAATGAGTTTCCAAAAATTCCACTTGCTTCTGAAGTTTATCTTTTGAAATCCAGTAATCATCTCCTTCACAAATGGCGACATACTTTATTGATGGGAAACTATCAACTTTATCTTGCATTATTTTTCCCAATGTTTTTTTGGAATATTGATTTTCTGTCTGATAAATCGGCTTTATTATGTCAGGATAGTTTTTTTCAAATTCTTTAATAATATCTGCTGTGTGATCAGAAGAAGCATCATCATTTATGATAACGACAAATGGAAAGTCAGTTTCTTGCTTTACAAACCCTTCCAAACACTGACGTATTGTTTTCTCATGATTATAAGCAAGACACTTGATTACAACGAGCGGTTTTTGTTCCATACTCTTCAGTTCCTTTTTATCAGTTTCTTGATCTTTCTGATTGTTTCAGCTCCTACAAGTCCCTTAACCATGCCCTTCCAGTAGGCTTTCGGTAGCAGCTTGCGGATCAGTTTATCATAATCCGTCTGATCAATCAATCGAAAATAAGCATCACGCTGTGCCGGACGGTCGTTTGGCTTTGTAAAGGAGCGATTATTGGCAACTGCAATATCCGGTGCAATTTTTTCAATGTGCATCAGCCCCTGCAATTCAGGAAGAAGCATTTCAGCCTTTTCTGTGTTTACTGTCATAACACTTACACCATAATATGTCTGATTTTCCGGAAGCAACTCCTCCGGAACGCCCCAGTAGTCGGCAATCGTAAAATCCGAAATGCGTGTTGTACCGCAATATCGGCAGCGATAGCACGATTCACGTAGAAACAGATTATGGTTAAAACCCATAAAAAATGTATCAGCACCCGGTGGCGCAATATAAGCAGAATTGTCATCAAATATCAAATGCATTCTGCCACAACCTGATTTCCAGCCTTCACTGGTATCCTTAACTCTGAAATGGTAGAATTTAATTTTCTTATGTTTCTTGTTTTCTTTACTTTTCAGAAATGCATTTACGGTTTTCTGGCTGGCTACTCCATGACAAAGCACATCTACAGTATAGAGCAAATTCAGCTTTGCCTTTATTGGAGAATAACTTAAGTAGGATATAAGTCCAGCTACCTGACATGCAGTACCACAAAACAACACAGGTGTATCTGCTTTCAATAGATCACATATCTCCCTGAAAACAGTCCTCATATTACTTTGACAGTATTTACTTTTTCTAAGTTTATCAAGTTGCTTCTCGTTTTTTACACCTATATGATAAACACAATTTTCGCCAAAATCCTGATATGCACCATAAATTACACCATTTTTACTGAGCATGGTCATAGCGAGTGCTGTAAAAACACCACCTGATGAACTTTTTTTCAATACTTCACGATTGTTGTTCCAACACATATAGAAATTACCATTGTATTTTTTAATCGTTGAAATTACATGACATACTTTTCCGCATTTCCCGCACCGGATACATTGTTCCATATCAGTAACAGGATACAGAAAGCCCTCATTATTTTCCTGCATTGTAATACAGGATTTTGGGCAGGCATTGGCGCAACTCCCGCATCCGGTACAATCTTCCCGTCTGCATATAAATTGATTTTCCATTTTTCATTCTCCCAATGCGTCTTTCAAATATGAAATACTCTTTGCTCGAAGCTGCTGCAAACGTTTTTGTACAGTGGCATATTCAATAGAAGCAAATTCTTCCTTTATCATCTTTTCGGGCTGATAAATGATCCTGTTCTCCATACCAATATTTTTCAGAATATCAGTTTTTCTAAATTCAGAACCGCTCTGCTTACATATAGAATAGACATCTTTACAAAGATTTACCGAAAGAATTGTCCCGTGATATGAATCTGTCACAACCATTTCAGCGTTTCTGAGTGTCTGAAGGAAATCAACAGGTCCATATTCCTGATGCGGCTCAAAAACACTGCTTTTAGGCACATAACAGAATGGTGTCATCACTATGATACCGCATTTTTTTCTCCGTGCCAGTTGTTCCAAGATCGGACGCACCATGTTGAACCGTTTCAATCCGCCAAGAGAATAATAAACAATTTTACCGGATGGCTGATTTTTTAGTGACAGTGCCTTAATCCAAGCGGTACTATCAAGCAAGAATGTCGGATCAAGTACCGACTCTACATTTCTTCCCAGCATTTCAGAAATCACCTCGGCACTGGAAGGCTCACGCATTGCAATATGTGAAAACTTTTGCAAGTAGGGTTTAATTTTCTCCAGTTCCTTTTGGCTCATATTTGCAATAGAGGACGCATAGGAAACTTTTTTTCCCGCAAACCCGGCAAGAAGATATGGTTTCATGTAATCCCAGCTGATGTTTTCCAGTTCCAAGGAGTGTTTATTCCAAATCTGATCGCTGCCACTTATGATAGTCCCGTATTGTTGCATAAGTGCCAAAGTTTCCCTCACCTCTGACACTTCCTGCGTTAAGGCAAGATTTTTAACAAAGAACTCTTCAAATGCAGCATATTTTTCATTACGCATTCCGTTCATTGGCAGCAAAGTAATATCTTTTACCAATGTATTTATACCATACTTGAGTCTTAGATTAGAATAAACTTTCCTCTGTTCTGCAAGACGATAGTTAATAATCTGTGCTTCGTACCCAAGTGCTCTGACAATTTCCTGTGTTGCAAATGCCTGGAGCACAGAGCCATAATTGTATGCAGAATGAAACGTAATGATCCCGATTTTTTTCATTATCTTTCTACTCCCACAATTGGCTTGATGACATTCTTCAAATTAGCTTTCAGCAACTGTGCAAGACTGTCCTCGATGTTGTATACCTCGCATTTCTTGACATTCAACTGCTTATATTCCAACCAGACATTGAAAAGACGTTCAGAAAGAAATCCGAAAATCCTCTGATTATACGCATCATACTTTCTGATATCTACACGTCGTTCTACCTCGAAAAGAATATCGAACAGCCATTGACAATAGGAATCAAATAATTCTTTTTTACAGATCAGCATATTATACTGGTAGAGCGTTTTTTGTGCAGATACTTTATCAAATGCGTTAAGATAGTCCGGATATTTTTCACCGATCACATCTCGACAAATATCATAATCTTTGATATTATGTGCTGCTGCATAATCTTCACGCAGCGTTTTGCCTTGACGGTACATTTTGTAGGGAAGAATAATATCATATTTTTTAAGAAGCTGTATTGCATGATCATAAGAAAGTATGTATTTACTCGGATGAATCGTCTTTTTTGTGCAAAAATATCTTCTATAATGAACCAAACCAACAACATTCTCTTTGCAATTTTTCCAGATATAATACAATGCCGTCAATTCACAATAATTGGGATTTTTTTTCGAAATATTATCACCATCTGAATCTTTTAGATAGCCAAGATCATCATGCAATGCAGCACCGACCTGAATCGGCTGATAATCTTTGACATCTGGCATTTTATATTTCTTGTGTGTAACAATATAAATTGCCATTGTTTTCTCCTTCTTCATTAAAAGTTAGCAAATCGATAAGGATATGTTTCACCATTTAGAAAATATACATATTCCAAATACCATCGCGCAATCAGTACAATCCCTAACAGAAAATAAGGTAAATATTTCATTCCCCTGACAACTTCAATCTTCAGTTTATAGATCTTTGGAATCATTGGAATCAGGATAATTGCTGCACAATCAAAATAGTATGCCATACGGATTGTGTACACATTCCCCATGAACATGACAAGTGAAAACGCACAGGATATGGTGATGCAGCTGATCAGGAACTTATTGCGCGCATCATAATTGATCATCTGTTTAAATGCGAAATATGCAAAAACAGCTATAGCACCCCAGAATCCCAAGCGAAGCATTCTGCCGCCGACAACCGTTTCCTGTAGGTAAGTTAAATACCGTTCTGACAAAATATGATGAGAAATCATAAATTCCAGGAATGACCTATAAGTAAGCATAATAAATGCGATGACCACAAACAGTATCAAGTTTACGAAATAGGTTTTTGTCTTGGACTTATGCCGTTTCAGGTACAACCACACTAACAACATAAAAATGACAAAGATTGCCGAAGAATGACTCATGATCGCCAACACTGCCAACACGCTAAAAAGCACATAACGATTTTTAAGCAAGAACTGATAGGAATAGCAGACAATCGAAACTGCAAGCATTTGTCTCAGCAAATTCAAAGAATTATTGTAAAAAATTGTGTAGTAGCAGAACATCCCGAAAGCAACAGAGATTTTATCTTTGAAACCTCTAATTCCCAAATAGACCAGTGTGGTTTCCACCAGCGACAGTACAAAATAAAATACCCTTGTATCATCTGTCACAATAGCAACTATATAATTCAACAATGCATAGACTAAGCCGATCGATTGTTCAGAAGCCATTTTCATATAAGGAATGAACCTGGATTTACCCGCATAAATAAACCAATAGTTCCCATACAGTTCTACATCAGTACCTATGGATGAATCTCTGAGCCCTGCTAATATTGCTGGTAACAACAATCCAATCGCTATGCAGATATAATAAAAAATACTTTGCTTTTTTTTACCAAATGAAATGCTAAGAAAAGTCGATTCTTTCTTTTCCAGTCGTTCTGATATCATAAAAAAGCAACACGATAAAAAAAATACAACCAGATAAATCATTCTTTAACTACCCTTAACAATCGTATTTATCGTTAGAATAAAGTTGCTCCAGTCTGGCTATTGATGTATGTATATCATAGCCGGATTTTTTTATTTGTTCAGACATATCTTTTCTCTGTATAGATTTTACAAGTTTCAAACTATGTTTAGCCCATATCTCTGCTTTGGAATATAAGTGTTCAAATTCTGTAGATTGTAAAAGTTTTACTTCATGATCCACTGTATCTGAAATCAATAGTGGAAGTGATGCCGCCTGTGCTTCTATCGCTGCAATTGGAAGTCCCTCATGCAAAGATGGCATTAAAAACAAATCCATTCCCTGAAGTAGTTCATTCACATCTGTGCGCTTTCCCAGAAACGTTACATACTCAGAAAGACATAATTCCCGAACTTTTTCTTTGACTGCATTTTCCATCTCTCCTGTACCAATCAAGAAAAGCATCGCATCCGGATATAGCTTAACAATTGCGCCCATAATTTCAATTAAAAAAAGAGTATTCTTTTGTTCACATAATCTTCCGACATTACAGAATGCAAGACTTTTCGGGGGTATTCCCAAATCATTTCGCACACGATCACGTATATCTTGACGAAAAGTATATCGGTTTATTTCTATTCCATTTTTTAGCAGAAAAACCTTATCACTTTTGTTGAACATCCAGTCAGCAGCCATTTGTGAACAAGCTATTTTTATAATTTGGTTATTCACAAATAGATTTTTGAAAATCTGATGAAGCAAGGTTGACATTTTCCCATTCGTAGGATGCGTATTGTGCGAATGTAATACAATTTTAGAAATATGCCTTTTTTTACACAATAACAGTGCTATCGGATCTGCTAATGAGTTTTTATTGATATGAACAATATCATAATTTCCTATGTCAATAATCCGTTTTAAGTCATGATAATATGCAAAAAGTCCTTGTTTAACAGTTCGAATATGTTCTATAGAAACGCCTGCCTCTATTAGTTCTCGTTCAATAGAACATTCAGGACAATTTGCAAGAACAGTAATTTGATAACGTTGCTTATCAAGGTGCTTGCATATATTCAATATAAAAGTTTCTATGCCGCCTTTGGATGACGTTGCTTCTATAAATAATATTTTGTACACTTAATTCTCCTTTCTGCCCTTCTTCATCGAATAATTTTGTTGTATCCTACAACAGTAACACCATCTGGCACATCGTGTGTAACCACAGCATTTGCACCTATCTTCACATTGTTACCTATATGCACATTTCCAATAATCTTTGCACCAGCCCCGATATAACAATCGTCTCCAATGTACGGTGCCTTGTCGCTAACTAAATCATTTACACCAATTGTGACTTGGTGAAATATAGTACACCGCTCCCCGATTACTGCATTTCCACTGACAACAATGCCTTCCAAATGGGGTAATCTGATTCCTTTGCCAATCTGAGCTTGCAAAGGAAAATGATTATTTCTGTTGATTGTCAGCTTAATCAACAAACGAAATAATAGAGATAGTGGTAAAAGCCACCCCCCTTGTGATAAAAATAACTTCCCAAGCGGAATAGAAATATAAAACTTCTGTTGCGAGGATGTATATTACGCTTCTTATCATTACATATTACATCCCATATCCCATTTTCACCTATAAGCACGTTAACCACCAACACTGTATTTTTTTCTAAATTATTCTATATATCAAGTAATCAGCAAAACTGACTTCCACATTTCATAATTAACAAACCTTGCATACGTGCATTACTGCTTCAATGAATTCTTTGTAATGCCAGTGTATACCATTTTTCAAGCGTTGGTGCTTGAATTATTTTTACCAAAAAGCTTGATCATTTTTTAACATACCTTTTATAAGAATTAGCCGAAGTTTGTTATTTTAAAATAATACGATACCAAATTTTCTGCCTGATATTGTATATCAAATTTATTAATATCAACCGTATACTCGTTGTTATAATTTTGTTTGCTAATTATTTTTTTTACCCAATCCTTAATTTTAAAAGAATTTATCTTGTCATATTTTTTTACAATGATCGCTTCATCTTTGACTGCATCAGATATTATTATTTTAACACCACAAAATTGAGCCTCCAACGCAGCAAGTCCAAATCCTTCAACTCTTGACGGCAATACAAAAACGTCCATAGCGTTGTAAAACCTGTAAACATCATTTCTGTTGCCGAGAAATAGTATATGCTCCTGTATATTCTTTAGCTTGTCCTTTTCCTGATCCTTCATCGGATAACCCTTCGTAAAATTCTGTTAATTTATCTGCCTGAATGGAAATATCATATATTTCCGAATAAACAAATGCTCTATCATAAATTTTGACAGAAAGAATTTTTTCTGCCCAGCTGCCTGCTCCGTCCTCCAATAATAATTGTTCCGTATTTGAGGATATGACCGCATCATTCGGCACAGCTTCCGAAATGATTGTTTTTATTCCACACACCTGTGCTTCTATTGCCGCTATTCCCAAGCCCTCATATCTTGATGGGAAAACAAATATATCTATTGCCTGATAAAGCCTATCAACATTTGTCCGATTACCTAAGAGAATTACCCCCCCAATATTCTTAATTTTTTCTTCGATCTTTTCTCTGTCCGGACCGTCGCCGACCAACATAAGCACCGCGTTCGGGTTTTGCTTATAAACTTCCTCAAAAATATCAACCAGAAACTCCTGATTTTTCTGATAACAAAATCTTCCCACATGACCGATGACGAATTTATCTTCAATGCCAAGCTCCTTGCGCACTTCATTACGGACATTTTCGTCAAATTTAAATTTGTCAAGATCAATTGCGTTATTGAAAATCGTCACTTTTCCCTGTGCGACTGTTTTCTTTCCGAACAACCATTCCGCCGCATATTTTGAACAAGCCGCATAATGAGTGGCATACACCTTTGCAAAAGGGCGAAGCACATATTTGAGGATATTCTTCTTTGTTTCACCCTTTGCGGCAGTGGAATGATTATGTGCGATCCGTACCGGAACGCCTGCACGTTTTGCAGCAAACAAAGGAAAAACACTCAGAGTGTTTATATGCGAATGTACAATTTTGTACTTATTTTCTTTGAATAATTTTATTAACGCAGGTATGTATTTGTTAAGTTTCTGATAAGGAGGAACGATAAAAACACGTCCACCCAGTTTTTCAATTTCATCTTTCGGTATTACGGTTGAATCCTCATCAACAATGAAATCAAACTGAACCTTTTCCCGGTCTATGTGACGGTAGTAATTCATAACAACCGCTTCAACACCGCCGTTTACCATTTTCCCGACTACCTGAGCCACACGGATTGGCGTCATGTTTATTCTCCTTGTTCAGCAATTTTTCTTTTTGAACACCGCTGCTATGGTAAGTCCAATGAGTTTCAGATCTGTAATTACCGATCTTTCTCTTATGTACCTATAATCCAACTCCAGCTGTTCCTCATCGGACATCTGTGTAGTATCGGTAATTTGCCAGTAACAGGATAACCCGGGTTTCACCAACAATCTGTCAGGCGGAAGCTGATCCTGTTCTGACCGTACAAAAGCTCTGGGACCGATAACTGTCATAGACCCCGTCAGTAAATTCAAAGCCTGTGTAGTTTCATCCAAAGATAATTTGCGAAGCACTCTGCCAACTCTTGTTATTCTCGGATCATTCTGCATTTTAAAATGTACACTTTTATATTCGTTTTGCTCCATTAGATCAACCTTCATATCGTCTGAATGTGCATACATCGTGCGGAATTTCACCATTAAAAACGGTTTCCCTTTGTAGCCGATCCGCTCCTGAACAAAGAACGGATTTCCAAAATCGTCTATCATGATAGCAGCAGCGATAATTATGTATACTGGCAGTCCGACTGTCAAACAAATTACCGCCACAACAATGTCAAACACCCTTTTAAAAAAGTCATAAACCGGTTTCGGCTTAAATTCAATTGCTTCAACACGATCCACAGGTTTTGTGTTTGCCTGCTGATCTGCTATTTCAACAGTTTCAAGCTCGACCAATTTATTCACTCCCTTCAAACTTCAAAACTTTATTTAAAATCTAAAGTATACTTA
>CANQZA010000069.1 GCA_947628175.1 uncultured Clostridia bacterium | reverse complement strand
GCATATTGCTCCTTTCTCAATCATCCAAATCATATAAGATATCTTTTGCGTATTGAAGCAACTCTTCTTTGGTGTTATGCAATTCGTCCGCCATGACCATATCTAAGAGTTCTCTCAGCATTAGCCCAAGCTCTTTACCGGGAGTAAATCCTATTTCTATAAGGTCTCTGCCGTTCACAGCTAAGTCTTTTATCTGAAAACAGTCTCTTTCGGCTATAATCTCATCCAAAACCTTTTTAACTTCTTCTGTCACGCCAATTCTTGTTTCTTGAGTGTTATTTTCTTTTTGCCCCAAAACATCGCTTGTACGCACGTCCAGAAGTCTTCTGAGCTGCTGTTCACCCAGCTTGTTGAGCAATCTCCTTATACTGCGTTTGGTAAAACCGGTCAATTGCACGTCATGGTACTTGACCAGCTCCACAACATCGCCGCGAGTTCTGTTGTCGAATCGCATACGTTCCATAACAGTATCAGTAATACTTGCACTTACCGCTCCATGACCGCGAAAATGCCGTATTCCCGCAGGGGCGTCATCCTGATAGCATATGGGTTTGCCAAAATCATGGAAGAATACAGCCAATCTGGTTATGAGCTCAGATGACGGGCAATTATCCAAAGCCCGCATGGTGTGCGTAAACACATCGAAATCATGGTGCGGGTTGTTCTGGTCGAAACCATAAAGAGTGCGAAGCTCAGGAATAAATCTTTCGAATACGCTCAGGTATTGCCGGAATATCGGTTCTAATCTTGTCTCTGATGTGATAATTTTGCAAAATTCACTGTTTATCCGCTCAATCGCTATGTTGTCCAGAAGCGAAGCCAATTCGATGACTTTTTCATCTGTATCCGTATCAATTGTGAAACCGAGCTGACAAGCAAACCTGATAGCCCGTATAATTCTCAGCGCATCCTCAGTGAAACGCTCCTCAGGATTGCCCACACACCGGATAATTCCGTTTTTCAGGTCTTCTATTCCGTTGAATGGGTCAATTATTCCTTCCTCTTCGTTATACGCAATGGCGTTAATGGTGAAGTCTCTACGTTTCAAATCCTCCGTCAGGCTTCTTGTGAAACTGACACTGTCAGGGTGACGGTTGTCGGAATAATCCCCATCCACTCTAAAAGTGGTAACTTCATAGCCGGTCTTGCCAAACATAACCGTTACTGTGCCGTGCTTTAATCCTGTAGGAATGGTGAATTTATCGTCGAATATGCCCATTACCGTCTCAGGCATTGCGGATGTACAAATGTCATAGTCGTGCGGTGTTTTCCCAAGCAAGCTGTCCCGAACACAGCCACCGACAATATACGCATCCTGCCCGTGGTCATGTAATATATGAAGAATAGTACATACCGCCTCAGGCATATGTATGTTATACTTCACCTTTTACCACCCTCTCGTTGACACTCATAACAAATTCGTTTATTCCTTTATAATCCGGCTTCTCGGGCAAGGATGTGTTTACTTTGGCGTATTCCATCTTCGTTTCGTAATCATGTACCATCTCGAAAAATTCCGGTATGGGCTGATTGTTCCTGTCAAGGTACTTGCCGTTCCTTATATCCATCAGCAAATCATGCTCATTCGTTCTGTAGGTGATGACTTGTCCTTTTTCAAGAATATCAAGACACATCATATACATACGTATCAGGTGCATCATGTGTTTTGCCAGCTTGCCGTGTTCCGCCGCGTTCTGGTTGCGATGACCGAGCTTGGAATACTCCTTGACAATCTCACTCATTGCACCCCACATATTCTTATAGTCCCGGAGCGGATAATGCTTCAGGTTGATATCCATAAAGATTTCCGAATCAAGGTCTTCTCTATGCGATTGGTCTATATATAGGTTGATTGAGTCATCAGGATACTCAAAGTACATATCGGGGAATGACTGCCGGGCGTTGTTGATGCTGTTGAGAATATGCTGCTCCTGAGCTGTCTGATTAACCGTCCGCATAGCTTTGTTATCGAGCCTCCGCAATTGAGCGGTCGCATACCCGCCGAATGAATACGCCGCCTTCTTTGACAGGAATAATTCCACGTTATCCATCAGCTCTCTGCCTATAGGGGAGACGTAGAAATAGTGCTCAGCTTTGTTTCCCAACATCTCTATGGTGTTGGGGTTACAGTTGGTGAGCAAAGACACCAGCTTGTTAAACGCATAAATGGTCGTATCGGTCGCGTTATCCGTCACCTGTTCAAAGTTCTGGTTAGTCAGAATATCCGCTTTGCTGTTAAGACTGCAACCTCTGATATCTACGTCGCTGCCCTCCACGTTAGTTCCGTAAGCATGACTGCCGCCTATTGTCAAAAGTATTATATTACTGCCCAGATGCGGGTTAGTTCTCAGAAAATCGTATTCAGTTGTCGTCAATAGCTTCTTAATTTCCTTAATTTCCATCCAAAATTCTCCTTGACAAACATGTTATTTTATGCTATTATTATACCATAAATCCGTTTAGTTGTCAAGAGGTAAACACGATGAAAAGCATTGATTATAGGACAAATAGACACGCTTGCTATTTGCTGAAATATCATTTAGTTGTAATAACGAGATACCGCCGACCGGTGCTGATTGGGGACTTAAAAACCCGCTTATTGGCGATAATATCGGAATTATTCGAGAAACAGTGGAAGTGCAAAATCATAGAAATAAGCACGGATAAGGACTATATTCATGTTCTTTTCGAAGGCATGCCTCAAATGCAATTATCCAAGCTGGCTAACAACTTTAAGACCGTAACATCTCGGTTGTTAAGAAAGGAATTTCCTGAATTTCTTGCTCAATATTATGATACTGACGACAAACCTTGTTTCTGGAGTAGGTCATATTTTATATGCACAGATTCAGAAAAAAGCGAAATACTAATCGACCAGTATATACAAAATAAAAAGACAGATTGATGTTAGATTTTTCGAAAAGAAGAAGGGGAGAGGTCCCACTTCTTCTTAGCTAAAACGAAATTTCTGCATTAATCATTATCGCCGACATACATATTCCATATTTTGTCGGCAAGATTTTTGTCTTCTATCGGGTACAGTCTCATCGTATTATCATCATTGTATTCAACGCGTCTGATTGTATATCCTATATCCTCATCGTCGTCCTCGGATATTACGGCATAGATTTTGGAATCTATAGAGTACAGTCTGCACAACGAAAAGAAATCATTTTTCCCGTTAATGATATGCGCGACACAATTATAGTCAGGGTCACTCTCCTCATCCGCAGAATGACCTTTACACGCCTCATAATTTACCTCAGCAAGCAAGCCGTCGCATAGAATTTTCAGGTTTGTATAGCCTATATCTGCTTTTTTAAGCCGCTCGACAACCGTCAAGATTATACGCTTGGCTATTTCATATTGTGAAAAAATTTCACCATGACCGAGAATACGAATGCTTTTATCATCCTCCGCATCTCCATCACATACGCCTATGATATACCCGCCCAGATTTTGAGTATCATCTGTGTCGTAGTTCTTTATTTTTTCCCACTTGACATTCTCCCCACAGCTAAAGCAGGGGGTCTTTCGGCAAGTTTCGATAATTTGTCCTTTCTCCCAAAATATATTTCTGTTTTTTAATATATCATGCACCGAAAAAAATGTCAAGAATAAATAGGTATACAAAAATCCCCCCTAAAAAAGGAGGGATTGTTTTTCGACAACTTGTCATATTGACATCACCTTACTGTTGACATCACCTTCTTGCTTCTACGACCGTATTTACAATCTCCACAAGCGTAAATTCCCGTGTATCCCACGGTATATTGCACAATATCTCGCCTCAATTGAGCAAACGATTTTCAAACAGCTCGTCCATCCACTAATCGTATATTGATTCTATTTCAGAATTGAGAGATTCGGTATCTAACGAATAACCTTGAGTATCATCGCTGTCGTCTTCTATATAAGCCTTTTCCGGCAGTACATATACGTTTGCACCAAATGTTTCATTGCTCTGTCCGTCAAAAGTGTTGTCTTTATCAATAATTTGAGCAGAAAGACCTGTATCGCCGCTTATGCGGGTTATATTATGTTCTTTAGCGTATTCAGCTTCGGAGTCTTTCAATAAGTCCTGCATCAGGGTGTTCCTGAGCAGATTGATTTTTATATGTACAGATGCGTTAACTGTCTTTATGCTGCCAATATGCGCACAGTGTTTAGACGTTCGAGTCATCCCGACGTACATAAGGTTTGAACAAAGCATATATGCATGAGCGGAAGGCGTTACCAGCAAGACTGTATCAGCTGAAGAACCCTGGGACTTGTGTATCGTCATACAATAACCAAGCTCAATATTCTGCATGTCATTTTTGTCATATTTGACAACTACTCCGTCAAAATCCAACAGAACATAGTTTTTTCCTATCTCAACGATTCTTCCTATTTCACCGTTAGCGATAAATGTTTCATGTCTTCTATCGTCATCGTCATCATCATAATCATCATCTTCATCATAGAAATTATAACTCCCGAATGTACCGGCATTGGGTTCACAAACCTCCGCGTGATAGTTGTTGGAGGTTTGCATTACAATATCGTTTTGATAGAATCTGGTCTCGTTTACCTCAATAAAAATGCCCATCATAACGCCTATTCGGTTAGCGATATTCTGTATTTCGCGATTTAAGGCTATAGAGCCATACATGCCCTTCTTGTATGCGGACAAAACAATAATATCTTCCGGTTTCTTGCCTTTTTTCAAAAGCAAGCCGTATATCTCAGTGACTCTCCTAATAATATACTCATTAGGGGTATTAACAAAAAAATAATCTTTGTTTTTACCGAAGATTTGCATGACACCTGTCGTTTCTGACGGTTTTGACAAGTATGGTCTGCACTCTCTCACGTCTGTAGCAACTGCCATCAAACCTCCCTCGCCATAACGGAACACCTGTGTGAGTGTGGTTATAGGGATAATACCCGATGCTATAAAGTCATGGAGCAGGTTTCCGCAAGACACGGAAGGGAGCTGGGCATGGTCTCCGACTAAAAGGAGTCTTGTCCTATTAAAGTTAATAGCCTCTAAGACACGTCTGAACAGAAAAATGTCTGCCATAGAAAACTCATCCAGCACAACCACGTCTACGGGAATCGGGTTGCTTTCGTCAAACTCCCAATAGTCCGGGGGAGTGAACCCTAAGCCTCTGTGTATCGTTGTGGCTTTCTCACCGGCGTATTCGGATAAAACCTTTGCAGCTTTGCCGGTTGGAGACATTAGCTTAAATGTGGCATGATTATCCTTCAACATCTCTATAATCGCGTGAATAGTAAAGCTCTTACCTGTACCCGCAGGACCGTTTAAGATGCTTATTGAGTTGTTGGATATCATTTCCATAGCTCTTATCTGCTCATCAGATAAGGTTACACCTGAAATGTTCTCATAGTCCTTCCAGTCATATATCAGTATGGGCTCTGTGTTCTTAGCCTCTATAACACAGTCAGCAATATATTTCTCTGTTATATATGTATGCGCATTGGCTACAACATTTCGCACCGTATCGAAGTATATAGACGCATTATTAAGACAATCCGAAAAATGAATGCAGCATTCAGGAGTAGTCTCCTCACATGCGTTTCGCAAGTCATCCGCTTTGATATATGTGTTTCCGTTATGCTCGTTTTCTTTTAATAAGTATATAATATTTGACAAACAACGCTGTTTACTCGTTAGCAAGTCAAAGTCAAAGTCTATTGCACGTTCATCAGGAGGGAGTTCTTTAAGATTTCGCGCAATATCAAGAAGCATCGCATCCGCTTTCTTAAAACTTATACCTACAAGGTTGCATAGGCAGTCATATGGGTTCTTACTCAGCTTTCGTTTTATCAATGAAACGGTAAGATATTCGTCATACAGCTTTTTTAAAATCTTGAAGCTGAACAAGCCATTAAATGTTGCTATCAGCTCAAAAAGCCCGAAATTTTCCCTGATTTTACGTACCACAACAGCAAACCGTTTTTCTTTTATACCCTTAGTCTTCTTAAGGTCAATATCATCTAAACGGTTCTCGATAACTCGGTCTATAATATCAGGATAGACATCATACAAAACCTGAGCTTGCGATTCCGACAATATCTCAGTAAGAAAAGCAAATACGCCTCTTTCTGTTGTGGGTCTGATTTTGCCCACGCCTATCACTTCATATCCAATACCATATTTACTTACTTTCTCTATGGCGGTGATTTCATAATAGCTGCCAATTTGCAGCTCCTGCATATCTCCGGAAATACTTACTGTACCGTATTTGTTGTGTTTTATATCCGGATAATGTATTTCATCCACGTCTACACTGTATACCTTGTAGCCGTCTGTAGAATATATCGTTTTGTTAACCACTCCGCCAAAATTAACTTGTTTATCCGTAAAAAACACGCCTCCTTTAAGTATGTTTCTTTATTTGACATTCCATTCTTTATTTATTCTTGCGCCTACCGTTAGAAAAAAACTGAAATATATCCCGGCAGAAAGCATAACATTTTACCATAAAAAGAGATAGAATATATGTTAACTGTTGCAACAAGAAAAGCCAAAGTTCATCCGCCGGGATATATTATAACAGTTTGTATAAGGTGTAGCTGAAATTTTATCGTTCCGGGTTTCTGAAGGCGTTTTGTTGCTTTAACGACCTTTTCAGCAGACCCGTTTATCACCTTTGGCTTTTCATATATTAAATACAGAATTTTTTGAGTTTTGTTCGAAAATCTATGCAACTGAACTACTTTTTTCGAAACTTTGTTAATACTGCACAAATATCGTTTCGTAAATTGTGCATAATAGCAAAGAGATATTTGTAGACAAAGGCTGTTATTTGTGATATACTATATATGGTAACAAAAATAACAAAGTTGTACAAAATATAGGTTATGGTTAGTTTTTGGATAGGAGCGATTACTATGCCGACAAATGCCGAAATAATCACTTATGGAAACGCTTTGGTTAGAGAATTACAAGGTTTTGGGGCTTGTGCAACAGAACTGCGTATGGTTACAAAAGAAATGATAGTATCGTCTATCATGAGCAAAGTGCAGCCAAAAGACGCTGCATGGTTAATAGTCGAATAGGTCGGATAAGACAACTCTAAAGGCTTTGTTTGGTGTTGTCTTTTTTTTATGTATGAAATGTAGGAATGTAGCTTTTTTCATTTTCTATTACGTACTTATTGTATTGCCCTCCTCGCTTCCTCTTTCCTGTGATTATTTTTTTCGTGGTAAATATAGGAAAAACTACATTTCTACATTCGGCAGGCAAAAATGACTTAGATACTGGTTTTTTTTAATGTAGTTTTTCTGAAAAAATAATTTATCGTAGTTTTGCATAGAAATCTGACACTTTTTTGGATTTTTTCAGTATTAACTATATAGAAGAAAAAATACAAAGGAGGATAATCTTATGATTATTGTTTTAATAGGAATATTGTTAGTAATTATTTTGCTTGGAGAAATAGCTTTGTCACTGTTCAAAAGTGAAAAAAATAAGACAATAGCCAAAATTCTTCTTACGGTCATTGCTTCGCTTATTCTCGGCGTGATTGCTTTTCTATTGGTGATATTTGCCCAGCTGTCCAACAAATCTGACATCTATATGTACAGCTGCGTGGCTGTTATGGCTTCAATCGAGTTTATTACGCTCGCAACTATTTGGAAATGGTGGCGAGTACAAGCGGTCAGAGTGGCAGCTGTTTTCCTGACTGTAGCTTCCATAGGAGCGATGGCGGGCAGCATAGCCGGTGATTATCGCGAAAAACGTATTTTGAAAGTTGAAGGAGATACATATGGTTTAGTCGTTTTTGAACCGGAAAAATAGGCTATGTGCCGATACGATAGAATGTTCACAGTCCAAAACAGAAAAAAGCACTAATTGTAAACTTTTTGTTAAAAAGTAGTATTTTTGCATAGAAATCCGTACAAAATCGAGAAAAAACAGTATATATATAGCGTAAAGGTATTTGCAATGTAAATTTCTCAGTGGTTATCAATTCAGAGCAGATACATTTACCAAAAAAGTCACACAAAATATTTCACTGATTGACCACTGAGACAAAAAAAGTCCCTTCTTTTTTCAACGTGCAACAATTTTTCGACAGTTGTTTGCATGAAGAGTCCTTTCAGGGGACTTTTTTTATTAGAAAATTTATTTAGAAAATGTTTTTTTTCAAAATGACACTACCACTTTTTAGTAGTTTGCCGCAAGCTGACACTTACGTTAAGTCAATAGACTATGTGGTGGAGATGGTGGAGATGGTGGAGGTGGTGGAAATGGTGACAAGAAAATTCACTATTCTTAAAAACTATGTATTATAATAAATAATAAAAATTCCCTAAAAATATATCCACCATTCTCACCATTTCCACCACTTTAAGCTATTAGTCAAAAAAATGTCTGCCTCAGCCATTGCTGGTGCCGAGAATTATCTATTCATTAGTAAAGCGTAACAATTACATGCCTTTGCAGCCATCCGCGAAGCGATTAAAACTGTTTGGCATTGACATTCCTACCACTGCTGAAGCAAAGGACATTTCGGTCAGACGGTTGATTACAGAATGTAGCAATCGGTGCAATGGTGAGTGAAGCAGGAAGATCCGATTTCTATAAGTTGGGGTAGTTGACGATGGTCCCTATCAAAATGACACTACCACTTTTTAGTAGTCCTTATCAAAATGATACTAAGTCTTGGTCAAAATGACACTACAGTGTTCGTCAAAATGACACCTAATAAATAAATATACTACTTAGTAGATGTACTATATAATTATATAGAAGTACTATTATATATAAACAATAAATAAGTTATTACGGCTGCAAAGGTATTATTTTGGGGTGGTTCTATTTATATATTGCTTAAGATTTATATGTTATTCTCTCTTTTTTAGTTTATCCGGAAAATATGTCTTATTAGTTTATATCCCTACTTATTAGGTCACAATTACCAATCTATGACGGTATATTTTGGTTATTATCAACAAACTTTCAAAAAAAGTAGTTCAGTTGCATAGATTTTCGAACTAATCTACATTTTTAACTGATATAGATTGTGAAAAGGGAAATACAGCTGTTAATTTTATATATCAATAATTATTGATTATTCGTGTATCCCGATAATATACAGTGTATATACCTTTTCCGCCTTTGTCATCTTTTGGCGTTAAGTAATAAAAGTTCGCTTATGAATTTTGCGTTCAATACCTTTCAAAAACAGGTTGTTCGGGGTACACGAATAATCTACTAAAAATGGCAACGAACAGAAATGTATTCTGAGAAGGGATTAATATGATGTATAATTGTGTTGTTGAGAAGCAGGGCGGAAAAAGAGTGAGGTATTGCAAATCTTGTGTAGATAACAATAACATAAAAAAAATATTTAGTAGAGAGTACTCTAATGGTTCGCCGGATTGGTGTCCTAAAATTGAAACGGAGAAAATTGGTGAGTGAGACAAGGAGAGGGAAACATGTTCACGGAGAGAGAAAACACAAAGTTTGATATGAAAGCACAAAGATTTGAGTTGAATCTTACAATGGCGGAGGTTGCAAACGCAGTCGGAGTGAGCGAAGCCACTATATCTCGGTGGGAGAGCGGAGCTATAGAAAACATGGGCAGGGACAAGATTGCACGTTTAGCGAAGGTTTTACAGGTTTCACCGGATACCATTCTGGGCATTAATGATAAGGCCTCAGATGACTTAGCAAAAAAAGAGATAGAGAACCTTATCAAAGAAAGAAATACGCTTAAAGCTCAAAATGAGGCGCTTAACAAGGCAATCAGAAAGTATTTGGATTTAGACCAGACCAATAGGCTTATAACATTATCGCATCCCATTGGAGAGATTGTGTACTATGCGCCTAAAAATTGCCGCACATCGGAAAATATTCAAAGATTCAGAATTCTTCTTATAAGCGTATATGGAGGCAACAGCTATAGATATGTTCTTGAACGTATAGGTCGTGTAGGCGAACAGAGGACGTTTTATGAGAATGATTTCGGGGAAGAGCTGTTTACTGAATATAAAGATGCTGTAGCTGCTATAAGGCGCAGGGTTGCCGACACTACTATGATTAGCGTACAGACAGGCGACCTTATAATGTGCGATGGTAAGCTGATTTGTGACGTTGGTTTAATGGTTGCTGTATTTATGGCATTTCCACTTACAATTGTTATGGCTTTCCTTCTTCTTCCCTTTATAATTACCTTAGGCAAGATTCGGACAAAATTTCTGGATGCAAATACTGGTTATATTTTTGTAATAATCATGTTCATAAATATTTGCTTAGGTGTGGCATACGCATTTTTCTTTAAAAATGATGCCATAAACTGTGTTGGCATATGTATGATTATTGCTTTTATACTTTCTATAATAAAACGTGTTTTCTTTTTAGACACGAAAGAAGACCTGAACATTCCTGACGATAACTACAGTGTGTATGTCTTATTTATTGGTGCATCAATATCAGTGTTTCTCACGTGTATAGTGTCAGCCAAGATTAAATTATTAATGCCGTATTCGCCTATATCGTTGTTGGAGAGTATTAATGCAATTGTTTTTGGGTTCTTAGTTTCAGTTATCCTTTCGGGAACTTTAACCATCAGAGCAATAAAAAAAAGAAATCTGATAACATCGAGTGAAAAAATGCTGGATGTACAAGAAAATAAAGTCTCTAAGAACACAGAAATAGAGCAAAAATCTTGAAAAGGAGGGAATAAAATGTTACCGCAGTATGTTTTTTGATAGGAACAGGCTTTGCAATAATCTTTGGCACAATTTTCATGATAATAACAGAACGATGTGAAATGAGGTTTGTGCTATAATTAAAGGTAAACTGGGTGTTTATACTCGTTTTAGGAGGTATACACTATGG